>JAKBBN010000029.1 GCA_021808485.1 Planctomycetota bacterium | reverse complement strand
GCCGGCCAGTGGATTGGTTATTTGATGATCTGCGGTTGTCACGTTCATACAGGCCTCCGTGGGCGGACTCGCCGTATTTGAAGTGCGGGTGCCGCCATTGGTTGAACTGTTGCCGGCAAAGGTCCGGTGCGGTCCGCGAATTTTTGATCCCTGCTGCGGCATCAGAGGTGAAAGCCCGCCATATGAAAGCTCAGCAGGTTCGCCGTTACGGTCAGCAATACCAGGGAAAGCGTTGCGAACTGTACGCCGACCAGCAGTCGGCCGGCCAGATTATTGCCCAGCAGTAAAAATCGGTTTCCGCGGCGGGATGATGTTCGGGCGGCAAGTTTGTTAAGACAGTAAATCGCCCCGCCGGCACACGCACACGCTCCCGTGCCGCCGACCGTTGTCAGCCAGAACGCCGCCGTTCCGTGCTGCGGCATGAAGAAAACCATGGCCAGCCCGATGGCCATAAACACAATCCCGTCAAGCAGGCAGCCGAGAAAAAGCCACACCCAGCGGCGCAGCAGTTTTTCAGGACTCGGCGTTTCAGATTGTGCGTGCATAAATCCGATCCTTATGCCGCCGCCGTACCACCGGCAGATATCGGCGGATACCGGCCAAACCACCCGGCAGGGGGTGATCAGGCGTACGCGCCTCCGCCCTTTTGTCCGTGGGCGGCCCGGCGCTGGGCGGCGATGCGTTTCTCATAGCCGCTGTCACGGTGGGCGGCCAGCGGATCCGCCGGCAATTGCCGCGATTTCCGCCATTCCGCCAGCAGCGGCCGCACATCCGTCAAATAGGCGTCACGCAGCAGATTTTCGCTGGCAACCACATCTTCCGCGGCTTGGGCTGCAGCCAGCTTCTTGCGGTCCACTATCGCGGCTTTTATGTAAAGCTGCTGGGCCATGTCCACCGTCTGAATCATGGCTTCAATTTTTGGTTTAAGGTTATGGCTCTGGTCCACCATGTAGGCAATCCGAGGAAGCGACCCGGTGCGGAAGTGGTGGTTATGGATTTCGTGAAAGATGCGGAATATCTGGTAAGGATCAATTGATCCGATGGTCAAGTCGTCATCCGCATATTTGCGGTCATTAAAATGAAACCCGCCAAGCATGTTCTCATCCAGCAGCCACGCGACAATCTGCTCAATATTCGTCGCCTGATAATGATGCCCCGTGTCCACCAGCACTTTGGCCCGGGGGCCGGCGGCTTTTGCCAGCAACAACGCCATGCCCCAGTCTGCGATGTCCGTTGCATAAAACGCCGGTTCAAACGGCTTATACTCCACAAGCATGGTCATCTCCGGCGGCAGCATGCCGTGCACGGTCTTTAACGCATCCGCCAGCCATTTCTTGCGGGCGATAATATCCGCCTGACCCGGGTAATTCAGGCCGTCCGCCAGCCACAGGGACAGCAGGCCGCTGCCGGTTTCCCGGCCTATTTTTACCGAATCTTTGATATGAGAGATTGCGGCTTGCCGCACGGCCGGGTCACGGTTGCACAGGCTTCCCCACCGGTATTGCTGATCCTGAAAAACATTCGGGTTGATCGAGCCGATTTTTATTCCGGCGGCCGCGGCAAGTGCGGAAATTTCCGCTGCGGTCCGACCGGACGGAAAATCCCACAGCACATGCACGGCCACGGTGGGGCAACTGCCCGTCAGCTTATGCACATGGCCGGCGTCCGCCATTTTCTCATCGACAGTTACGGCGGCGGCATCCTGCAGAAATTTTCCGAATCGCGTGCCGGTATCGGCGAAGCCCCAGGAGGGGAGTTCAATCTTAAAAAAATCCAAAACCGCCGAAATCTGTTCCATGGACACGCCGTCACTCCTCAAATAATATCAGTTCGCATGCATTGCGATGGGGGATAGCGTATACCAATTGTGTCAAATACGGTAGTGCGGGCGACCGCGGGCGATAACAAAACCGGTTTTCCGGTCTTGCCCGGAAGCCGCCTGATGCGGGATTTGCCGACAATTGCCCCGCTTGCATTGAATTTGCGGTTAACCGCCGGCCGCGGAGCCATGCATGGCCTTGCGTATGACATGCAGCAACTGGGCCACGTCAAAGCGTTTAGGCAGAACCGCGGCCATGCCTTCCTGCGTGGCGCGCACAATCTGATGTTCCGGATCCCAGCCGAAGGCGGTCATAAGAACAACAGGCGGCCTGTGTCCCAGCTTTTGAGCGGCGCTGAACACTTCATAACCATTTTTGCGGGGCATGCGGATATCGGAGATGACTAGGTCAAACCGGGGTTGACCCGCCAGCAGGGCGATGGCCTCTTCCCCATCGGACGCCAATTCAACCTGGCAGCCGCAGCAAACCAGGACACCGCGCAAGGCATCGCGGGAGTTGGCCTGATCATCGGCCACAAGGATGCGTTTATTCTGCAGCCAGGAAACATCCACGTTATCCGGTATGGATTTTGACCCGCGCAGGACCGGCCCGCCGCGGCCGGCGCCGCGGAGTGTTTCGCGGAGCGTGTCGGCCTGGCGAATGATGGCCTTCAGCATGCGGCGTTCATCATCGGTTTTTTCGCCCATGTCCAGCAGGCGGGCGGCGAGCGTGTCAATGTCATTGATCGGGCCGGCCATTTCACAGGCGACATCCTCCACCAGCCGGCCGCTGGTGGTGCGGCGCTCTTCGGCCAGCAATTCCAGAATGTTAAGGGCGATGGCGACATAGCGCGCGAAAATTTCGGTAAATTGCCGGTCATCCTCGCTGAAAAATGCCGGCGTATCGGATTCGATGTTAAAAACGCCGATCACCTTGTCCTTCAACGTCAGCGGCACGGTCAGGCTGCTGCGGGCCGTGTCCAGCCCGGGAACATAGCGCGGGTCTTTTTGCGCATCAGACGCAATGTAGGACCGGCCCGTGGCGGCCACAAACCCGCAGATGCCGTTGCCTTCCGGCGAACAGAAAAGTTCCACGTCCGAGGCTTCCGCCGGCATGCCGACGCTGATCACCGGCTCCAGCTTGTTGGTGCTGCGTTCCAGGAGGCGGATATTAAAATGGTCAAAATGCATGAGTTGCCGGCAGAACTTGATGATCTTTTCCTCCAGCAGGCGCAGCCGGCTGATCATGTCCATCCCGGCGATGGATTCGGTGTCCAATCGGACCAATTCGCGGCCCGCCTGGTCAATCGCATCAAGTTTCTGCTGCAGGAGGCGATTATGGGATGCGTCCCAGCAAACCGCCACTACATGCGCCACACGGCCGTTTTCTTCCAGCACCGGCGAGCAAACAATTTCATAGAAGCTGGTGTCATCAATATTTAAGGCGAATTTTCTTGATTTTGGCGGGGGTTTTTCCTGGGGCGACGCGGCCGATTCAGCCGCCTTGTTGAAAAAGTCGATGGCGCTGCGACACGTGTCAAAGATGCGGTTGCTTACCTCATGGCTCCATGTTTTCATGCGGTTGTTGGTCCAGGCGACGCGGCCGGAGGAATCAACCAGGCACACGCCTTCACCGATCGTATTAAGTATCAGACTGGACTGCAGGGACGCGGCCATGCGTTCCAACGCCAGAAAATCGCCGGCTTGGGAAATAACCGCATCAAACCGGCCGCCGCGAAGCTGGCTGATGGCCTGTTCCATGGTTTCAATAATGACGACATCGCACTGCCGACGGGTTCCCTCGATGAAATTTGAACCCGACATCTCCGGCTTTGCCAGAACAAGAATGCGTTTGAAGTCCATAACGGTAACCTCACGCCAGCCAAACACCAATTTATCAATTATACACTACCGCCGGGTAGAAACCTAATCAAAAATTGCACGCAGCGCGTCCGCCTGCTCCGGGCCGATATTGTGCGCACACTTCTTGGTTTAAGCCCTATGGAACTTTTGGCGGACGAAATCCATCGCAATAAGCCCAGCCGTGCCGAAAATGATAGGCGCCATTATTGCCCCGGCGGGACAGGGCGCAATTCATACATCGGGGGATTTCTATCCGGCGGGAATTGATTCGGCGGTCGTTGCCATGGCAAATGCGGCCGGGGCCGGACCTGCGGCCGTCTGGAGGCCATCGGTGCGGGGGGAATGAAAACCGGTTGTGGCGCGATTAACGGCGCCGGCGACAGCGGCGGGGCGTTTGGAACAATATTATGCCGCGCAAAATGCACCGGTGGTAACGCACCGGTGTACAGCGGCTGTAAGCCGACCGGGCCGTTTACCGCCATGGCGTTCGGTTGGGGTGTGGAAACTCCCGCCGCCAGCCAGATCACGCCCAGCAGTATCGTCAATCCACCAAGGGCGCGGGCGCCATTGGCCCACCAGTAAGCGGCCGCCGCGGCGGATTTTTCGCGGGCATCTTCTGTTTTGCGTTTTTCCGTGGCTTCGGTCGTCTCCTTAAGCGGCGGCAATTTAAAAGCCGCTTCAATATCCTCCCCCAGTATCGCAATCTGGCCGATCGCATCCAGAATAATCGGCTCGAACCGCTCGATAACACAATCCACGGCATTCAGCACCGCGGCCGTATTTGACGCTTCCGGTACAGCCACCTGCAGCGTTCGTCCCCGAACCGACTCAAGCTCGGCGTTCAGCTTGCCGAGTTGGGTATCCGTGCGGATTTCCCGGTTATATTCCTGAATTGATGCGGTAATCTCGCCCGATATCTCACGGACTGTTTCCATAAATAACTTGCGCAAGCGGTCGGGGTAAGTGTTGGCGAGCGCGCAAAGAATCACGCTGCCTTCGCGCATTCGCAGCGCCAGTCCGCTGCACTTCTCCAGCGCCTCGCAGCGCCGGGTCAATTCAAGGGCCCGCTGTTGCAACTCTTTACCGGTCGCTTCGGACTGCTTCGCCAGTGCCGGGGATTGTGAAAGGGCAAAACAGAGCGCCAGCCGGTGGCGTGAGAGCCGGTCCAGGGCATCGATTCGCGGTTCCATTTCCTCCAGCTTCGCATGAACCGTGCCCATACTCCGCAGCAGCTTTTTCCGGATCCGGTGTAACGCCCGAACCGCAGCCGGCAGTTTCATACGGCCCGCGGTGTCGATCAGCGATTCCACACCGTTCACGTGGGCCCGCAAGGCGGTTCTGCCCACAAGGAGATCTTCGTAATCCTTGCCGGTCCGGCTGTCGATGCTTTCGGTAAAGTTGAGCACCTCTCGGCGCAGATCGGCCAGGGTGGACACTGCGGCGGCCGGGTCGGCCGGCGGGCTTAGCCATGAACTGTCCGGAAGAATCATGCGTGCCATTCCCATGCCGGTACGGAAATAGCGGCGAACACAAAACGCCTGTTCCCGGCGCCGGCTTTGATCTTTCGCAAGCTTTCGCGAATCGATCATCGTGATTCCGGCGGCCGCTTTGCCCAGATGAACCTCGTAGTGCGCCCGTGTGGCCCGCCGACAAACCGTGGAAAAATTTGAAAACAAATGGGTGCTCCGGATATTGCTGGTAACCAGCCCGGCGGACCGAATATCCGCGAGATTGGTCGCACGCTCAGGCAGCGACGGGTGTGTGCTGCGCCAGGTGGTCTGCTCCTGGCGCGACATCTCAAAAACCTTGTCGCGATAGCGCGCCATGGATATGCCGTCGGCCACAATCAGACTTACCATGTCGTCGGGCAAGGCCTTGGCGCGCAACGCCTGATTCGTGTCGGCCTGTGCATGTGCCGAACCGATGACCAGAAAATTAAGCACTTCCAGCGTTCGCAGCAGTTCCTCCCGGCCGGCGATCAGTGCGGAGGTCCGGTCGGCGTCATATTCCATCTGCCTCGACAGATGACAGTACATCCATTCGCCGGCCACAAGGAATAACCATAACACTCCGCGCGAAGCTTCCACTGCGATGCGCGCGGTCCACGCGGCGATCTTTCGCCAGATTTTGCCGGACCGGCATTGCCGCGCGAGCCATTTGTCCACCCCGTCGCGCTGGTACAGCACACGCGAGAGAAAATTCCCCGATCGCACCAGCCACGCTCCTAAGCGAAGGCCGGTCTTCTGATTAAAATGGGCGAACTCGTGTGCCAGAATTGCCGTAAAATGACGCACCGACAGACCGGCCGCCAGCGGCAGCCCGAGTATGAGCGTGGTTTTGCCCGTCACCGTGCTATCCAGACGCGCGGCCGCATTGGCATCCACGCCAACCCGGATTGACCTGGGCACAGGGGCGTTCATCCGAACGCAGAGTTTTTCAACGAAGGCATACAGCAAAGGCTCGTCTTCGCGGTACAATTCCACCGTGTCATCCGAGGCCGGTTTGCGGCGGATGATCAGCGGTTTAAGGATGAAGACCAGCACGGTCAATTCAATAAACAATATAAATACGCAAAGCAACGGCCGGCCGAGACCGCTGAGCAACTGATGGCAGGTGAACCAGACCATGCCAATACCGCCGGCCGCCAGAAGCCCCCAGAGCAGCAGCAGAAATCCGGCGGTGCAGAGCGCGGCGGTTTTGTATTCCGGAATTAGCTCCTTCATTTCCGGCTCGACAAAATCCAGGGCGGCCAGCAGTTGGGCCGCTTCGCCGGTGAATTCCGGCGTCCCCGCGGCCTGCATGTCCTGTGACGTGGGATTCATGTCCTGAGTGCTCCGGAAAGTAACCTGCCAGGTCGTAACCCGATTTTTTTCGGCCTGTCAATGGAACTGCATATCTGCGTCCCAAAGTCCCCGTGCGGATCATTACCGGATATAAACCGGCAGTGAAATGAGCGAGGGCGAGGACGGAATAAAATAGGGTATGGCCGCATTGCTCAATTCCGCATCCGCCTGTTCCAGCACGCCGTCCCGCAACGTTTGTCTATTGACCGCGTCGGGTATGAATCGCGGCGTTTCCATGGTGGTCCGCCATTGCCGGATGATCCGGCCCGATTTTGACCGTTGCAAACGGATGGTGAGTCGCACCCGGTCGTCGCGCACTATGCGACCGGTGTTGACTGCGTGAATACCAAACGGTTCTTTCCTTACCCAAACCTGCATGCGTCTGCCCAGGAGTTTATGCCATGTGATATCGATGGTAAGTCTGCCGTCGGATGCAATGTGCCAATGGTTTTCCATGGTGCGCCGGGCCACGTCTTGCGCCAATCTTTGTCGAATAACCTCCGGATCCGTGGTCGGTCCGATGATATGATAAACCACCCGTACAGCGCCGCCGGGGCGGGCAAGAATTCCCCCGGTTCCGAGGCGCAAAGCCCGCAGGCTTTTTTCAATGCGCCCAACAGGTAAATGATAGATACGGATCCAACTCCGGAGACCTCGAGTATCCACCCACGCGATGCGACGATTGGCGTAAAAACTGCTCGATGTTGAGGTTCCCCGGCCGGTCCATAAGTCCACCACTGTTCTGCCGCTGGATGCCTGCACGACATAGAAATTTCCCAGAAGCAGGAACTTGCCGGCAGGCTGCCATTGCATTGTCGTAACGAACGGAGGGAGGCCCACCATTCTGCGATCCGTCACACACCGCCCCTTCGAATTCCATATGACCAGACGCGCCGGATCTCCAGTCACGCACGCAATGCGCCTGCCATCGGCGGAAAACGCGGACGCGTTAATGACGGCAAGTGTCATCGCGGTCGGGGGTCTGGGCGGGCCATTGCCCCACAGATATTTTCGTTCCGCCGGAGCCGGGAAGCCGTGGGAAAACTCCACCCGAATGGCCCCGGCGTCGGAGTGAATGGGAACGATCGACGGAACTGAACTACGATGCGGGAAACCGAAAATGCGCCCGCCGCCCGGCGAAACGGCAAGGCTGAGCAGTCCCTTGGCGTAGACCGGCATATTAATTGGCGGCCGCCGCGGCTCAAGGTTAAATACCTGCGCCGACCTTCCCACGGGGCTATCCAACACAAGAACGTTTTTCCCCAGCGTAACGCCGGGCGGAGGGCTTGCGGGTGTGTAGGAAATCAATTCCACCCGCCGGCCCGTTCGCGTGGACCAGATATTCAGCCCGCCGTGATTGTTGTTCGTCGCTACGGAGTTATTGTCCACATACCATCGGCCGCCCGGCGAAAGTGCGTGAATCACCCCAAAACTTAAGTGGTTGGGGAGACGTTTGCCGACCGGCCGGTCGGTATTCATATTCCACAGCTGCCGACCGACCATGACATACGGACTTGGATACGTGGAAAAAGTAACAGGGGCGGTAACGGAAAATTTAGGTCCCACCCGCAGACCGCCAAAATTAACCGGGTGTGTCACATGCTGCACCGACGCCGCCTGCCCGCCGGTCGCGTTGCCCGATGCCGGCGGGAAAAAAACAGCCGGAACGCCGGTCAGAACAACAGCCCATATCATCGCCCGGTTGCAACCGTCCGACCGACTGCGAATCGTGGTGCCAAATCTCCGATTCCCCATGGCGGCTTCCATCTTGCATAGAACAGTTCAGACAACTCAATGGATTGAATTGTAATAGTGTTGCGTCTTTCCGCAAATGCGGCCGATATTTTTCACGGTGTTTACCGGACGCAACAGGGACATCAGGGCGGGCCGGCCGGCTTAGGGGTTAAGGTTAAGTAAATCCGGCCATTTGCGGCAAATCCGATGGGAACAATTCCGGATATTCCCCACCGTGGACCTGCGGATCGCAGCCGAAAAACGTACACTGCTGCGGCCCTGCCGGTCCTGAAGATAGTTGTCCCCGCCGCATGGAACCGCTTCCAGTCAGTGTAAAAGCGACCGTAAAATATGATACGACCGGGCCGCAAAGCTTCCGGAATTAATTTGATCTCAATGATATTTCAGGATGGCAACGGGCTCGGTCGGCGGTTGACAGGGGATGAACTGAAGACGTGACGATGCTTCATTCTTAAGCAGTGCGGAATTATCAGGCAAAAAAGTCGCCCCGGCGGAAAGCCGGTTTTCGCTCGCTGCGCCGCTGAAATATTGTGCACAAGCCGTTCAAAATGCCGCCTACTTTTAGTTTGCCGAGTGTTTTTGCGAGGGAACATTGTTCATGATTGGGCACAAAAATGTCGCTGGCAGTCGATTCAGGCGATTGAAGTACTAAAAAACTAATGTGTCGCCGGCGGTTCGGGTAGTCTGGCACGTTTATTGCAATTCTCACCAGCGGCGTGTCGGGCGATGAAAATCGCGCTGAAAAATGTTGAGGGATGGTGTCGGTTGTGTTCGCCGGCTTTGTTCATAAGGACTGATGAGTTGTTGAATGTAGCGACTTTATCTTCCGGTAAAAGTGCCGGCTGCTTCAGGGTTCGGGCAATTGCATTTCCTGAAAGGCGGATCAACTTCTTTACGCCCGCGGAGTCATTGCTTTTTGTCGCAATCGTGGTGCTGGTGTTTTTGCGGGTGTCGCTCGCCGGTGCGGCAATTCCGTTGTCGCGGACGGGCATGCTTCCGGGAGCCGGCATCAATCACGCCATGGAAGGAGATTTTCGCATAACGTCGATGCGCGGTTTGTCGGGGTTGGGTTTTGCCGACGTATCGCCGATTCTTATAACCGGCAAGTCTGTTTTGGCGCCGTGCCGCCGCGGTGCGAGACAGGCAAATCCGGCGTCATGGGGCTTGGCTGCGCCATTCAACCGGCCGGCTTCGGGCTTCTGCGGATTGCCTGGGGCGGGGTGCTGTCCGGATGTTGATCAAATGTCGTTCAACCGGGCGGAGGCTTCTTTCAACCTGTCTGAATTCCAATCAATTCCACGAGGTGCGCGATTGTCGGGCTTCGGCCCTTCATTGGATAGGCCTGTTCCGGCATTTTCCACGCCGCGTCTGTCCTGATACCGGCAACTGTGCACAACTCGTCCTGTGGGCGACGGTATGGCCGATGGTCGGCCAGTCCCCGCGGGGTGTGAACCAATACATGGACGTATAAAGTCATCAAGTGGATTGGAGGTGTCCTGATCAGCGCTTCTGCTCCGGCAGTCCCCGTGCGTGACGGGGTGTCAACCGATTTGTTTGATTGATTCCGTTTTGGTTTTTTTCGTGAGGACCTTTCATGAGACCAACTGATTTGTTTGCCAAAAAATGGCTGATGCGATCACTGGCCGCAAGCGCCTTGGCGCTCCTGCTGGTGATGATAACCGGGCCGCTGTTCGCCCAGACCGCCCCGGCCGCCGCGCCCGCAACGGCCGCCGCCGCCGCGGCAACGGCCGCCGCCGCACCGGCCACGGCTTCGGCCCCGGCGGCCCCCAATTACGCCACACCGGCTTGGCTTAGTCATGGCGATACATGCTGGCAGCTGGTTGCCGCGACGATTGTAGGCATGCAGAGCATCCCCGGGCTGGCCATTCTTTACGGCGGCGTGGTGAAAAAGAAATGGGCCATCAATTCGGCATTCATGGTGTTTTACGCCTTTGCCGCCGTGCTGATCGCCTGGCTGTTATGGGCGTATAACATGGGATTCGGCCCGCAATGGTTTGCGTTTGTGGGGCGACCAATTCCGATTGCCGGCACGATGACGGAACTAAATCAGGCCATTGTTCCGGGTGCCAATGCCGCCTCGCCGTTTGCCACCGCCGCATTCCCCATGGCCGCCATGGTTTACTTTCAGTTTGTATTTGCCGCCATCACCCTCATTCTTATCGCCGGCGCGCTCTTTGGCCGCATGAGCTTTGTCGCCTGGATGCTGTTTGTGCCGCTCTGGCTCACGTTCTCTTATTGTGTGGGCGCATATACGCTGTGGGGCGGCGGATTCCTTGCGCTGAAGGGAGTTATTGACTATTCAGGCGGTTATGTCATTCACTTGGCTGCCGGTGTAACCGCGTTCACCGCCGCGGCGATCATCGGGCCGCGGTTGCCGCAGGATCGCACTAACTTCAAAGCCAATAACATTTTGATGGTTCTGGCCGGAGCCGGCCTGGTCTGGCTGGGCTGGAACGGCTTTAACGGTGGGGACCCCTATTCGGCCAATGCCGATGCGGCGGTCGCGGTTCTGAATACCAACGTCGCCACGGCGATGGCATTGTTGGCTTGGATGTTTGCCGACTATATCAAATATGGCAAACCATCGGTGCTTGGCGCCGTTAACGGCATGATCGCCGGTCTGGTTGCCATTACGCCATCCGCCGGTGTGTGCAATGGCTACGGCGCGCTGCTGGTAGGATTGTGTGCCGGAACCATTCCATGGTTCACCATGAACGTGCTGGGCAATAAACTGGCCATCTTCAAGAAGGTTGATGATTGCCTGGGCGTAATTCACACGCACGGCTTCGCCGGGCTGGTGGGCGGCTTGCTGGTCGGGTTGGTGGCTACGCCGCAGGGCGAAAGTGCTTTTGCCTGCGTGAACACCAACGGCGGCCTGTTCTATGGCGGCGGCTTCACTCAGCTTGGGCTGCAAGCTGAAGGTGCCGCCTTCATCATCGTTCTTAATATAATCATCACGGCGATAATCCTTTACACAATTAAGGTGCTCACGCCGCTTCGCATGTCGGATGATAAGCTGCGGATCGGCGATCATGCCATCCATGGCGAAGAGGCCTACGGTTTGGCCGAAGATGATGAAGAAGTTCCCGTAGGAGTTGCCTGAAGTTGGCTCCATGCATCCGCCTGATTTGATTGCAGGTTGATGATTATCAAGTGCCATCCTTCCAGCGGTCGGGGCGGTTATGCCGTCCCGGCCGTTTTTTTTAGGGATATTTGGTCCGCATAAAAACGCTCCCCATTTATGCGAAGAAGGCACTGCGATGTCATTATGTATGTCTAGGCAGGACTGGGCATTTATCCGCGTCACGAAAATTGTGAATAAGAATCAGGCGAACGAACAGATCGCACTAACAATATGCGCGAAAACTAGGCAATCGTTTATTCGTAATTCGTTGCTTTTGCGAATTAATTGGTCGCATTGCTTTGTTTAATAACGCTTACTGATTGGTCATCAAATCATTGATTATGCATGTTTTAGACTCGTTTTATAAAGTTTTGCCTAAATAATAGACCGCGCAAAAAATAACCGCACATAAATTTGGCATGCGGGTTGCCTAAAGATGTGCAATCGAGCGATGGCTGCGCCTGCCGCCTTGCGGTTAAACAGCCCCGGTTGAGCAAATGCATGGCGTTGCCTCTCAGGCCCATGTTGCGGCCCGCCGTGAAGGTGTTGCGAATTTGAGTATCCCGAGGCGGTTTTCCACGCGTGCTGGAGATTGCCGGGGAGTCCTGTGGAAGGTCTTTAGGAGGACTTTTTCATGCGTGCAGGGAAAGTTTTTTCAGGTCAAATCATGCGATGGATCAAGGGGCTGATCGCATCGCTGCTGGTGCTGCTGGTAACCGCACCGGCATTTGCCCAATCGGTGCCCACCACGGCGGCTGCGGCCCCGGCGGCGGCTTCCCAGGTCGCGGCCGCTACAGCCACCGCGGCTGCCCCCGCGGCGACGGCTCCCGCCGCCGCACCGCCGTGGTATGCCACCAATTATGACACCGGCTCAACCGCCTGGATGCTCGCCGCCACCGCGCTGGTGATGATCATGATGCCCGGTTTGGCCCTCTACTACGGCGGCATTGTTCGCAAGAAAAACTTCCTGGCGACCATGATCACCTCTTATTCCGCCTTGGGCGTGATTATTGTGCAGTGGTTTGTCTTCGGCTACATGCTTTCTTTTGGCACCGCCACGGATCCGACCGTTCAAAAATTCATCGGCTGGGACCCTTCGCGGTTGCTGATGTGGTGCGGGCCGAACAGCATTGTCTCGCCGGGTGGCGCACCGATTCCCGAAACCATTTTTAACATGTTCCAGGCTATGTTCGCGGTCATTACGCCGGCCCTCATCGCCGGTTCGATTGCCGAGCGTATGAAGTACGGCGCATGGTGTCTGTTTATCTTCCTGTGGGGCACCTTGGTGTACGACCCCCTGGCTCACTTTATCTGGGGCGGTGGATGGCTTTCGCAGCTGGGCGCGGTGGACTTCGCCGGTGGTACGGTCGTGCATATTTCCTCGGGCGTATCCGGCTTGGTGGCCGCCATCATGATCGGCAAGCGGCTGGGGTATCCGGGGCAGGGTGTCATTCAGCCCAACTCGCTGTTTAACACCCTCACCGGCGCCGGTTTGCTGTGGTTTGGATGGTACGGCTTTAACGCCGGTTCGGCCAACGCCGCCAATCCCCTGGCATGTACGGCGTTTTTGAACACCACCGTGGCCACGGCCATGGCGGGAATGGCTTGGAATTTTGCCGAATGGATGCACCATCGCCGCGCCACCACACTCGGTATTGCCTCAGGCTTCGTTGCGGGGTTGGTCGCCATTACCCCGGCTTGCGGATATGTCACCATGTGGTCGTCACTGATTATTGGTGCTCTGGCCGGCGTGGTCTGCTACGGCGGCGCCCAGCTTAAGACCATCTTTGGTTATGACGATGCCCTGGATGCCTTCGGCGTGCACGCCATCGGCGGATTCCTCGGCGCCCTGCTGACCGGTGTGTTCGCCAGTCAGATCATCAATCCGGGCGGGCCGATGGGTGTGATCTATGGCAACTGGAGACAGCTCTGGCTGCAATTCCTTGCCGCATCGGATGCCGTGGTGCTCGCCGCGGTCGGCACGGCTGTGATTATCTTTGTACTGGACAAGACCATCGGTATCCGCGTATCGGAAGAGGTGGAAATCGAAGGTCTGGATATCGGCCTGCATGGAGAAATTGGTTACGATACCGGGTCAATTGCCTCCGTGGCATTGCCCGGCGGCGTGACCTGATGCGGGGCGGGATTTGCCCCTTGGATTTCTCATGCTAAAATTGAGTCCGCAAACCCCGGCCTGCGGGCCGTTCTCAGGCCGGGGTTGTTTTAAGACCTAATTTTTTGGAGTTATACATGAAATGGATTGTCGCTATTATTCAGCCGCATCGCCTGGAAGCGGTTAAACAGGCACTGAGCGATGTGGAAGTGTTTCGACTTACGGTGGCCGACGTTCAGGGTTACGGCCGACAGAAGGGGCACACGGAATATTTCCGTGGCCAGCCGTTACAGGTTAATTTAATCCGTAAAGTCCGTCTGGACATAGCCGTTAATGATGCGTTTGTGAAACCCACAATTGACGCGATCGTCAAGGGCGCCCGCAGCGGCGCCGGCGGTAAAGGCCAAATCGGCGACGGCAAAATATTCGTCCTTCCGCTGGAAAATGTCATCCGCGTCAGCGATGGCGTACAGGGCGGCGAGGCCATTTAATTCCTTTTGCTTGAATCCCTGAACTTAATATTTAATTACGCGAAACTCCCTGGTCGCCATGATCAGGGAGTTTTTTATTCCCGCGACGTCCCGGAGGGCATGGATGCCGCAACCGGCCGGTGCCGGTTATGATAACGGCGTTCCGGCCAGCCGGAATTATTATGTTCTGACAAAGGAAACTGATTCATGACTGTTGTCCCAAACTCCGCGGGCGATCCCGGGGATTCTCGTGAATCGCGGCTTAAATCAATGCGGTGGTTTAATCACATAGCTGCATTCTGGCAGATATTGCGCGGCCGCATGAACGATGATCGGATTACACAGCGGGCCGCAGCACTGACCTACAACACCCTTTTCAGCCTTTTGCCCACCCTGGTGCTGGCGCTGGTGATCATGTCCATGGTGCTTTCCGGCCGGCAGATTCAGCATGAAGAAAGCGAAATGATCCAGCGGCTGGGACTCAACCAGATGCAGACGCATGGCGGCAGCGCCACGCAGCCTTCCTTGTTCGTCAATACGATTATCAACCAGATTCAAACGATGCGGTCCGTTCTGAAAAGCCCGACCACCGGCATCGTCGGATTCATCACGCTGCTTTGGGGGGCGGTGAGTCTCATGCTGGTCATTGAGGCGGCCTTTAATGATATTTACCGTGTCACCGCCAAGCGCCCCATGGTGCGGAAGTTTCTGCTGTACTGGTCGGTGCTTTCACTGGGGCCCCTGGCGGTTGTTTTTTCACTTTTTTTATCCGCCAAGCTTTTCGCGGTAGCCGAGTCTTTACGGGCGGCCGGAGCGGTGTTTACGCCGGTGAGCATTGTCATCAGCTATGCCGGCGACTGGATACTGTTTCTGGTGTTCTACAAACTTATTCCCAATACGCATGTGAAATTTCGTGCGGCCGCGACCGGCGCATTGGCCGCCACATTTTTGTGGGAGTTCGGCAAGTATGGTTTCGGCTTGTATGTCAAGGATCTGGCGGGCTATGGCAAGTGGTACGGCAATCTTGGACTTATCCCGTTGTTTATGTTCTGGATCTATCTGACCTGGAATTTTGTGCTGATGGGGCTGGAAGTGGCGTTTATCACGCAATATTACGGCGTCTTGAAACGGCGCTATGTTCTGGGAAGGGGGTTTCATACACCGCTTATTGACGCCCGATGGGTCCTGCCGCTGGGCGTTTTACTGGTGCGGCAATTTAAGCAGGGCCGGAAAATCTCCGCGGATCAGGCGTCGGCGGAACTCGGCCTGCCGTTGGAAGCGACAAACCACCTGCTGGCGGCATTGATTTCGGCCGGGCTGGTGCATCAACTCGACGGCCTGCCGCCGCAGTTCGTGCTGGCCAAATCGCCCGATGAAATTACGGTGGAGGAACTGCTCAAGGCCGCCAGTGAACGTTGCCAGTTGCTGTCCGACTCCAGCCACGCAGCGCCGGCAAACGATCCACTGTTGCGAACCGCCAAGCTGGTGGAATTGCACAATACGGAACGGGAGTGGCATCGTCGGCACAGCTTGGCGGCTTTGGCCGAGGAACAGGAACCGGAGGTCGCCTGATCCGGGCGGTCTGCAGCGTCAGTCGCCGGACCGCATGCCGGCGGGGGCGAGGGGGCAAGCCCGGTTTTCACGGCCATTTGACTATCCGCGGTGCTTGCGGCATCATTGTTACATGGAAAACCTTGAAAAGATAATTTCTGACGGCATCACGTTTGACGACGTTCTTCTTGTCCCGCGATACAGCGATTTTATTCCCACGGACGCGGACGTTCGCACCCGTATTACGCGCAATGTGGAACTGAACCTGCCGCTGCTTTCCGCGCCCATGGACACGGTGACGGAAGGCGCGCTGGCCATTGCCCTGGCGCAGGAGGGGGGGGTGGGATGCATCCACAAAAATATGCCGGTGGATGTGCAGTGCCGCGAGGTGGAAAAGGTAAAGCGGTCCGCCAACGGTGTTATCACCGATCCGGTTACACTGCCGCCGTCCGCCACGGTGGCCCGTGCCCGGCAGATCATGAAGGAACAGAATATCAGCGGCATTCCCATTGTGGATGAAAAGTCCAATGAACTCGTGGGTATCCTGACGCGGCGGGACATGAAATTTCACGAGGGAGATGATCACGGCCCGGTCAAATCTCTGATGACTCGGAAAAATCTGGTGACCGCGCCGCCGGACACAACCTTGGAACAGGCTGAAATTACTCTCAATAACGCCCGCGTGGAAAAACTGCTGCTGGTGGATGATCAGCGGCGGCTCAAAGGCATGATTACCATGCGCGATATTGAAAAAACCCATCAATTTCCCCATGCCTGCAAGGATGCACGCGGACGGCTTCGCGTCGGCGCGGCGGTGGGAGTGAGGCAGTATGACCGGGTCGCCGCGTTGATTGAAAAAGGCGTGGATTTATTGGTGGTGGATACCGCCCACGGGCATTCCAACAACGTTATTGAAACGGTGAAGGAAATCAAGCGGCGGTTTTCCATCGATGTCATCGCGGGCAATATTGCCACCGCCGCGGCCGCCAAAGACCTTATTGATGCCGGCGCCGATGCGGTGAAGGTCGGCATCGGTCCGGGCAGCATATGCACCACCCGCATTGTTTCCGGCGTGGGCGTGCCGCAGATCACCGCTATCATGAATGTGGTTAAAGTGGCCGGCCCGGCCGGCATTCCTGTTATCGCGGACGGAGGCATCCGGCAAAGCGGTGATATTACCAAGGCACTGGCGGTGGGGGCGGCGGCGGTGATGATGGGATCGTTGTTTGCCGGGCTCGACGAAAGCCCGGGCGAACTGGTTATTCGCCGCGGCAGACGCTTTAAAAGCTATCGCGGCATGGGTTCCATGGGGGCAATGGTGCAGGGCTCGGCGGACCGTTATGGGCAGGGCGGCGTTCGCAATTCGTCAAAACTTGTTCCGGAAGGCGTGGAAGGGCTGGTGCATTACCGCGGGCCGCTGGGCGATTTTGTGTATCAAATGGTGGGTGGATTACGGGCCGGCATGGGTTATTGCGGCGCCAAAACAATACATGATCTGCATGCAACGGCGCAATTTGTGCGGGTAACCCATGCGAGTATGGTGGAAAGCCACCCCCACGACATTACCATTACCCGCGAAAGCCCCAACTATCATTCCGGTATTCCAATGACGGATGAATGAGTGTATTGTGCCGTTGCGGCCTGTGCCGGCCATTGAGGTTCCACCGCTTGCTTTGCTAGAATGAAGGCGAGCTTTCCGTCGCGGATGAGTCCGCGGACGGCGGCGGTTGCTTGCGGGTTAAATCATGAAACATCGGCGATTTTCAGCTTTGTTATGCCTTGTGATCTGCGGCGTGGTGTTGCCGGCCCTTTCCGGATGTGAAGAAAGGGTCATTAAGGACAACAGCATTCGCCATCAGTTTGAAAGCAGCATTCCCCAGAATGGCCAGGTGCAGGTATACGGCAACGGTTCGGATGCCGGATCAAATTCCGGTTCCAACGGCCGATTTATATATGACCCCACGGAGCCGCATTGAACGTTGCCGCGGCCGCTCGGCGGATCGCCCGGCCATGGCGCCGGCGGGCTAAGGGTGGCCCGGGCTTTCATTGGGGGCGGAATGACGGGGACGGGCTTCATAAGCCTGAACAATATTCTGCACCAGCCGGTGCCGGACAATATCCGATTTATCCAGTTCTATAAACGCAATGCCGTGAATGCCGGCGAGTTTGCAGCGGGCATCAATCAGACCGCTGGATTGGCCCGGCTCAAGGTCGATCTGCGATGGATCGCCGGTGATGATCATCTTGCTCCCTTCACCAAGGCGCGTCAGGAACATCAGCATTTGCGAGGGCGTGGTATTTTGCGCTTCATCTAGGATGACAATGGATTCATTGAGTGTGCGGCCGCGCATATAGGCAAGGGGCGCCAGTTCAATCATATCATTGGCCATGAAGCGGCGGATTTGTTCAAAGGGCATGCGGTCATGCAGGGCGTCAAGCAGCGGGCGCAAATACGGATTGACCTTGGCTTGAATATCGCCGGGAAGAAAGCCGAGTTTTTCGCCGGCCTCGACGGCCGGGCGAACTAGGACCAGTCGCCTGGCCTGATTCGCACGCAGCATCTGTACGGCCAGGGCGACGGCGAGGAAGGTTTTGCCGGTGCCCGCCGGACCGGCGCAAAATATCAGGTCATGCTGCTCAATGGCGTTGACATAGCGCTTCTGCCCGGCGGTACGGGGTTCCACGCCCGTTTCGGCGGTGTAAAGCAGGCTCCCGTGGCCGCCCGCTCGCCGCTGCGTGATTCCGGCGACGATGGCGGCAATCTGTTCCGTGGAAATATGGCCCCGTTTGTGGGCCAGTTTTTTAAGTTCCGCCAGCGCCGCGGCGCACTGCTCCACAGCCTCCGGATCGCCGCTGATCCGCACATCCTCATCCCGGGCGCTGATCTGGACATTTAAAAGCTGCCGTAGCGCTTTAAGATTTTTATCCGCCATGCCGAAAAGCGCCAGCCGGCGGTGGGATTCAATTTGCAGGGTGACAACCAAGCGATCTCCTTTTGACGACAACATTCTACGCCTGATCGGGCCGGTTATCGAGGGTTTCGTTCCGGCGGAGCTTTCTTTCCGTCGCGGATCGTGAAATTACGGCGCGGGGCTTTAATCCATTGCAAAAATCGCTTATTCTCTGGCGGTTATTGATGTCCGAAAAGGAACCGGCTGCATGAAAAAACTCCTCGTCGCCAATCGCAGTGAAATCGCCATACGGGTGCTGCGCGCCGCCACTGAACTGGATTTGCAGACGGTGGCCATTTACAGCTACGAAGACCGCTATTCGCTGCACCGTTTTAAGGCGGATGAAAGCTATCAGGTTGGCGGCCCGGACGCCCCGGTAAAAAATTATCTTAATATTCCCGCAATTATTTCCCTGGCCAAAGAACATCACGTGGATGCAATCCATCCGGGCTACGGTTTTCTTTCCGAAAACGCGGATTTCGCGCAAGCCTGCGAGGATGCCGGCATCGTGTTCATCGGCCCGAGTCCGGAGATGTTGCGGAGCTTTGGCGATAAAACCGCCGCACGGGCCATCGCCCGCAAGGCCGGCGTGCCAATTCTGCCGGGTACCGAACACGGCGTCACAGACCCGGCCAAAATTAGAAAAATGGCCAGGGAAATCGGCTTCCCGTTGATTATCAAAGCCAGCTTCGGCGGCGGCGGCCGCGGCATGCGCGTGGTTAAAACGGCCGAGGAACTCCCCGGCAAACTGGAGGAAGCACAGCGTGAAGCGGGCGGGGCTTTCGGAAAATCGGAAGTATTTCTGGAACGCTATATCACCCAGGCGAAACATATTGAAGTGCAGCTCATGGGGGATGCCCATGGAAATCTGGTGCACCTGTTTGAGCGCGATTGTTCCGTGCAGCGAAGGCATCAAAAAGTGGTGGAACTTGCCCCAAGCGTCGGACTCGACCCCGCCTTGCGCGCAAGGATTTGCCAAAGTGCCGTGGACATCGGCCGGCAGGTCGGCTATCGCAACGCGGGCACCGTGGAATTCTTGGTGGACGTGCAGACCGGGGAATTTTTCTTCATTGAAGTAAATCCGCGGATCCAAGTGGAGCACACGGTTACGGAAATTATCACCGGCATTGATCTGGTCAAGGTGCAGATTATGGTGGCCCAGGGCCACACGCTGCATTCGGCTCCCGTCAACATTCCGCTGCAGCATGACCTTACACATCGCAGCGTGGCGCTGCAGTGCCGCATTACCTCTGAAGACCCGGCCAATCAGTTTATTCCCGATTACGGCCGGATCACCTCTTACCGTTCTCCCGCGGGTTTTGGCGTGCGGCTGGACGGCGGAACCGCTTACACCGGCGCGGTAATTACACCCTATTTTGATTCACTGCTGGTGAAGTTAACCTGCTTTTCCCCGACTTTGGAGGAAACCGCCGCCCGAACCCTCCGGGCGTTGTCGGAATTTCGTGTGCGCGGCGTCAAAACAAATATCCCATTTCTTGAAAATGTGGTCTGCCATCCGGCATTTTTGTCCGGTCAGGCCACCACCACCTTTGTGGATACCACACCCGCACTCTACCGTTTTTCCGTGCGGCGCGATCGGGCCACCAAGTTGCTCAGTTATCTGGGCGATGTGATTGTCAATGGATCGCCGGAAGTGAAACGACCGCCGGATGTTTCCGTCATGACGCCGGCTCCGGCGGTGGAATGGCCGCACAATGCGGAATTACCCGAAGGCTCGCGGGACCGTTTCAAGAAAGTCGGGGCCAAGGCCTTTTGTCAGTCCCTGCTGGGCGGCAAACCTCTGCTGTTTACGGATACAACCATGCGCGATGCGCATCAATCCCTGCTGGCGACGCGCATGCGCACCGTAGATATGCTGGCCCCGGCCGAAGCCTATGCGCATCGGCTGGCCGGCCTGTTCAGCATGGAAATGTGGGGCGGGGCGACTTTTGACACCGCCATGCGGTTTTTACATGAAGACCCGTGGCAGCGACTCGCCAAGCTTCGCCAGAAAATCCCCAACATCTTGTTTCAAATGCTGCTTCGCGCCAGCAACGCCGTCGGATATACCAATTATCCGGACAATGTCGTAAAGCATTTTGTAAAAATCGCCGCGGCCAACGGCATGGACGTGTTTCGCGTGTTCGATTCGCTGAACTGGACGCGTAACATGGGCGTGGCGATGGACGCCGTTCTGGACAGCGGCGCGATCCTGGAGGCCGCAGTCTGCTATACCGGTGATATTCTCAATCCCCGGCGGGAAAAGTATTCATTGAAGTATTATGTTCGCATGGCCCGCGAGCTTGAAAAAATGGGCACGCATATCCTGGGCATCAAAGACATGGCCGGCCTGTGCAAACCGTTTGCCGCACAAAAGCTGGTGAAGGCTTTGCGTGATGAAATCGGCATCCCCATCCATTTTCACACCCACGACACCGCCGGTACACAGACCGCCGCGATCCTTCTGGCGGCGCAGGCCGGTGTGAACATTGTGGATGCGGCCATCAGTTCCATGAGCGGAATGACATCGCAGCCGAATTTGAATTCCCTGGTGGCGGCGCTGGCCCATACTCCGCGGGACAGCGGGTTGGATGGTGAAGCGCTCGCCCGTCTGGCCGACTATTGGGAAGCGGTGCGGCGCTATTACCAACCATTTGAGGAGGGCATGCTGGCCGGAACGGCGTCCGTCTATGAACATGAGATGCCCGGTGGTCAGTACACGAATTTGCGCGTGCAGGCCCGCAGCCTGGGTCTGGCGGACCGCTGGAACGATGTGGCACGCATGTATGCCCGTGTCAATGAGTTATTTGGCGATATTGTCAAAGTTACTCCATCGAGCAAGGTGGTCGGGGACATGGCGTTGTTCATGGTAACCAATAACCTGGAACCGGAGCATGTGCTGGATCCCTCCCGGCATATTGATTTTCCGAAAAGCGTGGTGGAAATGTTGCGCGGCGATCTGGGGCAACCGCCCGGTGGCTGGCCGAAAGAATTGCAGAAAATTGTGCTGAAGGGCAAAAAGCCGCAGACCGGTCGGCCGGGGGCGAAGATGGAATCCATTGATTTGTCATCCGTGGAAAAGGAATTAAGCGGGAAACTGCATCGGGAAGCTTCGCAAACGGATGTGGCCAGTTACCTTATGTATCCGGAAGTGTATCTTACGTATGAAAAATTCCGTCGCCAATATGACGATGTCAGTGTGATCCCGACTCCGGTATTTTTCTATCCGATGCAGCCGTATGTGGAAGTGCCCATTGAGCTTGAGCCGGGCAAGACCATGCTGGTGAAGTATTTAACCGTGGGTGACCCGGATCCGGATTCCAACCGCACCGTGTTTTTTGAACTCAACGGCCAGCCGCGGGAAGTGAAGGTGGCGGATAAATCACTTGGCGGCAAGGCACGAACGAGTCTGCCCAAGGCAGACCGGGATGATACCCGTCAGGTTGGCGCTCCAATGCCGGGCAAAGTATCGACGGTTTCCGTGAGTTTGGGCCAGGCGGTGTCGCGCGGCGATAAACTTTTGTCGATTGAAGCGATGAAAATGGAAACTGCGGTATACAGCCCGCTTGACGGCAAGATTGCGAAAATCAATGCGCAGCCCGGATTGCTGGTGGCTACCGGCGATTTGCTGATTGAGTTTGAATAACTCTTTTTGACGGTTGTGACGGAATTTCGCGGCAAGGGAATTTGCATTTTTACAAATGATTTTCAGCCGGTGATGTGCGATATGCCCGCCGCAGCAATATAGCGATTGCGTAAAGTCCGATAATATTTTTTCATCCACCCTCATCTGTCCGCATTTGCCCTCCTTGCCTAACATCTGTTTAACCGGGAGAGAGCCGGCGCTCTTTCGGAGGTGCATGTTATGCCAAGTCAAATTACCGGTTATTTCTGGATGGAATTTCTTAATCTCCTGCGGTTTTTACGGCTGCGTTGCCTGTTTGCCGCTCTCGGTTGGGTTCCCATATTCTTTTTGTCTGTCCCGCTTAGTCATGGCCCGTGGATCATGCTTACCATGGCGCTGGGGGCGTTGGCCGGGGCGTTTATTGGATGGAATATTGCCGATGGCGCCGGTGATCAGGTGGCCTTCAGCGGCTTTTTCCTGATCGGGTTGCTGGTGCTGGCCTCATGGATCACTATTTGGGGATCGGATTTGATCATGCAACTGATCACCCATTATGCCTTTGGATGGAATTTGAATTTCGGCCGTTGGATGACGCTGTCCACCGCGTCAATATTCAGCCTTATTTGCGCGGCAAAAAGTGAATTGATCGATGGTTGATCGCTTCAGGGCAATCGATTTCCTGCCGCACCGGATATGATCTTGCACCCGCAAACTGCCGGCGGTTTTTCAGGATGCGGCCGCGGGTATGCGGCCGGCGGTTGTAAGCGTCAGGAGAATGGCATGGGGCGGACAGAACAGGCGTAATTTCAGTCCCGCCTTGCCCACGCCGCGGTTCACCACCAGCCAGGTGCCGTTGATTTTATGAACGCCGGAACATTGATGGGGTGCTAACGCATCATGGCCCAGAATGGGGCTGCCGTCCGGATAGCATATCTGGCCGCCGTGGGTATGTCCCGCCAGGCAGATATCCGCCCCTGCCGCGCCGGCCGCGAATACAAGGTCCGGGTAGTGCATGAGAAAAAGCTTGAAATCCGCAGTCTGAGTATAGGTTAATGCGGCGGGAATATCGGTATCAATTCGCCGATGCTGGGCCAGGCCCACCACCGCCAGCCGCTGATTCCGCCTGGTGATAATGGCTGATTCATTGGTCAGCAGCCGCATGCCGTGGCGGCACAGTTCCGCGCCCAGGTGCGGCGAGTCGTGATTGCCCAGAATAAAATAAGTTCCCAGAGGGGCATGCAGCGGTTCCAGCAGCCGGAGAATCGCCGGCAAAGATTGCCGCCACCGCCAGCTTCTGTGTCCCAGGTCGCCGGTGATAACGGCAATATCGGGGCGGAGATCCGCCAGGCTCCGCGCCGACTTTTCCATGCGGGGCAGCCAGCGCGTCAGATGAAGGTCGGACAAATGCAAAACCCGCAGCGAGTCAAATGCCGGCGGCAGGCGAGCCAGGGCAAGGGAGGCGGCGTCAATCAGCAGTGGTTTGCGCATATCAATTCATCCTGACGTCCGGGCCGGCGACATGCGCGGGCGCATGGTTATTTTATGCCGGGTTACGGTGCATCGGCCAGTTCCGCCCGAAATGCCGACAATAAAAGCCCAATGGAAACGTTAGCCATAACGCTGATATGCTGCATGAATTTTGCTTGATTTGGTGATGCGTGGATGGTTTAACCGCAAAAAAATTGTACGAATGCCCGCCCGTGGATCGACGCCGGATGCTGGCAGCCGTAACCGGGACGTTGTTGACTGCGGCCGCGGAAACCATCCGGCGTGCGGATGCACGTCAGGACCGTCATGATCCGGTGGAAATGCTGCTGGCGAGGCAGTTACGCCGCCGCCGCGCCATGGAGTTGATGGGGGTTGATCCATATAAGCATAATCACACCCTGTACATGATGCCCATCTGGGAGGACGGCTTGGATCCCGCGGGCGTTACCGACGGCGTTTACGAGCAGCAGATCAGCAAGTTGAAGAATCAGTGCGGGCGGGGGAATCGCTACAACCGGCTGGGATTTTCATCCATCTACAATACAGGCAATTTGCCGCTGCTAAGTCGGCAATTGCGGATCTTCAAGACCCGTGGGATTCACCGCGGTGTGATTCTGCCCGTGCAAACCCACGATCAGGGACTGGTGAATCCGAACGGCGATTTGCGGAATTATCAGTGGCGGTTGGATGGCCGGACATGGCGCGGAATTCCCGGACGCACGGATGGCCGCGATACGCTCGTGGTTACTCCGTCGCGTTATGCCGTCGCCGTTCGCCGTGAAATGAAACAGCGCGTGCACCGGTGGGCGGCCGAAATCATCGCGGCCATGCGCCAGTTTACCGGCGTAATTCGAGTGATTAATTTTTGCATTGAAGAAGAACTGGCTATAGGCGGGACGGTTTCCGACGCATATCTTGCGGATTACTCGCCATTTGCCATTGCGGAATTCCGGGATTTTCTCCGCCACCAGGGATTGTATCATCCTGATGGCGCCTTTGCCGGACAGGGCGCCGGCGAGGCTATTGTGGGAAAATTCATCGAAGTCAACGGCCGTCGCACAAGCCCGTTTCATCTGGACCCATCCCCCGCCCGCGCCGCCGGAAATCATGCCTCGTTTAATGAAACATTCGGCGTCAATTTTCGCACATGGTCATTGGCATACTGGGACATTGAAAAGTTTCCCCATCGCGTGACGGACGTGCACTTCAACCCCTCACCGGTTTCCGGTCCCGGGGCGATAGTCGGCGGCTTTGACGCCCCGCGTGTACGGAATTCCGGCAAATGGTGGCGCGCCTGGGATTGGACCTATCAGGGGCATCATGATCAATATCCACCGGGCAATCCGGAAAACCCTGCTTACGGATTCCGGGAGGTTATGGTCGCCAATTTCGTGCGGGACATCGCCGATGAATTGATTGCCGCCGGTCTTCCGCAGGATTTTATTTATCCACATCAAATTCCCGCCGAAATGCTGGGGGCTTCGCCGGCCGGCGCCCGACGGGCGCTTTCGTCGGCGTCCACGATATGGTCCGGATATCTGCCGCGAAACGGACATCTTGGAATAACCCGTTTTGGCGATTTGAATCCGCGGATGGTGAATCAATACAGCCGCAACTGGGGAATTTTTGAATGGCATCCGGCGCCGGCATTGCCCCCGGAAAGTCCCGAGTTATATCGCCTGGCGATGGCGGAGTTGCGGAAGTGCACGGCCGGCGGATGCCACATCTTTTTTCCCGGATGGTGGATGGCTCCGGTGCATGGCGAGTACCAGGATAAGAATACGCGTCGAATATTTCCTCTGAACGACAGCAATTTTGCCCGGGCAATAAATGATTTTCTGAAAAGCCGGCCCGATTCGCCGCATTGGCTGTAAGGCCCGGGCCGGCGCCGGGGGCCCGGAGAGCGGCAATTTTGCCCGTGGCTCCAATGCCTTTCCCGGGCGCTGCAAAACAGACTCATTGGCCGTACACTATATGGCTTGCCGCCGCACGGAGTTTAACGTGCGGCGCATGGCGCCGTTCCACCGGGACGGCAATGGAATAATGGAATAATGGAAGCAATAGCCAGGAGAAACGACCGTGCCCAATCGTCCCCGCAGTACTGAAGTGACCGAAGGTTTTGACCGTGCGCCGCAGCGCGCGTTTTTTCGTTCAATGGGATTGGGAGACAAGGAAATTCATCAGCCGTGGGTGGGCATTGCCAGCACCTGGAACGAAGCCACGCCGTGCAACATTACACTGGACAGACAGGCCAAAGCCGCGGCCCAGGGAGTGAAAGAGGCGGGCGGTACGCCCCGCGAATTTGTGACCATTGCCGTGTCCGACGGCATCGCGATGGGGCATGAAGGGATGAAGGCCTCGCTCATTTCCCGTGAAGTGATTGCCGACTCCATTGAACTCATGATGCACGCGCACCGTTATGACGCCCTGGTGGGGCTGGCCGGCTGTGATAAATCCCTGCCCGGCACGCTGATGGCCATGGCCCGGCTGAACCTGCCCGGCGTGTTTGTGTATGGCGGCACGATTTTACCGGGAAAATTTCAGGGTAAAGATGTGACCATTGTGGATGTGTACGAGGGCGTGGGGGCGCATGCGGCGGGGAAAATGACGGATGCGGAATTGCATGAACTCGAATGCAGCGCCTGCCCTTCCGCCGGCTCGTGCGGCGGGCAGTTCACCGCCAACACCATGGCGTGCGTGGCCGAGGCGATGGGCATGGCCCTGCCCGGATCAGGATCGCCGCCCGCGGTGGAAACCAGCCGTGATGAATTCTGCCGAAAAGCCGGCATTGCGGTGCTCAACCTGCTGGAAAAAAATATCCGGCCTATGGATATCATCACGCGTGAATCCATGGAAAATGCGGTTGCTATTGCCGCGGCCACCGGCGGCAGCACCAACATCTGCCTGCATCTGCCGGCGATTGCCCATGAAGCGGGCCTTAAACTTACGCTGGCGGATATAGAACGCATCAGCCGGCGGACGCCCACCATCGCGGATTTAAAGCCCGGCGGGCGCTATGTGGCACTCGATGTGTACCGGGTGGGGGGAATACCGGTGATATTAAAGGTGCTGCTGGACCATGGACTGATTCATGGTGATTGTTTAACCGTGACCGGCAAAACCATGCGCGAAAACCTGAAGGACGTAAGACTGCCCGGCGGACAGGATGTGGTCCTGCCGGTCGAACAGGCTGTCAGTCCGCACGGCGGGCTGCGCATCCTTCGTGGTAATCTGGCGACGGAAGGCTGCGTCATAAAAATTACCGGCGTCAAAAAGCTCCAGCATCGCGGCCCGGCACGCTGCTTTAACAGCGAGCAGGAGGCCATGAAGGCCGTGCAGTCTTTGCAGATTAAAAAGGGTGATGTTGTTATTATCCGCTATGAAGGTCCCAAAGGCGGTCCGGGAATGCGCGAAATGCTGGCCGTAACGGCGGCCATCGTGGGGCAGGGGTTGGGATATGACACCTGCCTGATCACCGATGGGCGTTTCAGCGGCGGTACGCGCGGCCTGTGCATCGGCCACGTGGGCCCGGAGGCTCAGGTGGGCGGCGCCATCGGACTTGTCCAAGATGGTGATATCATAAATGTGGATGCCGAGGCCGGTACAATTCATGTTGAACTTTCCGATGCGGAACTCGCCCGGCGACGCGGGACATGGCAGCCCAAGGAAGCCCAGTATACCCGTGGCGCTCTGGCTAAATATGCCCGTCTGGTAGGCCCGGCCTGCGACGGCGCCGTCACGCACTAAGCCCGGCGGCCGGATAATGCGGCTTTACACGGCGCCGGCCGCGCCGAATTGAAACCTTACCTCGGTGACCTGATGGACGAATCGATAACCGGCACTGGTCCGGTGGATAAATTGGAATCATCGCCTGTGCCCGATGCCGGCAGTCACGGCAGCCAGCTCGCGGGATGTTCACCGCTGGCATGGATCCGTTTTTTGCTGGTGGTGGCCGTGGGGGTTTCTCTGGACCTTGTGACCAAGGCGATTGCGTTTCGGCAGCTTGGTCCCCATGCGGCCGTGCATCGCGTGGTGGTGATTCCGGGTGTGCTCAGATTTCACACTACCTTGAACCACGGTGCGGTCTTCGGCCTCGGGCAGGGCATGGCGCTGTGGTTTATCCTTATGAGCGTGGCGGCGATCGGCTTCGTTGTGTATGTATTTGTCAGCAGCTACCGCCGGCAGTGGCCCACCCATCTGGCCCTTGGGCTTATTCTGGCCGGGGCGATGGGCAACATGTATGATCGTGTATTCAACCATGGCGGTGTACGTGACTTTATTCGGCTGACTTATTGGCCGTGGGTTTTTAATCTGGCCGATGCCATGTTGTGTATCGGCGTGCCGCTGCTGATTATCTGCTGGCGGTTTCAGCAGCCCCGGCCGCGGTAATGGGCTTTGGATTGCCGCACCATGTCGACAGTGCTGTCGGCACGGTCGTCCTGATTGTTTGGAGATGCACATCCATGGAACTTAACTATCCGCTGGAAATTATAA
This sequence comes from Planctomycetota bacterium, assembly GCA_021808485.1. GTDB lineage: Bacteria > Planctomycetota > Phycisphaerae > WQYP01 > WQYP01 > JAJYPG01. The sequence goes on along the minus strand of JAKBBN010000029.1, from coordinate 8,306 downwards.
TCGGATTGATGGTTCTCTGCGGGCTGCTTTACTTCGGAGGTCATCCGTCGGCCGGCCCCACCCATCCGGCCGATACCCACGCCCCCGTTGTGCAACCGACGGCGACGAATCCGGCTCCCGGCGGAAATTAATCGGCAGCCACGGCCGATGGCGCCGGCATATTCCGGCGGTTCCGTGGTCGGGACCCGCACTTTCACAGGAAAATCAACGGATGAAAAATGATCTACTGGCAGGATTTCAACAGCGGCTGGCCGCGCGCAAGGCCGTGATCGGCATTATTGGCCTGGGTTATGTGGGCCTGCCTTTGGTAAAGGCTTTTTGTGACGGCGGGCTGAAGGCCGTAGGGTTTGATGTGGATGCCCGGAAAGTGCGGCAACTCATGGCGGGCAGGAGCTATATCCGCCATATCCCCGCCGGGGTGATTGCGGATCTGGTAAAAAGGCGGGCCTTCACCGCCACCACCGATCCGGCCCGCATGCGCGGGTGCGACGCTTTGATCATATGCGTACCCACGCCGTTAACCGCGAACCGTGAACCGGACATGCAGTTCGTGGCGGGCACGGCCGATGAAATCGCCAAATTTCTGCGGCCCGGGCAGCTTGTGGTGCTGGAGTCCACCACTTATCCCGGCACCACGCGGGAAGTGGTGCTGCCGCGGCTTGTCCGCTCGGGCCTCAAACCCGGGCGCGATTTTCTGCTGGCCTATTCGCCCGAACGCGAAGACCCCGGCCGCAAGGATTTTCAGACAACCGATATTCCAAAAGTGGTCGGCGGGCTGGATGAAGCCTCCGGCCGTGCCGCGTGCGACCTTTACCGTATTGCCATTAAAACCGTTGTGCCGGTTCAAAACTGTGAAGTGGCCGAGGCGTCCAAAATTCTGGAAAACTGCTACCGCTGCATCAATATCGCCATGATCAACGAAATGAAAATGATCTTTGACCGCATGGGTATTGACGTGTGGCAGGTAATTGCCGCCGCAAAAACAAAGCCCTTCGGCTTTCATCCGTTTTATCCGGGGCCGGGCCTCGGTGGGCATTGCATCCCAATTGACCCTTTTTATTTAAGCTGGAAAGCCCGGCAGTATGACACCACGGCCCGGTTTATCGAACTTGCCGGCGAGCTTAATGTGGCCATGCCTTATTATGTGATCGGCAAAGTGGCTGAGGCGCTCAATACAAAGCGCCTGGCCATTCGCGGGTCGCGCATCCTGGTGCTTGGGCTGGCATATAAAAAAGATGTCGATGATCTGCGGGAATCGCCGTCCATCATCCTGATAGAACAGTTGCGCAATCGCGGCGCCGTTGTGGATTACAATGACCCGTTTATTCCCGCCACCCATCGGCAGCGGCAGCATGATCTGGGCATGAAATCCGTCCCGCTTACCGCGGCCAATCTGCGCCGCTATGACCTTGTGCTGATATCGACGGATCATTCCGTATACGATTATCCGTTTATCGTGCGCCATGCACGGCTTATTGTGGATTCGCGCAATGCCGCGGCAAAGGTGAAAACCGGCCGCAGGAAAATTTTCCTCGCCTGACCGGTCGGCCCCTGTCAGGCTGTGGCCACAACGGCATGACCGCATGATCGCACGACCATATGTCCACAAGCCGGTTTTATTATGGACAGGCCCGGCGCGGCCGCCACGCTGTTTTTCCGATGTCGGCGGTTCCTGCCGCCTGTCCCCGAGCCGCTATACGGAATTTTCACGCATTTTCACTTGTGGACCGGACCGCTACAATACCTAGTCCGGGGGCGGCGATAATTCCGCTGCCGGAAGGTCTGATTTAATAAGGACGCCATGTTCAACGACAACCCGCAGTTCAAGGATCGTCTGGCCCGCCTGGAGAAATGGCGGGCCGCCGGTGTAGACCCTTTCGGCCGCCGCACGGATGGCATTATGTCCACGCGGGTGGTGCGCGACCTGCACACCCCCGAAACGCCGCACGACGGCGGTCCGGCGGCACGGGTCGCGGGGCGGATCGTCCTGTTGCGTGACATCGGCAAGTTGATTTTTTTGACCATCGTGGATTCCACCGGTCGCCTGCAGATTGGCGTCGCCAAACAGCTCATGGCCGCTCATTGGGATAAGGTCAAGCTGTTGGAACTCGGCGATATTGCGTGGTTTTCCGGCAAGCTGGGGCACACTAAAACCGGTGAAATCACGCTTTGGGCGGACGATTTCGGCCTGTCGGCCAAGGCCATGCTGCCTCTGCCGGACAAGTTTCATGGCCTTGCGGATATGGAATTGCGCCACCGCCAGCGTTATCTGGATCTTGCCGCGAATCCGGAATCCATGGAAGTGTTCGTCGCTCGCTCGCGCATCATCCAGATGATCCGGGAATTTCTGCACCGCCGCGATTTCATTGAAGTGGAAACCCCCATGATGCAATCCATCGCCGGCGGGGCGGCCGCTCGGCCCTTTATGACGCATCATAATGCGCTGGATATTGATCTGTTTATGCGCATCAGTCCGGAACTGTACCTGAAGCGGCTGCTGGTGGGGGGCATGGAGCGCGTTTTTGAAATAAACCGCAATTTCCGCAATGAGGGGATTGATACCCGGCATAATCCGGAATTCACCATGATGGAACTGTATCAGGCCTACAGCGATCTGTCCGGAATGATGGAATTAACCGAAAGCCTGATAGCGGACCTCGCGGCGGACCGTCGCAGGGCGATTATGCCCCAGCCGCCCGGCGAATCGCCTTCCGCCGTAAGGCTGCCTTATGGTTCGCGCATGCTGGACTTTACTCCGCCGTTTAAACGTATAAGTTACAACGAGCTTTTTGAACGGCATTTAGGCGTCAACATGCTGGATGAAGCGGGTGTACGAAAAGCGGCGGTGAGCCATGATGTTGCGGATGTGGATAAAAAGGCCGCAGCCGTGCTGGTGGGGGAGTTGTTTGAGCGGCTGGTGGAACCAACGCTGCATGACATGGATGCGCCTGTGTTTGTTTTTGACTACCCGGCGGGTTTATGTCCGCTTACTCGGCGCAAGCCGGATAACCCGGCGGTTGCGGAGCGCTTTGAGTTGTATGTGGCGGGCATGGAACTGGCCAATGCTTATACGGAACTTAATGATCCTTTTGTGCAGCACGAAACATTTTCCGCCCAGCTTGCCGGCCTGAAAGAGGAAGAATCCATGGCCAAAATGGATCATGATTTTATTACCGCACTGGCGCACGGCATGCCGCCGGCGGGGGGCCTGGGGATCGGCATAGACCGGCTGATGATGCTGCTGCTTAACCGCACCAGTATTCGCGACGTGGTGCTTTTCCCGCAGCTTAAGCCGCTTCCGGCCGAGCAATCTGCCGCCGCGGGATCGCCGCCGGCGGCGTAACCGCCGGAACGAACCGCGCGGCGGGAATACCGGTTGCCGGTCGGTCGCGATCGGCCGGCAACCGAAAAAAAACGGGCCGTGGGCGAGATATTTTGGACAACGGATGTATAAACTATTCCTCTGTTTTCGATACCTGACACGCAAGGGGATTGTCGCATTCCCTATTCTGGCCGTTTGGCTTTGCGTCATGATGCTCATTATTGTTAACAGCATTATGACCGGGTTTGTCAACCGGGTGCGCGATGCCGGCCGCGGCCTGATGGGTGATGTGGTGATCGAATCGTCCGATATGGCCGGTTTCGGGCATTACCGCAAATTGCAGTCGGCGATTAATGCCCTGCCCCAGGTGGCGGCAAGCACGCCGGTAATTACGGTTTACGGCCTGCTGAATTTGCCGGAATGGGGGGATAATCGTCCCGTGCAGATTGTGGGGATTGATTCGGTAAGCAAGGCGGATGTCACGGATTTCCGCCAGAGCCTGTTCTGGCAGTACAAAGCACCGCATCAGGCGGTAGCGGACCTTGGCGGCGGCGGATTTCCTGTAAGCGGCCGACAGCTTGTCGCACGCGCCAAGGTGCTTTACAACAAAGCGCTGGCGGTGGAAAACCGCCGCCAGAAAAGGCTGCTGGCAATGCCGCCGATCCCGCCGCACGCGTGGTTTTATGGCATGCGTGAGCATTGGCGGCAAATCGCCCATGAGGATTTCGAACAATCGGTTTATCGGCTGGACCGCGCGGACAGGGACCTGCAATTTGCCCGCGGTTTACCGCCTCCAGCCGTCTATAAATCCGCCGCCGCACTCGTTGCGGCCTTGGTTCCTCGGGATCCGAGCTTCAAACCGCCCCCCGCGGCCGCTTACCGCTATGACAATCCAAAAGCCGAACCGAAAAACGGGATCATCGTCGGCGTGGATATGGGTTTTTACACCCGTGATCGCTTTGGGCATTATCATCGTCCGCAAGTGGTCCGGTTTTCCCCGGCTATCTTGACCGTCGTACCGGTGACGTTGAAGGGGACGCTCACCACTCCCCAAAGCGGGCGGTTTATGATTGTGGATGATTCGCACACAAAAGTATTCACCGTAGACCGGCGGACGGTTTACGCCCCGTTTAAGGTCGTGCAAAAAATGGCGTTCATGCAGCGGCAGGACCTTCTGGATGGCGGCGTGCGGCCCGCGCGCTGCAGCCAGATTCAGATTCGTGTACATGATGACGGCAATCCGGCGGCTGTCCTCGCGGCCCGGCAGGCCATTGAAACCGTGGTTGATAAATTTGAACGCAATCATCCGCAGATGATCATGGCCAATGTGAAAGTCAAAACATGGGATCAGATGCAGGCGGAATTCATCCACGCTGTGGACAAGGAACGCGACCTGATCACTTTTCTGCTTGGATTAATGAGCCTCGTGGTGGTGGTGGTGATATTTCTGATCTTTTTCATGATTGTGCGGGATAAGACCCGGGATATCGGCATTATTAAGGCGATCGGCGGGAGTGAATTCGGTGTAGGCAGTATTTTCGTCCTTTACGGCCTGTTGATAAGCGCTGCCGGAGCCTTGCCGGGGCTGATCGGCGGGGTGCTTTTTGTCCGGTATGACAACCAGATTCATGACGATTTCCTGTGGCGATATTTCGGCATCTCAATTTGGAACCGGAAAATATATGTATTTTCCCGCATACCGGACCAGGTGGATTCCCATGCGGTGGCAATTATCGTATTGCTGGCGATTGTCGCCGGGCTCGTCGGTGCATTGATTCCCGCCATGATTGCAGCCCGCCAGGACCCGGTGGAGGCGCTGCGGTATGAATAATCTACAGACGGATACATTGCCGGAAAATTCACCGTGCGCCGGTTCTTCCCCGTGCCTGCGGCGGGAGGGCGTATGACGGGCCGCGGCGTATTACTGGAACTTACCGATATCCGCAAAACATTCCGCACCGGACCGGCGGAAATACAGGTGCTTTGCGGCGCGAATTTGCAGGTGGGCCGCGGTGAATTCGTGGCCCTCACGGGTTCTTCCGGATCGGGGAAAAGCACCCTTCTGCACATCGCCGGCATGCTGGAAACATGCGATTCCGGCTCGGTTCTGTTCGGCGGGGAAAAGGTGTCGGAATTCAGCCGTTCCCGCCGGCACAATCTGCGGAATCGCTCCTTTGGATTTGTGTTTCAGCTTTATCACCTGCTTCCGGAATTAAATGTACTGGAAAATGTGCTGTTGCCGGCGATGGTCGCCGCGCCATGGTATGACGCCCTGCTGCGCGCCCGGCCCCGAAAAAAGGAAGCCCTGGAGTTGCTGGAGGAACTGGGGCTGGCCGGGCGGCTGTCGCACCGGCCCGCCGAGCTTTCCGGCGGGGAACGCCAGCGGGTGGCTATTGCACGGGCGTTGATCAACAAACCGGCGGTTTTGCTGGCGGATGAACCAACGGGTAATCTGGACCCGCGCACCGGCCAGGTCATTATGGACTTGCTGGCGCGGCTGCATACCCAGCTCAATCAGAGTATTCTGCTGGTGACGCATGATGCGGTGGTTGCCAACCGGGCGGATCGAATTGTACGCCTGGCCGACGGCAGGGTAGAACCGGTAAGCACGGCGGAATCCAAATAATATCCACCGCTGATCGACAGCGGATCAACCGGGAAATGAACTTAATGCAAGGGCGATATGGCGTTTTGGAATGACATAGCAACGGGTTTCAGGCGGGGATTAAAAGGCCGTACCGGCGGCCCGGAAGAGCATGAAACAGATCTTCCGGTGATGTCCTTTGGCGATCACCTTGGGGAATTGCGGCGCCGTGTCATTCTGGCTTTACTGGGGGCGATGGTGGGCGTTTCCATCTGCCTTATTTTTTCCGATTCCATTATTAATGCGGTGTATCAACCGTATCTGCTGGCGCTGCGATGGGGCGGCTTTCCCCTGCAAATTTATTATCATAAAATCACCGGATCGATCATTTCGTACCTTATGACCGGTTTCAAGGCAGGGTTGGTTGTATCCAGCCCGTGGATTATTTATCAGGCATGGTGTTTCGTCGCCTCGGGACTTTACCTACGTGAGCGCCGGATTGTGTATCAGTACATCGCGCCGAGCATCCTTCTGTTTCTGGCGGGCGTGGCCTTCTTTTACTTCCTGGTGCTGCCGGTGCTGCTGAAGTTCATCATCGGTTTTAATCTTTCCATTCATGTTCCACCGGTGAAGCCCTACGGCGTGGAAAACTCGGTTTTTGGAAAGGCCCTGCCCGGCGTGAACATCGCCAAGCTGCCCACCGGTGATCAGGCGAAGCCGCTGCTGATTCCCATGGTAAAAAGCGATCCCACCCACTTCCCCAAAGGCGCCGTGGCCATCTGGTTTAACGCGGCAAGGGATCAGGTGAGGATACATGTCGGCCGGCGGACGTTGACGCTCCGGGCGCAGCCGGCAAGTTCGCTTTTCGCGCCACTGCCGAACCTCAGCGAATATCTAAGTTTTGTCAGCATCATGTCGTTAATATTCGGCGTGTCATTTGAATTGCCCATGGTCATGCTGGTGCTGGCAAAAATCGGGCTGGTAAAAGCGCGGCAGTTCCGGCAGATGTGGCGGTTTGCCGTGATGGGCCTGGCGCTTCTGGCGGTGGTGCTGGCGCCAACGCCGGATTTTTTCACCTTCCTCTGCATTTTTATTCCTCTGCTATTTTTGTATCTGCTGGGGCTGGTGCTTTCCGCCGTGGCGGATCGGAATCGCGCTAAATCCGCGGCACGCGATGAAGAAGATAACCATGATGATCCAAATGGCGGGCCGCCGGTATCGCCCCAGCCGCCGGAAGGGCCTGCGCCGGGCGCCGTGGCCGCGAATACGGAATTGGTAAAGCCGCACGACGGCGGAGCGCCGGCCCATCCTGATGCCGCCGAAGATGGTGAAGGCTCCGCCCCGGCGGATTCCGCCGAATATGAAGAGGGCGGCCCATATGACGCGCATAGCGACGCCCAGGATCATTCGTATCGTTATCATCGTTCCCGCACGCGGCGTTACCCTGGCCAGAATGAAACCAGTGAAGAGCCTTAATTCGGCCGCCATACTGGTTCAAACCCCGGTATGGCCTGCGGCCGGGCGGTGTGGCCCGCGGCCTTGGAAAGAATTACCGTGGCGGGTAAAGTATAGGAATAGGTTGTCCGGAGGTGTGGCAGAGCGGTTTAATGCGCCGGTCTTGAAAACCGGTGACGGGGAAACTCGTCCGGGGGTTCGAATCCCTCCGCCTCCGCTTTTTTTGTGCTCTGCGGTATTCCCGGGGCAGCGCTGGGTTAAATTGGCGACCGGGAGCTAACCGTGGGTGACTTACCCTATAAAATTGCAACCCTTGTCTATATTTTCAATTCGCGTGGCGAAATGCTGCTTCTGCACCGGCTAAAGCCGCCGAATCAGGATTTGTATTCGCCGGTGGGGGGCAAGCTGGAGCAGGCGGTCGGGGAATCGCCGTATCAGTGCGCGGTGCGCGAGGTTCTGGAGGAGACGGGTGCAAAACTGGCCGTTGCGGATATTCGCTTGTGTGGAATCGTATCGGAACGGGCGTATGAAGGCCGCGGCCATTGGCTCATTTTTTGCTTTGAATCGTTGAAAAAGCTTGATTTGCCTCCAACCGCCATTGCCGAGGGGAAATTGGAATGGGTGCATCCGGATGCGGTTAATTCCAAGGCGATTCCGGATACCGATCGCGAAATTATCTGGCCGCTGGTACGGCAACATTCCGTGAATTTGGACGGGGCGGCGGAGGTGTTCAGCGTGCATATTGATTGCCGCGATCCGGGAAAAATGGCGATTATGTTGGAGCATCCGCGGAAACTGTGATAGGCGATGTGGCGAAATTTGATGGAATTTGGTACCATGCCGTGTTGATTCGTCGGGCGTTTAGCTCAGTTGGTTAGAGCGTACGGATCACACCCGTAAGGTCGGGGGTTCGAGCCCCTCAACGCCCAATCCGCTGTTTCGTAA
>JAKBBN010000028.1 GCA_021808485.1 Planctomycetota bacterium | reverse complement strand
CGGAACGCCGTAGCCGTGGTAGTAGAGCCAGCCAACGTCGTAAATCGCCGTCCCGTTCCCTGCCGCCGCCGCGTTGCGAAAGTCGGCCATCGCCTGATGGTAATGCTGATGGCTCACCTCCGCAGTGCCGGCGGCCAGCAATCCTTCAGCCCGGTGGCTCCCGCTCCGCCAATCGCCCATCACCGCCGGCGCGGACAGCACCAATGCCGCCAGCATCACGCGGAGCAGGCCGACCACAACTATCCGATAACTTCCACTGCCAGACCAACGATTTTGTCCGCGCATTTTCCATTTCCTTCCGGGCAAGCCACAAGAACCTTCGGCCACGCCGATAATATAATCAACACAAAGAAGATGGTACCGCGCCATTAAAGGCATGCAAGAAACAAAAGCGCGGCTGCTGGCCGACCGCCGCCTGAAGGCCGATGTAAGCCAGGAATTCTTAAAACAAATAAAAGGCGAATATGAAGCGAACGGTCATGGGCGATGCCCGGCGTTGCTGTCGCAATGCAGAGCGGGAGATTGTTGAGCAGGTGAAAGGAGAGCACAAAAGGTTGGGATGACAGAATGGCTGTCGCCGGAAGATCGCATCTGGCATCCGGCATCTGGCCTCTGGCATCTGGCATAGGGTGAATGGTCGACTAACTAAAAAAGCACTGCGTTACGCTGCGCAGGGAGATAAAAAAAATCACTGCCGGGGACGCACGCGGGCACGGTGTGGCAGGTGATTGGCGCAACGGGCAGCGGGTTTTACCAAAAAGCCATACAGACACAACCTGGTGCTCTGTCACGCCTGCAAATTAGGTTTGACGGGGGGCCATGGGCAGCCCGCCAACCGGCCGCACTATCCGCACGGGCCGGGGGCGTTTATACTTTTGTTCGTTGTTTGTTCGCTCCATGACATTTGGAAAGTCCGCATGATTGCACGCATTCAGGGAACTCTGGAACTGGTCACCGAAGATAACATTCTCGTGAATGTCGGCGATATCAGTTATGAAATTCTGGTGCCTGCGGCCGACCTGCCTCACCTGCAAACGCGCGTGGGCCAGCGCATCGCACTGTTTACCATGCAATATCTGGAAGGCAATGCCAGTTTCGGCCAACTTGCGCCCCGCCTGCTTGGCTTTTTACGTGAACAGGATAAAGACTTTTTTCAGCTTTTTATTACTGTTAAAGGTATCGGCCCGCGGCGGGCATTGCGATCTTTGGCCGCACCGGTCAGCCAGGTTGCCGCCGCCATTGTGCGGAAGGATACGAAGTTTCTTACGGGCCTGCCCGAAATCGGCAAACGCACCGCCGAACAGATGATCGCGGAGCTTTCCGGCAAGGTGGATATTTACGCCGGTCCATCTGAATCCGTTCCGACGGTTAAACATACCGATGAACAGCTAAACGCCATCGCGGCGCTGACGGCTTTGGGTGAACGCCGCGCCGAGGCGGAAAACTGGGTGGATAGGGCCTGCCGGGCCGACCCATCGCTGGTAAAATCTTCGGATATCATGCGGGCCGCGTACAAACTGAAAAACGTGACCGGTTAACACAAGGGTATTTTCACCATGGCGCGAGAACGGATTGTCACCGCCGCTTCACTTCCCGAAGACCAGCCCGGCACGGGCGCTTCGCCCGCATTGCGGCCGAAGAGTTTGAATGAATATATCGGCCAGCGCGAACTTGTGGAAAAGCTGCGCATCAGCATTCAGGCCGCGCAGAAGCGCAGGGAATCCATGGAACATGTGCTGCTGCATGGGCCGCCGGGGCTGGGCAAAACCACATTGGCGTATCTGATAGCCGGCGAATTAAACGGCACGGTACCAAAAATTACCAGCGGGCCGGCGCTGGCCCGTCCAACGGAACTGGTTTCCATGCTGACCAACATGCAGCAGGGTGAAATTCTGTTTATAGATGAAATCCACCGCATTCCTTCGGCCGTGGAGGAATATTTATACCCCGCCATGGAAGACTTCTGCATAGATGTGGTATTCGGCGCGGGCACCCATGCGGAATCCGTGCATATGGATATTAAACCCTTCACCCTGATTGGCGCCACCACCCGCGCCGGGCTTTTATCCGGGCCGATGCGATCGCGTTTCGGCATTGTGCATCATCTTAATTTTTATGACCTGCCGGATTTAATTACCATTGTCACGCGGTCCGCCCAACTGCTGGATTTACCTTCGCAGCCGGCGGCTCTGGAACTTGTGGCCATGCGGTCTCGCGGCACGCCGCGTGTGGCCAACCGTCTGCTGCGGCGCGTGCGCGATTTTGCCGTGGTACGCGGCGAAGGGAAACTGACGCCGGCAATTGCAACCCAGGCGCTGGAGCTTGAGGGAATTGATAACCAGGGCCTTGACGCACTTGACCGCCGCTTCATGGGCGTGCTGGCCCGCGATTATGATGGCGGCCCCGCCGGCCTTGAAGCCCTGGCGGCAACCATGGGAGAGGAATCCGATACGCTGGAAGATGTTATAGAGCCGTTCCTGCTGCAAAATGGCCTGATACGCCGCACACCCAAAGGGCGACAGTTGACCAATGCGGGGTATGCCCATTTGAAATTAAAACCACCCGCACAGCGCCCGCCATCCAATGCGGAAAGCGAATCCGAAAAGGACCGGCTGTTTTAGCCGCCGATGAATCGCCTCGCCCGCTTGTGGAAACAGCCGAATGGCCTCATCCACCCGGAGCATGGCCCCGCCGGTTGCGGCCGGTCGGCCCATCGGCCGTGATCCGCAAGCCCGGCCAATTCCCGAATATTCATGTTGTTCATAGAAACACAATGGAGGCGGAGGGAGTCGAACCCTCGTCCCGTGGCAGGTTGATGAACACTTCTACATGTTTAGGCTGCATGTTAATGTCGGGTCATCGGCCGCTCGCAGTCTAACTGCCCACGACCCCAGCCGATCCTGTGGCTTAACGGATGATCAACCGGCGTTATCATCCGGGCATTCCGCTGGTCGTCGGTTCATCGCGGGACGCGGACTTCCCACGGGAACCGGGCCACCTTAATCAGGCAGCCATCCGCAGACCGAAGCCCGCGGTTGTTGGGAACTTGAAGTTCTCAGCATTTGATTTTTTGCCAATCAGTTTAACGACTTGTCCGGCAGGTCGGCATGCGATGTTCAACACTACTGTCCGGTCGATACCTGTCGCCCCCTTTCAAAAATCGGGTCTTGGATCGAGACCAGTTTATCATAGCACAAGGTGTCGCAACTTGACAGATCATGGCAAGTCTTATAACAAAGCACTCACCTTTATTCTTTGTGATCCGGAATGAATCCGGAGCCGGCAAAATTAAAACAGGAGTGCAACGTGCCGCCGAAGTTATCTCCCTCGCGGTTCATCCATCTACTTGTCCTTACCCTGCCTTTCCTGGCCCTGATGAGCGGAGACCGACCTGCATCGGCGGCGGCAACGCCGCATTGGAGTCAATCGGCATACCGCCATATTCTCCGGCAGATCAAGGCCCCTCGCTTCGCGCACCGCACGTTTAATGTTTTAAATTACGGGGCCGCGGGGAACCACCGCACCGACTGTCGCCGCGCATTCGCCCGGGCGATTGCCGCCTGCCACCAGGCCGGCGGTGGAACCGTACTCGTCCCATCCGGCCGGTATATCTGCAATGGCTCCATTGATCTTTTATCAAATGTTAATTTTCATCTCGCCGCGGGCGCGGTGATCCAGTTCGGCTTAAATCCGGCGGATTACCTTGTCCGCAACGGGCCGCACAAGGGTTGCGTAATGGTCCGCTATGAGGGCGTTTGGATATACAATTATCAACCGCTGATCTACGCCAACAGCCGGCATAACATTGCCATTACCGGTCACGGTATCTTCGGCGGCGGGCGGAACCGGCCGGGCTCCCCATGGTTGAACTGGTACAAAACACAGCTTAAAAAGAAATGGGCGGACCGGAAAATTGTGCGGGCGATGGCCAATAATCTTCCGCCGATGTCCCGGCGGGTCATGGGACCGGGCTACCATCTTATGCCGGAATTCTGCGATCTGGATTTCTGCCGGAATGTCCTTATCAGCGGCGTGACATTCCGCCATTCTCCGTTTTGGACCATTCACCCCTGCTTCTGCCGAAATGTGATCATTCAGAACGTGCATGTCCATAACGATAAGTTGAATATGGACGACGGTATTGACGTGGATTCCTCACAATATGTGCTGATTCAAAATTGTCATATCCGTACGGATGATGACAATATCGTGCTCAAGGCGGGTAAAAATGCGGATGGTTGGGAGATCAACGGCGGACACCCGACTGAAGATATCATCATCCGTCACAACTGGCTGTCGCACAACATCGGATTCGGCAGCGAAATGTCCGGCGGTATCCAGTACATTTTTGCACTTGACAACACGTTCGGCAAATCGGCGAATATCATCTTCATGAAATGGGGCGGGCGGCGCGGCGGATTCATCCGGCATATCCATTTCCGGGGAATCTTCGCAAAAACCGCCCGTTCGTTGGCTGACCAGGCAGTCTTCTGGGCCGGCAAATACGCCCTGCCGGCAGCCGCGTTTGTGCCTGAAGTGCGCAACTGGTCCATTTCCGACGTCAAAATAGGCCGCATCAGTCAGCCCCGACCGACCGGTTCCAAGCCCTATCGCCCCCAGCCCGCCGCCGCAATGCTTAACATGGAGCCCACCCCGTTTGCGAACATCCGCTTCAATAATGTCAGCATTGGAACCATGAACCGCGGCCTCACCGGATTCTGGTTCCAGAATACCGCCGGTATACAGTTCAAACACGTTACGATTCATGATCATGCAATTGTCAACCTGCATCCACGGATTCGCGGCGGCGGAACCTCTCCGGAATTGCGGTGGCAACCGACGAAAATGGCGGACGGCTACGCGATTTACGTCAATAATCATTGTGTGGCAATAACCCATGATCCGTCACTGGACTTCTGGCGATTTGGGCAGCTAAAGCCGTCCAGCAAGCTTTACTACCTGGGCATTGGAATGATTGACGCCCGGGACCGGCCGCTGCTGATTCAGAACATTAAATACGCCGGCTATCCGCACCCGCATATGCACGGCTTGCGTCAATTAATCCGCCAGGCAAACGTCTTGTTCCGCCAAGATTGGCGTCCACCCAGCCATACGCCGGAAGCGTACACCGCGCGACAGAAAAGCCTTTCCAACCTGTATTACTGGATACATTCCGCCAAACTGGTGGCAGACAATTCAACCGCATCCAAGGCCCAGGCTGCCGAGGCAGTCAAGGCTTTGGACGATGCGATGCACAATCCGGCTCTTCATCCGGCCGGTGCGCGATAACGGCACATTCCCAAGGATACACGGGCGGCCTGAATCCGAATCGCCGTCCTGTCCGGCGCGGACGCCGCGGCCTGCTTGCGTAAGATTCATCGGCGGCGTTCGCGGCCTTGCAACCAATATGCCTCGGCGTCGTGGTATAGCTTAGATAGTGTCCGCGGGGCCTGCGACGGTCATCCTTCGCTAGCGCCGCGAGCATGGCAGCGGCAGCGGCGCCCGGATGGTTGCACGGCCGCCGCGGCGCGTGATTCCATAATGCCGGTACGTGCCGCCGCAACTCGGAACATGGTGCACGAACGGTTTCATGCCGGCATCGGAATCCGCCGGATGAGGCAGGTGTATGCCGCCGTTCCTGCCGGGGAAGGATTAAAATGCGCACGGGTCTGATAATCGCCGGAATGCACCGCAGCGGTACTTCGGCGATGACACGGGTGTGCAATATCCTGGGGGCCAAACTTGGCGATCATATTCTTACAACGGATATGTTCAATCCCACCGGCCATTGGGAACACGCCGAAAGTATGGCGATGAATCGCCGGATTCTGCGTACGCTGGGTGGGTCCGCCGGCTGGGTAAAACCGATTTTTCCGCACCGGATATCTCCGCAGGTTCACCGGGAAATAACGGAACGCATTATCGACGTTGTGCGCACGGACTTTTCCGACACGGATTTCTGGTGCGTTAAAGATCCGGAAATCAGCCGACTGTATCCGTTTTGGATTTCCGCCCTGGAACAGGCGCGGATTTCACCGAAAATTTTACTGATGGTGCGAAATCCGGAGGAAGTCGCCGCCTCATTGCGCCGCCGCAACGGCTTTGCCGTCAATAAATCGCTCCTTCTCTGGCTGCGATACAATCTTGAAGCGTTTAGCGCCACCCAATCGCATCCGCGGGCGATCGTTTTCCATGACAGGCTTATGACCGACTGGCGGGGAACTATCGCCGCTGTCCAGGACGGCTGCGGCATTGCATTTCCTGATCTTAACGCGACGAATTCGCAAACAGTCGATCTATTCCTGAAATCGGATTTATGGCACCATAAAGCGGTCGGCGAACCCGGAGATTCCGGTGCGCTTCTGGATATGGCGCGATGCGTCTACCGGGCCATTCTGTCAACCGATGCCGCTTCACGCGAAAATGTTCTTGCCGATGCCGCGGCGAAACTTGCAGCGACGGATCGCAGCCTCGGAAGCCTGCGGAATCCACCCCTTGCGAGCGAGCTGGCGCGTGAAATAGGGCGTATCTACACCGTCGAAAAGCTCAAATTTATTCTTCGTCCCGCCAGGCGCATGGTACAGGGCAGCGCCGCACTCGCCGCACTGATGTTCGGTTAACCGTCAGTCAAATCATCGCCGGCCCGCCGGAACTCAATGATCATGCATATGAACGACAAGCGGAAGCATCTGCGGCAGGCGAAGTGAACCGCTGACATCCCGCGGATACACGTCCTTTGCCGACAGGCGGCAACCTTTTCCGCTCAGGCGGTAATTAAATCCCGCACCGGTAAATGGATTGTGCGGGATATGAGCAAGGTATTCCGGGGCCAGCTCCGCCAGACTGCCGGGGAATTTTCCGTGCTGTTGACGAAACGCCGCCAGCGCCAGGCAAATGCGCGTCAAACGCCGATCGGAAGCGTCACAATCCGAAAAAGCCAGCATATTCAGTTCCGCGGGCATCAATTGCACGACGGCAAAATGTTTCGCCACCGGGTCGCCCGAATGCAGCCATTTTTCCAATTCCAGATGCAGTGTCCGCATGCGCCGCATCCGCGGACGAATGCCGTAGATAGCCGCCAATTGATCGCACAGTTGCTCATATTCCTTATTCGCTTTGGCCGTCTGAGCCGGCGTCCAGGAAACATAGCTTTTGGGAAGCAAGGGGATCGCAACGGCCTTGACGGCATCCTGCTGATGCACCGCCGTCCGACGATGTGCAGCGGCCCAATCCAGATAATCCCGCAGCATCCAGCGTTCGGTTGTCCGTACGGCAACCGCCATCGACACAGGTTTGGGCACCGCGTCAAGCCTTTTCATGAACGCCATCAATTGGGCGGCCGAGGCTTTACCCGACTCGGCCAGTACGCGCTGGCCGTCCATGGCGCTTGCATGCAGTGAAAAAGAGGCCACAAGGGAAAGTGCGGTATGCTCCTGCGTCATCAATGAAACCAATCGCTGTGCCGTAAGAATATCCCGCATGCATCGTCGGATATGCCCGCGGCCAAGGGACACCATCGCCCGAGCTTCCAGGTCTTCCCCCATAGATTGCACATATCCCAGAACGCTGTAGATATTCCCGGTCATCTTCCGGCTGTAACGGCCGCCCGGATGCAACGGAATCAGCGGGATAAAAAAACGCGGCCGGCGGCTTGCCGCCGTCAGAATCCGGAACGCAGCGGCTTTTTTGTTAAGCCAAATCGCAATCCACGGATTCGGCTTATATCTCCACGGTTGAAACATGAAACGGCCGGAAATGTAATATGGAACTCGGGCCACAATGCCCGCGGAGTCCGTTTTGCCGTCCTTCATTCCAAGTCGCAACATGGAAAAAAATTGCACCGAATCGCCGTAAATCGGACCGGTCAAATCGGATTTCCGGATGCCCATGGCTTTGCACAGCCGGGCTTCACCGCCGACTACCCGCACGCGACGCCATTTTTTCCCATCAAGTTTCTCGCGGTAAAGCCGGAGTGAATTGGGACGATTAAGAATTAAAATGGGTATGGCCGCGTTGTTGGCCGGCGTCACGCCGCGACCGAGGACCCGGTTAAAAATCGCCAGATAATCCTGTTCCCGCCCCCTGGGCGCCGCCCTGCCGCGGGCCGGTACTGATAGCGCGGACGCCGCAAACACCGGCGTTATTGGCGGCATCATAACGCCGACCGCCGCCGACAATCCAAAAGCCGGTCCAATCGCGCGGCAAGTTGTTCGCAGGCGGACCATTAAGCTGCGGGAAACGGCGCCGTCGGACAATCCATTCCGGCGGTTTCCCGATTTGCCGTCGAGCTTGCGATGACACATCTGTCCAACCCTTTGCTAAGTCAGCTTAAACAGAATTTCCTCCGCAATTGCCGTAAATATATTGTCTTACTCCGGGTGGGGAGTGTAGCCATTTTCGTGCAGGTAGAAGATCCGCGCAATTCTTCGCGACAACTTGCGCAACAGCCGTGACTGCACCGCCGTCGTGCTTTGCGAACGGGTAAGATTGGGCGGCACGTGCGCCTGAACAATGAAACCCTCGGAGGCATTTTCCGGCCAGACGCGTTTCCCGGATTTTTCAACCACCTTTACCGCGCACACGGCATAACCGCGCGTTATCTGCCGGGCGCTGGTAAGCCGAACCTGGAACTTTTGAACAAATGCGTAAACGACCAGGTCGGCCTTCATCACCGCGGCAACCTGGGCGATCGTCATCTGGCGGTAGGCGGTTGGATTACTCTGCTGCAGTGACGCCAGGCGAAACGCCGGCACAAGCTTGGAGGCGGCCTTGTTCTGGTAAAGTTGATCGTTAATTCTGGTGCACAACGATGAAATGGCCTGAATGGTCATGGGATAGGCCGGCGCGGAATCCACCATCACCAGAACCCGGTCTTTTTTGGGAATGGTGTAATCCGCCAGGCTTGCCCCATTGCCGCTGAAAAAGTAAGCGAGTTGGCAGCCGCCCAGCGAGAGCGCCGCCATACAGCATATGATCATGACCAGTCCGCCGACCGGCCGGAATTTAATTCTCTTTTTCATTTTTAAGCTCCCGGGCGGCCCGCACCGATCCGTTCTGACCGCTTGAAACCCAGTGCGTCAATCGATGAACAAGAAGTGCCGAAAACGCCGTCAACGTATTCATCCGCACCACATTGGAATCGCCGTGATAACCCGGCTCCGGACCCGACCGCGGCCATCGCACACCAACGGAAGTGGCCAGCACCCGGCCGTCACCGGGCAGGTGTGTGTCATACACATACACCCGTGCCCGGATATGCCCCTGCAGCAGATGCCTGGCGCCCGGCGCGTGGCACGAATAGTTCAGCAATTCCAGATAAATCACGCGATCGACCGAAAAGTGCAACCCAATGGATTTAATCGGCAGCATTTCCCAATTCGGAGTCGAATTCTGATATTGAATAATTTCCCGGTAACCAAGCACTTTGGCACTTGGAACGGCGCGCTTCAGGTCATAATTCACAAATGAACTGACCTCCTGCGCAGCCTGCGGATACAAAAATAACGTGGCGCTGTCGGCATATACAATCACCGCCACGCTGTGATGCTTAAGCGACGCGTACGCACTTTGTCGGGCCAGCGCCGCCGCCTCACGCTTCTGGGCGGTGGTTTGGCATCCGGCTATCAGGCCGGACATAATCAGCAGCATGGCGGGCACACACCAACGCCTGACGCAACAAAAGCTCCTGATTGGACTCATACTTAATTTCCTCTTCAGCATAACCGCGCACAAGCCTGGCGCCGTGGAGTTTGAAATTCTACCAGTGCGGCGGCTTTAACGCACCGGCTACCCAGACTTTATACAACCATGCCCCAAGGAACAGCGCCGCGGCAATAATGATGATACGTTCCAACCGCAGGCCAAACCATAACCAGCCCGGACCATACCACCGGCCGCGGATAACCGCCATCAAACCGGCAATGAAGGCCGAAAGCAGCAGGAATCCGATCACCGCGCCCGCCGGCTGGGTGACAATCGCCGCAATCCATTGCCCATGCGCCACGTGGCTGACGGCCGTGGTATAGCCGCATGTGGGGCATGGAATACCATAGCGTGTGTAAAACGGGCACGGCCCATAACCCAACTGCATATGCGTGCCCAGGCCCGCGACATTGGGCTTCAACCAGAGTCCCACAGCCAGCACCGGGCCGGACAGACATACCAGCAAAGCGCCGAACAACCGCACTTTCCAGCTTAAACCAATCGCCGCCGATGCCGCGACAGCCGGCCGGCCTGATTCAATCGGCGGCGGCTCAACGGCGCCTCCGCCCACCGGCTTATTCAAATTAGACGCGCGACATTCCATGCTTTGAATTATAAGCCGGATGGCGTGCCGCGGAAAACGGTTGACCCGTAAAAATTCCGGTATGCCGCACCGATTCGAACGGGTGGTTACAAAATAAGCCTGCCGTTGTTCGTCGCGGAATCCTGTAATTTGAGCACCAGTTGAATCCGCGATTTTACTCCCAGCCTCTTGTGCAGTTCCTTGATATAATCGTGCACCGTGTGGCAGCTGCATCCCAAATGAACCGCGACCTGTTTTTCACTCATGCCCCGCCCCAGCAGGGCCAACGTGTCGCGAAGGCGCGGCGAGAGTGAATCCAGCGGGCCGGCCGAGATATTGCGCCGTGCATCGGCATTTAGAATTGCCGCAAGCTCTTCATGAAACAGCGCCACCAACCGCCGGTCACGATTGGAAAACGGCGAGTCTCCCCATGGCCGGAGCAAATAAATCCAATGATGCCGTCGCGGCAGAATCAAAGACTGGTAGGAAAAAATAAAACTGTCCACCTCGGAAGATTTTCGCGTGATCTGAACGTGACCATCGCGGTACCAGTCGCGATCCGGACAAAGCTGCTCCCGCAATCGGGCAAAACCTTCGCCCCGGGCGATCAATTGCATGATGGAGGACCGGCTGGGATCCACGGATAAATCATTTCGGCGACAATATGCTGTCCAGACATCACGCTGCTTTTCGCCGGCCCATCCGGTATCCGTCACATTGCAGCGCGTCAAATCGATTTGTCCGGCGTCCTGCGTTTCCACGCATATCCCGACCTGTCCGTGGATAAGCCGGCACAGCCGCTCCAACATCAACCGCTTCCATTGTTGCGGATGCGTTCCGATGTCACGCAAGTCATAGATCAGGTGAAATATATCGCGTACATCGCCGATATTTAACTGTTGAAATTTGCGCATGACCGCAGTCCCTGTTACCCAGCCACGGACGGCCCTGCAACCCTTCCGTGTTGCATTGATTTATCAATATAATTTTAATACGCCCCTACGGCAACATTTTCGGAAAATAATCACATAAGACCGGGTTATTCCTGTTGCGGCCGGGGAGGGGTATTTCCGCCCGCTCCGCCGGACAGTCATGCCCGCAGGCGGCGCGGACGGCCATTTCCCCCGCGGGCTTGTGTATATCAGCGGGCATTTTTATAGTTGTCGTGCTGAATTATCCGGCCGACTGCGTCTGAAAGCGGGTGGCCGTGTGGACAGGGTCCGAAAGCGTGCCGGAAAAATGAACGGTTTCAAACTTGCCGCAGTCAACGGCGGGTTATCAGCAATGCCGCAGAGGAAGAAATCTTGGAAAAACGAACATATTCACCTGCCCATGCGCAACAAGCCTTGCGTCGAATTGCCGTACTGGGCAGTACAGGTTCCATCGGGGTAAACACGTTGGATGTTGTGGCGCACTTGGGCCGACCATATAAAATCGCAGCTCTTGCCGCCGGCGGAAATTGGAAAAAACTGGCCCATCAGGCCCGAATCGTGCGGCCGCACACGGTCGTTTTGAGCTGCCCCCCCAATGCAACGGATATTCACCGCCTGAAAAAGGCGCTTAAAGGTCTGCGGATAAAGGTGTTAAGTGGGCCTGAAGCGATGGAAGATATCGCCCGCTCCCCCGCCGTGGATGTGGTCAGTGCGTCGGTTGTCGGCGCCGCCGGGCTAAAGCCGGTATTGGCCGCAGCCAAAGCCGGTAAATGGATCGCCCTGTCGAATAAGGAAGCCTTGGTTGTGGCCGGTTCCCTGGTCATGCCATTGGTAAAAAAGCACAAGGCTCGCCTATTGCCCGTGGACAGCGAGCACTCGGCAATCTTTCAAGCCCTTCGCTCCGGTGAAACTCCGGAAATCCGTAAGATTATTCTGACCGCCAGCGGCGGACCGTTTCGAACTTGGCCGACGGCCAAACGCGATAACGCGACCGTGGCCGAGGCCCTCAACCATCCAAATTGGAGCATGGGACCGAAAATTACCATTGATTCCGCCACTCTTATGAATAAAGCCTTGGAAATTATTGAGGCACATTGGCTGTTTGGCCTGCCGGCGGACAGGATTGAGGTACTGATCCACCCTCAGTCGATTATCCATTCCATGATTGAGTTTGTGGATGGCAGTATCATCGCCCAGTTGGGCACACCGGACATGCGCACTGCAATCCAATATGCCCTGACTCATCCCAACCGCTATAATGGTTGTTCGCATAGGCTGGATTGGTCAAAGCTGAAAGAAATGACTTTTGAACAGCCGTTGGATCGATTTCCGGCGTTGGAAATTGGGTTTGACGTAATACGCTACGGCGGAACCTCCGGCGCAGTCGTAAATGCGGCCAATGAGGTTGCCAACGAACTATTTCGAATGGGAAAAATCCCGTTCGGCCAGATCGTTAAGCGCACGCGGCGAACGTTAGATTCGCATATGCGATCAAATTTTATTGCGCGGCCGACTCTGCAGCAACTTTTGGCTGCGGACGCATGGTCGCGGAACGAGGTACTTGGATGAACGTGATCAATCACTCTGAACAATCCCATCGTTTGTACAGGCGGTTGCTGGCGGGGAGAGTGATCCTTTGGGGAATCGGGCTGCCGATAATTACCGCGGCAACACTTCTTGGATCGCTGGATTCCATCCGCAAAATGGTGCTGCTGTTTGTCGGTTTCGGCTCGGTGGTATTCTTTCACGAACTCGGGCATTTTCTGGCCGCAAAATCCTTCGGCATACGCTGTGACGTATTTTCACTCGGAATTGGTCCGCGGCTTTTTGGTTGGCGAAAAGGCAAGGGGTTTTCGTTCGGCAAAGTATCAATCGGACCGGAAACACCGGAAGCCGAGACCATGCCGGCCGGCAACGAAACCGGAAAAGGAAAAGCCCCCGCACAAAAAAAACCGGAAGTTGGCGAAACAGATTACCGGATGGCGTGGCTGCCGTTCGGCGGTTATGTGCGCATGCTGGGTCAGGATGATCTGGACCCCTCAAAAATAAGCACGGATCCGGCATCATTCGGCCAGAAGCCCATTTGGCAGCGGATGGTTGTCGTATCCGCGGGCGTGATTATGAACATTATTTTTGCGGTCATCATTTTCGCGATTATCTTCCGTGTCGGTGTCAAATTTCCACCGGCCATTGTCGGTTCGGTCAGTTGGAACAGTCCGGCCGCAAAGGCGGGGCTGCATGTGGGTGATCAGATAATCGCCATTAATGGGAAAAAGCCGCTCGGTTTTCTGGAGTTCACCGATTTGGGAACTGCCGCCGCATTGGACGCCCCGGGCAATCCGGTAAACGTGACCTACCTGCGGCCGGGCAGTTCAAAGCATTACCACGCCTCAATGATCCCCGTTTCCGCGCCTGACACCGGTCTGCTGGCGTTCGGCATTGGCGAAGCATTGGATCTCAAGACGGCGACCTTCACCAAAAAAGGTTTGGCTGAATTCCAAAAAGAGAATCCGGAATTCAAAGGGTATTTATCCGATGCACGTGTGACGATGGCCAACGGCATCAAGCTGACCAGCTGGACGCAGCTGCATCGTATTATCCGGCAAAACGCGGGCAAAGAGGTGCGATTTACGCTGGTGCGCGGCGGCAGGCACCCGGCTAAATCAATCATAAAACTCCGCTCCAGGCTGGCAATACGGGATTGGGTTCTCAAAATTCCCGGCATTCTGGGCATGAACCCCATTACCAAGGTGGCGGCGGTTCTTCCCAATACTCCGGCTCAAGCAGCCGGGTTTAAAAAGGGCGATTTGCTGGCCAAGATCGGTACAACTGCATTTCCCACGATTTCCCAGACCCCGCGGATTATTAAGGCGGCCGCAAACAAACCGCTCGCCGTGGTGGTGCTTCGCAAAGGAAAGAAAATTCATCTTACCGTTACGCCGCGGACTACCCTTTTTTCATCAGGCGCCACGATCGGTGTTGAAATGGAACCGGCATTCTCCACCGCCGAGTTCGGTAACGTCAGCCCGGCCGATGCAAAAGCCGGTCTGATCCCCGGCCGCACGTTGACGGGAATAAGCTTCGGGGGAAAATCCAGCGCGATCATTCCCATTCATCGTTGGAGCGATCTTGTCCGAGTGCTCCAGGGGTTCACCGGCAGCACGGTCATCCTGCATGTTGCCGACAAAACTACGGCGGTCACTTTGCCGTGGACAACTGCGGACCGCATAAATCTGGACAAATTCAGCTTCCGTACAGGCTTGCCGCTGCTGGCGCTGCGACTCTCCCAGAAGGCCCATTCGCTTGGCGGGGCAATGGCCATGGGCATTGAACATACCAAAAGCTGGATCATACGCACCTACTTGACACTGCGCGGACTGGGCGTGGGATCTATTTCACCGCACCAACTGCACAGCGCCATCGGCATTGCCAAATATGGGTATGAAATTGAAAGCAACGGCTTCATGTATCTGCTGTTCTTTCTTGGATTGATTTCCGTCAACCTTGCGGTGATCAATTTCCTGCCGCTGCCGATTCTGGATGGCGGATTGTTTGTGCTGCTGATTGTGGAAAAATTCCGCGGCCGGCCGCTGCCCGTGAAAGTGCAGGAAGTTATCCAGGTGGTGGGGATCGTTCTTATCGGCGGACTTTTCCTATATGTCACGCTGTTTAACGATTTGCCGGCATTGTTTAAGCATTAAATTCCGGGCGTGTGGATCATCACCGGCCGGTTGTTGATTCCTACGGGAAAGACGAAAAGATTGCCACATGGTTCTGCCCCTGATGGACATTTCAGGCCAACCTGCCGTGCTTGGCCACCTGCAACGTGTTCTTGCCGGCGATCGCATGGCTTCCACATGGATATTCGCCGGTCCCGAGGGTGTAGGCAAATTTACCACGGCAACGGCCCTGGCAGCGGTAAAACTCTGCGAGCATCCGAAACAATCTTCGAATGCCGACGGTCCACGCGTCCGTCTGCCCGGCCTGGATCCACAATTTTCGCTGCTTGAAGCCTGCGGGCAGTGCGCATCGTGCCGGGCAATTCGCGCGGGCAGCCACCCGGATCTGCACCTGGTGCACAGGCGATTGGTGCGGCTGTATGACAAATCCGGCAAATCCAAGGCCACCACGCTGAGCATTCAGGTGATCCGCAGTGAAATCACGGGAGACGCTTCGCCGGATAACCGAGTGGAATCAAAACTCTACACGCGGTCGAAACTCGGCCGGGGCAAATGGTTCATTATTGATGAAGCGGATTTAATGCAGGTGGAAGCCCAGAACGCCCTGCTGAAGGCGTTGGAAGAGCCACCTCCGGGTACATATCTGGTTCTGATTTCCGCAAGTCCATCGGATCTTTTATCCACCATTCGCAGCCGTGCACAAATTGTTCCATTCCAGTCGCTGCCGTTGGATGCGCTCGGCCGTGCGTTAATGGCCCGCGGTTTAACCGAAACCCAGGCCCGCCAACTGGCCAGAATCAGCAACGGCAGCCTGGGCCGGGCGATGCAATGGCTTTCCGCAAGTTCGAATGAGGCCCAGGCGAATGATGAAAAGCCGGCATCAGCCAAATCCCGGGCGAAAAAATCAGCCAACTCCCCTGCCGAACCGGACGCGACCGGCGAACCGCCGCCTGTATTTAACTGGATTAATCAGATCTGCACGATGATGGACAAAATCGCGCAGCATCAGGCCGGGGGCATGAACATGGCGGATTTGCTGGCCCGGTGTGCAGACCAATTTGCCGGAATTGGTCTGAAGCGGGATTCCCTGGCTTCCCGTGATCGACTGGTTCGGGACGGTGTAATGACCATGCTGGGAATTATCGGCGAATGGCTGGATGACCAGTTGCGATTGGCCACGGGAACTAGGCCGACGGCCCCCCTGCCCACCCGCCTGACGGGGCTGCCGGCTGAGATGATTCAGCATTGCCTGGAAATTTGCCAGACGGCCCAAAGGCAGGTGGATCAAAATGCGCACGTTAATCTGCTGCTGGCGAGCACGGGAACGGCGATCGAAGGTGCACTGCGGGCGCATTAGAGCGGAAGGCGCCCGCAATTGCAGGAATAAAATCGGAGCATTTGAAGACGTTCGCGCGGGAAAGAAAAAAGCAATTACGCAGTTTCACTGCGGGCAAATCCATAAAAGTCAACCACCGCCAACCGCGGATTTTCGGGGAAGGCGGATTTATTTTTTTGGAATCTCCTTCTCCTGTTTGCGATATCGGCTGGGAGTTGTATTCAGTTCACGACGGAAAACCGTCGGTAAATGAGTTGGGGATGAAAACCCGGCGGCGGTGGCAATATATTTGACCGGCAAATGCGTTTCACGCAGCATGCGCTGGGCTCGCGCCAACCGGCAGGCCGTTAATTCCTGAAGCACGGTACGATTGCAGGCGGCGTGAAACCTGCGCTCCAGTTTGCGGCGCGTAACCCCCAATTGCCGGGCGATATGATCGACCGACAAATTTTGATGACGGTAATTCCAGATCACGCTTAGCGCAGCGCCGGCCACCGGATCATTTGGCTTGACGGGACCGGCGGATTCCCGGGCATCACGGATTGCGGCGGCTGAGGCGGCCGCCGGCTTCTGATGGCCAAGCACTCCAGCCAGAATGGAGAGGGCGGTAAAAGAGACAACATATCCATCACCGGGATTTTGCACGGCGGAGTCAACAATTCCCTCAATGTTGCGAGCCAATGCTTTGGCTCGCGGAATACTTTGAACCGCGAATTTGGGATCAATGACACCCGCCTGCTGCCAGATGTGAGGGAGTTGCCCGTTGAAGGCAATCCAATACTCCACCCAGCCGGTTGTCGGATTTGGGCGATAGCGGTGCCACACATCGGGCAAGAGCAACATCGCCATGCCGGCGCGCACGGGAACGAGTCCGGTTTCGCCGGACTCAAATTCACCTTCTCCACTGGCGATAAGAACCAATTGAAATTCGGGCAGTACGCGGCCCAAGTTCCAGGAAAACTCATACATGTCCGGATGGGTGGGAAGTGGATATATCTGATTTTTTCCGACGCGTTCCACACCGGCCCCCGTCAGGTAAAAACCTGTCGCAAAAACGCGATCACTTACCGGAAAATAGCCATGCGTAGTGTCGGATTTCAAAAACATATTGGGTCCATATAAAAGTCAAAAACCAATAATACGCTTGATTTTTCATATGTAGTGTATTTTCAAAATGTCGTAAAATCAAATGTAATTAATTGATCTATTTTCTTGTAATCGAGCTTGAAATGTAATATAACTCATTACAGACACGTTGCAGAACGTCTCTGTGTTCTGGATATATCGTCTTGGAAAAAAGTCCCGCGTAGTCGGGAGTCCGGTAAAAGTTTGTCGGTCGTATGTGCGTTCGGGGATAACCATCATCGGCGAGGCCAGAGGGCCAAGATGTGCCCGATACATAAAATGTGAAGCAATGCCCAACGCTGCAACCGGCTTCGATCAAAGAATCGTCAATGCTATCATGTCCATTTCACCGGCCTTCAGAGTTCGGGTGGAGATGAGAGCAGACAGGGTTGCTTTACGGGAGTGCGTCCAATGTTTTCACGTTTGCGGTCAATTCAATTAGTGTCTGTTGCGGCTGCAGCAATTGCATTGGGGGTTGTCGGCGGAAGTGTTCAGGCATCCGATTCAATTTCCATTGCCAATCCCAGCTTTCAGGACGGGGCCAACTCGGGTGTCGGTTACGGCACCATTTCTGGCTGGACAGCGAACAATAGTTTTAGTGGAGTAAACGGGCCCAGCCAGCCGTTTGCCGCCGGCACCTATTTTCCAGATGCCAATCAGGTAGCCTTTCTGCAGAACGGACAGACATCGGCGGGTACTTATACCTCCTTAAGCCAGACAATTTCCGGTCTTACACCCGGAGAGCAGTACTGGTTTCAGGCATTTTACAATGGACGACAGGGTTACGGATCACCGGGAATGACCGTAACTTATGGAAGCCAGACAGTAGGCAGTGTCGGTCCCATTCCGGTTACGGGACCGGCTTACACACTGTATAATGCGGCCTTCGTGCCCACAACCTCTTCGGCAACGTTAACAATAACCAATTCGGCAAGTTACAGTGTCTATGGCGATAATACATTGCTGATTGATGGAATTTCGGTCATTCAGCGCAATCCCGGACAGATAGTTATCGGGAATCCCAGTTTTGAAGGCAGTGCCAATGAAAACTGGGTTTACCCGGGGTACATATCCAACATCGCCGGTTGGGCCACGACGGGAAATACAGGTGTAAACACGGGCTCGGGACCCTTTGCCAACAATGGGACCGTGCCTGACGGCAGCCAGGTAGGCCTTTTACAGAACAACAGTTCCAGCACCGCGCAAGCGAGCATAAGTCAAACTCTCAACGGTTTGACCGTAGGCACAACCTACCAATTGAAATTTTATTACAACGCCCGCACAACGAGTACCGGCGGGTCCGGCGGCGGATACCCCACCATGAACGTTACCCTGGGTAGCGATACACTGGCCAATGGTCTGGCCGTCACCGCCGTGGGTGGTACTAATCCATATGACGTGTTTACCGCAAATTACACCGCGACCAGCACTACTGCGGTACTGGATGTCACGAACGGTACCTCAATTGGGACAGGTGCGTCCGATAACACGCTCCTCGTGGATAACTTCTCTCTGGCACCCGTAAGCACGCCGGAACCGGCATCTCTGGCAATGCTCGGCATTAGTGCCATCGGTTTATTACTGCTCAAGCGACGCAGAACCAAATGCCAAGACGCAGTTTAGAAGCCGCGATCATGCGGCCTTTAAATTGCGAATGAATGCGGGATAAGTACGCCTCGCCCCAGTCGAAAGACCAATAGCCGGGGTCGCCATCGGTCATTCAATCCGGTTGGCGATCCCGGTGTGGGCTCAAAAAAAGGGCATATAATGAAACGCCGCGGCTTTACTCTGGTTGAATTGCTTGTCGTCATTGCCATTATCGCACTGCTCATTTCACTGCTGCTGCCGGCATTGGCCAAAGCCCGCATCGCCGCTCTGCAGGTCACGTGCGCCGCAAACATTCGCAGCATGCTGCAGGGTTGTATTGAGTATGCCCAAACCCATAACGATCAATACCCCATGGACTATCAGATGGACTGGCCGCTGGGTGGAATTGGCACGCCCCCGGGATATGTGGTTCCAAATGTAAGCTTGGCATGGGGACTTGCCGATTTATATACCGACGGCATTCTCAAAAATCCCACGATCATTTACTGTCCGGATTCCGCGCCGGCGATGTCGCCCAGCAGTGCATTGGCACAGGTCGGTGGAGCGGCCAGCATGTATCTACCTAAAGCTTTGCAATATTTTGAAAGTCGAGACAGCACGTTTGCCACCAACTGGCCGCAAAAAATGATCGAAAATGGAGCTTGGTTCAATATCGTTTCATCTTATTGTTACTGGTATAAACGCCCGAACGGCGTTTGGACAGGCTGGAACAGTACCAATCCATATTTTGGCACCTGCTCAGCCAACCCCTATGGCGTATGGATTAATCCGACTACGAAAATCGGCAAGCGCCATAACTATGCCGACCCGGCAGACGGCCTTTTCTGCCAGGCACCGACCGATTCGCCAAGTTCGATTCTTATTACAGATTTGGTAACGTCCGCCAATGGCTCCTGGAACGTGACATTCGGCACATGGCCGGCGGTTGGCTATTTCAGCAACCACATGCACAGTCAACTGGGGCCTGACGGCGGAAATATTGGCTACAATGACGGCTCGGTGTCGTGGAAGTCGCTGTCGCAATTGTCACCGGGATACCGCCACTTTATCGGTCCGGATTTTTACAGGTAACGGTCATTTAGCACCAGTGAGCGCACCTCGGCAGACGGCCAGGAGCCGCCATCCACATGGCCCGATCGCGAAGGTTTCGCGATTCCGGCTGTGAAGAAAGGCGGCTATGCGACTGGTTGCCCGTTACCCCACGATTCATCAAATCGTGACCAATGTCCTGATCAGGCCGGTACACACCTGCCAAGGTTCTCAGACGAGGTAAATAATTATGAAACGCCGCGGATTTACACTGGTGGAGTTGCTGGTTGTTGTGTCGATTATCGGACTGCTTATCGCCTTGCTGTTGCCGGCACTTGCCAGCGCCAAACTGGACGCTGAACGCGTGGCCTGTGCAGCAAATGTACGCACTTTGGTCCAGGGAGTTCACATTTACGCGAACAATTGCAAGGGGCAATTTCCATGGTCGTATTCGGCC
This sequence comes from Planctomycetota bacterium, assembly GCA_021808485.1. Classification (GTDB taxonomy): domain Bacteria; phylum Planctomycetota; class Phycisphaerae; order WQYP01; family WQYP01; genus JAJYPG01. The sequence continues at coordinate 17,091 of JAKBBN010000028.1, read as the reverse complement.
TACTGGCCGTTTGGCGGGCAGGCCGTTGAGGTAGCAGGTGCAGTGCCGGTGGGCCAATATCCGACGTGCGATTTTGGAAGCCTTTATGCGATGGGAATCCTCACGAATCCCACGTCAATTTATTGTCCGCTGTCGGGTTATATGGGTGCCGACGGCCCGTATGCGAACTATCTATACACGCCGCGTAACGGCGTGTCGATGGGAGCTCCTTATCTGCCGACGGCCGTCCATCAATACTTGAAAGGCGGTACGAATACGAACTGGGCGGCGAACTTGGCATGGTACGGCGTTTACGCGTCATATTGCTACTGGTATCAGAAACCGAACCGCAATGTTCTGAGCCCTGGTACCTCCACATACGGCACTTGGGTCAATCCACAAACGGGAATAGGCAAGCGGATTGACTACGCTATTCCCAACGAGAATTTTACACAATCACCGATTGACGCGGGTTCCACGATTCTCGTTTCAGACATCACTGCATCCTACCTGGGGTCTTGGGGAGCCGGGACCTTCCTGGGCGGAGCGGAGCCAACCATGCCGCTGAGCAACCATTTCACGGCGGCGGGATCCCCGGATGGTTCCAATATCGGGTACAATGACGGCTCAGTGGCGTGGAAGCCCTTTAATCAGATGCATGTGGGATTTGTCTATTACTATGATTTTTATCGGTAAAATATCGGGTAAACGGCGCCGACGGGCACCACCAATCCCTACGCCCATAGAATGCAATTGCCTGGTGGAAGCAATCCCAAGACAATAAAAACTTCCAGCGGATGGATGCGGGCGGTTGACGACATTGATCAGCCCGGAAAAACGATTTCCGTGAGCAGTATACGGCTTGATGATAATCGCAATGGAGCATCATATTAAGATTGCAAAACATCGGCGGCAATGCCGCGGCTTTGTAGCGGCCGCCTGCCTGACAACGCTTGTTTTGTTTCCGGCCGCCGGCACGGGTAAAGCAGTCGGCGTTCCGGAATCGTCACCAATACCGGAATACCACATTGTTCCGGGGGGATCCGGAATACCCGAACCGTATCCCGCGCTGCACGGCGGTTCGTTTTCCGGCGGCCAAGTGAAGTTGTCTCCGGATCCGCTGGCGGCTTATCGCTGGTTGCATACCCCGGCTTCAGCCGGCCTGCAGACCTACGTGCTGCGTCCGACCGCAGTCTACAGCCCTACGCCGCAATCTTTCCGCGGTCTGGAAACCGCGACGAAGCGCAAATGTGACATCACCGTAACAGGTCCCGGGCTCATTCGTGTTGACTTCGGAGTTGAATCCGCCGCGTGGATGGAATTTGACAGTCCGGATTGCACCGGAAGCGGTGTAAAAATCGGCGTCAGTGAATTTGACGCCCCGGCCCATGAGGCGAGCAGCATCGGGAAACCGGAGAGAATCGGCCATACTTTTCGGGCCCGGCTCAACGCGCAATTCTATGAGGGGGTGCGTTTCGGATGGATCTACGTACGGCGTTTTTCCGGAAAGCCGTGGCATATCACCGCCATCCGGGCCGTCTGTCAGATTAAACCGACGAATTACAACGGCAGCTTTTCCTGCAGCAATCCGATGCTCACACGGATATGGTACACCGGTGCGTATACTGTAAAACTTAATTTGCTGCATCAGGGCATCGGGGCGATCCTGATGGACCGCGGGGATCGCATTTCCTGGGTCGGCGACGCGCACATCGCCCAATCCACCGCTATGACGGCATTCGGTGACTTTGATTTCGTCCGGCATAACCTCAATGCTTCAGCGGGCAAGGGCAATGGAATCGCCAGTTATTATTTGTATTGGGTATTGAGCCTGGTGGATTATTACCGCTGCTCGGGTGATACCGCGGAAATCCGCAAATATTACCCGCTGGTTCAGAAACTTTTGCGGCATGCCGCCGCCAACTTTTCACATCCTCATATCGCGTTTTATGGCTGGGATGACCGGCTGGGCGGGTTTGCCGGTGCGGAAAATTCAATATCGCGGGAAGCCTATAGGATGCTGTTTATAGAAACCTGCCGCCGCTTTGCACAAGCTGCCGGCAGCGCGGGGAATCAGGCGCTGCAGTCCAAATACGCGGCCTGGGCCAACCGCTATACCACCCTCATTCAGTACAACAAACGCTGGATCAGGGAGGCTGATCTATTTTCCGCGGCCGATGCGATCAATGCGGGTGTGCCCACCGCGGAGCAGACGCGGTTGCTCAGCCGACTTGATTTTTCCGACCGGTTGAATCGCATTTCATTTTCCCCGTTCAACGAATATTTTGTGATCAAGGCCATGGCCCGCGCGCACCTGTGGAATGAAGCACTGGAAACGACGCTTGATGACTGGGGAGGACAAATCAACTATGGCGGCACCACATTCTTCGAGGTCTACGAGCCGGGCTGGAACAGGGTTATCCCGCCAAATGGCGGTATTCCCAGCACAATTTGCGGTCCGACCAGCCTGTGCCATCCCTGGAGCAGCGGCTGTACAACATGGCTGACGCAATGGACCGCGGGAATACAGCCCGCGGCCCCCGGCTACAGACAAGTCAATATTATGCCCCACCTTGGCGCCATGCTTACATGGGTGAGAGCATCCGTACCGACACCGCACGGAACGATTGTTGAATCGTTGAATGTTCGGCGCGGAATCGCGGATTTTACAATTCCAAACGGGGTTATCGCCCGCATCGGCGTGCCAAAAGCCGGCCGGCATATTTCCGCAATCAGCATTAACGGCCACCCGGCCTGGTCCAAGCATCATTTTATCCCATGTCCGGGTGTCGAACGCGGCCGCAGCCAAGGGCATTTCATTATTTTCAGCGGCGTTCACTCCGGCAATTATTCGCTCGCCATTGGTTATCACGGCCGTGCATCGCCGTTTTTGCACTCGCCCTGGCGCTATTCCGCAACAGCGTTGGGACAGGATCGCGTGACGCAAGGCAATTGGCCGGGCGTTTACGGGAGGGACGGCTATGTGCTGTTTGCCGACGGTCCGGGCATGAAGAATATCAAGCATCTGCCGCCATATGTTAAATCCGTGCGATGTTTGTGGGGACATAAAACCGTATGGCCGGGCGGCAACGCAGATCCGCGGGCCTTGCGGACAAGCGCCGCCGGCGGCGCCATGGGCGCCAGGAGCCGACGGGCGGGAGTATTTTACTCCGACCTTACGTCGCAGGCGCCGCAGGCGGCCGTCGATATTCGTCTGCGCCACAGGCGGTCTTACCGGCTCGCCCTGTACGCGGTGGATTTTGATCATCAAAATCGAAAGGAAACGATTACCATTGAAGACCTCGCAACAAGACAGGTAATCGCCCCAATTCAGGCGTTTTCCAAGTTCGCCAATGGGGCATATATGGTGTTTCAATGCCATGGAAGTGTGCGAATCCGGTTCGATCCGATCCGCGGTGGAAACGCCGTCCTAAGCGGCATATTTTTTGACCCGCCCGGAGGTTGACGGGGCCGCCCGGCAGCATGTCATCACTATCATGAAGTGCAGGAATTTGTTTAAGGAAAGTCATTTATGAACCGATTGTCAAAAATAAAGTTTACAGGTATTGCCTCCGGTCTGCTCAGTGTTGCGGCCTTCGCCCAGGCAGGCGGTGTTTCGGCGATGAGCGCCGCGCCCCGCGCCCCGATTCAACTGCAAACCCAGTTGCGCCGGAACCCGGTTGCCGTCAATTCGCGGCACCCGCAATTCGGCTGGGTGCTGCCGTGGGCCGGGCATGGACAGATGCAAAGCGCCTATGAAATTCTGGCCGCGTCATCACAAACACTTCTGGCGCAAGGCAAAGGGGATCTTTGGGATTCAGGGAAAATAAAATCCGACGATTCCCAGAACATCCGCTATGCGGGGCGGGCTTTGACCGTGCGCGAGAAATGTTTTTGGGAAGTTCGCGTGTGGAATCAATCGGGCAAAGTCAGCAGTTGGAGCCGGCCCGCCCATTGGCGTGAAGCATTGCCGACCAACGCCGCATGGCACGGGGCGCAATGGATCGGCCTGCAAAAAACCGCGTCCTCGTCGGGTCAAGTGCTTCACAATGCACATTGGATATGGTATCCGGAAGGTCAACCCGCACAGGCCGCCCCGCCGGGCTGGCGATATTTCCGCCGCGTCATAAACTTGCCCACAAACATAAAACTGCGATCCGCCGCCGTGACAATAACCGCGGACAACGCCTTCGATCTTACAATTAACCGTCAACCGGTCGGCAGCGGCTCGGATTTCAATCACGCATATTCAATGGTGATAACCCGTTACGTGCATCCCGGTCGCAATATCGTCACGGTCGCGGCTCAGAACCAGGGTAGTGCCCCAAATCCCGCCGGCTTGATCGGAATGTTCCATTTTTCACTTGCCGACGGCCATTCGATTAACGTGCCGACAAACGCCGATTGGCAGGCAGCCAAACGCGCCGGTACCCACTGGAAAAGCGCCATGGTTCTGGGTGGTTATGGCATGGGCCCGTGGGGTCAAATCGGCGGCGGTTACCGACGCAGCCTGCCGGCGCGGTATCTGCGTCGCGATTTTATCATCCCAAAATCAATAAAGAATGCGATCGTATATTTCAGCGGCCTGGGATGGAGCAAATTGTATATCAATGGACATACGGTCAGCAGAGACGAACTGTCCCCGGCGCTAAGCTGGTATCCCAAGCGGTGTTATTACCGCAGTTATAACGTCACCCGATATCTGGTGAAGGGCCGGAATACTATCAGCGTGATTCTGGGAAACGGACGATTCTATGCGCCGCGCCGTCATACTCCCGCGCCGACAATTGGCTTCGGCGTACCCCGGCTAATGTTGCTGCTGCATGTCAGGATGGCGACCGGTGCATCGCTGTTGGTGCGAAGCGGCACGGAATGGAAAGCCACAACCGACGGTCCGATCACGGCAAACAATGAATACGACGGTGAAACCTACGATGCCCGCAAACGCATGCCCGGCTGGGATAAGCCGGGATTTAACGCGTCGGCGTGGCGACCGGCCGTTGTACTTCCACCTCCCGGCGGGCGATTGATATCACAATTCTCGCAACCGATTCAAGTGACCCAGATTGTGCATCCGGTCAAATTGTCGCTTATTGCACCCGGCAAGTGGATGTTTGACATGGGCCAGAATATGGCGGGGTGGTGCCGCATTCGCGTACCCAATGCCCCGGCCGGCACAACCATTGTCCTGCGACACGGCGAAAGCTTGACACGGAATGGAAAATACAGCGTTAATCTAGACAGCAACAAGCCCGGCCGTGTGCATTTATTTGTAGCGAATCTGCGCTCCGCCCGGCAGACCGACACGCTGATTCTCAACGGCCACGGGCCCCGCACATGGCATCCCATTTTTACAACCCACGGCTTCCGTTTTGTGGAAATGACAGGCTTTCCAGGAACCCCCTCGCTTTCAACGCTTGAAGGCCAGGAGGTGCATGATGCCCTGCCGGTGAACGGAGGATTTTCGTGTTCAGACCCGCTGGTAAACAGGATTTTTCACAATTGGCGCTGGGACGTGCAAAACAACTACCGCTCAATTCCATCCGATTGTCCACAACGCGACGAGCGGCAGGGATGGATGGGCGACCGATCCGAGGAATCCAAGGGAGAAATGTTCGTATTCAATAATGAACGATTTTACCAGATGTGGCTGGATGACATGCAGGACGGGCAGCTTGCGGGAGGCTCCGTGTGCGATGTCAATCCGCCGTTCTGGCCGTTCTATAACAACAGCATCACATGGCCGGGCACCTTCGTTTTTCTGCCATACAGTCTTTACACACAATTCGGCCGCATCTCCATCCTCCGGGATCACTACGCCGCGGAAGCAAAATGGGTACGTTTTGAACTTGGTTTTGTACACCACGGTATCACAGCGATGGATAATTACGGAGATTGGTGCTCACCGCCGCGGTCACCATGGCATATTCACTCGCGCGATCCACGGCGATCGACTCCCGGCCCGCTGCTGGCCAGCGTCACGCTTTATCAGATCCTGGAGATCATGTCGCGTGAAGCCGGCCTGCTGAACCACCCTGCCGATCAGACATTCTGGCTTAACACGGCCGCCAAAATTAAATCAGGGATCAATCGCGAATTGTGGAACAGCCGCAAACAGTATTATGGCAATGGATCGGATACCTCATGCATTCTGCCGCTGGCGGCCGGCGTTGTTCCGCCATCGCGCCGTGCGGCAGTCATACGACGGCTGCTGTATCGCGTCAATGGGGTGCAGCACGGACATGTCGGTACGGGCTTGGTCGGAGGTCAATGGCTGTTTCGTACGCTGACCAATATCGGACAGTCCCAGGCGGCCTGGAGGATGCTCAACAAGACCAGTTATCCGGGCTGGGGATTCATGGTCCGCCACGGCGCTACAACGCTTTGGGAGCTGTGGAACGGCAATACGGCCAACCCGGCCATGAACTCACAGGATCATGTGATGCTGACAGGCGATATGATCACGTGGCTGTTTGAGGACCTTGCCGGCATTAAGAGTGATCTGCGCGAACCGGGATTTGGGCATATCATCATGAAACCCAGGCCCCTGCACGGGCTGGCGTGGGTAAAGGCGTGGCATCGCTCAGCGTATGGCAGGATTGTCAGCAATTGGAAAGTGATTGGAACCAGGGATTTTCGCTGGCATATCGTTATCCCCGCCAACAGCACGGCCACCGTGGAAATCCCCGCAAGCTCAGCGCGGACTGTGCGACTGGCCAATCGGAAAATACCTTCCGTTGCATGGATAAAATATATCGGTTTCCGGCATGGGCGGGCAATTTACCGCATCGGGTCGGGCGATTACGATTTTTCTTCCGTGTTAAGCAGGTAAACAGGGAAACAGGACATAATTTCAATGGGCCGGTTTGCGCCGCATGCGGGCTTAAAACGGCGCGCATTGACGGCTGGAAACCACGGCACGGCTGGCAGCCGTACCGCAGGTGGGTTAGCATGAAAGGCACAGGCGAGTTAAAGAAGACTGATGAGGGCCAGAAATGCGTCCGCCCAAAACGTCACAAAAGATTTATCAATACATTCGCCGCGGCATGCAGACGGGGAAATTCCGTGTAGGCGAAAAAATTCCCACTGAACGGAATTTGGCCGCACAATTCAAGACATCTCGGCCCACCGTCGCCCGGGCCCTGCGTCGGCTTGTGACAGAGAACCTGATCTGTCGCAATGGGAAGGGTGGATCAACCATCACCGGATTGCCGACACGCAGTACAGTACAACTGGGTGCGGCATTTTTGGGACTGGCGATCCATCATCGTGAACAAACCGTCATTGATCTGGTAGCGCGGGAACTGAACCGACTCGCCGCGATGGAGAACGTGGAAATTCATTTTGAGGATCCATCCTGGAGCGAGGATCCGGGCGAGACCGGCGTCGCGGATCGCTTCCGCGCCGCGGCCCGCGAGTTCTATTCACATCATGTGTCCGGCGTATTTATCACGCCGCAGGAAATTCTCGCGGATCAGTTTGTTTCACCAACGGTGGCCATCGCCCAGGATTTTCAGGAATCCGGCATTCCACTGGTTCTGCTGGATCGGGATCTGGTGCGATATCCGGCGCGCACCGCGGTTGATCTGGTGGGGATTGATAATCTTGGCGCTGGGTACATGCTGACGAAGCATTTTATTGAGCTGGGATGCCGCCGCATCGATTTTCTCGGGCATTTTACCCGCGTGCCTACCCAGGAATCCCGGATTGACGGCTTTCTTCGAGCCATGGAACTGCACGGGCTGCATCCGGATCCCGGATCGGTAATCCACGGGAATCTTTTTGACCGGGAATTCGTGGTCCACACGCTCCGCCGGCGCCGCCCCCAGGTGGCGCTGATCGTGAGTGACTCGCGTGCCGCGTCCGTGCAACGATTCGCTTTGGAAGCCGGGATTCGAATTCCCGAAGATTTACGCATCGGCAGTTTTGACGATCTGCCGGTGGCCACTGAATTACCGGTTCCGCTTACCACTGTTCGCCAACCGATTCGTGACCTTGCCGCCGTGTTGCTGCGCACCATGCTTCACCGGCTCAATGATCCTGATGCACCGGCCGTGCATTGCGAGCTCAATGGTGAACTGATCATTAGAAAATCGTCCGGTCGGGCGATACAACAGGCAGTCGGCGGGCGGCGGCAATCATAAACTTAATATATTAAATATGAAATAAATACACAATCATTTTAATCCGCCTTGGTCAGGGATCTGTTTTGTCACGATTATTCCGGAAGAAAAGCTATTTGGCAACATAATAAGCGATCGTATCGAAAGACCTTAGGCTGCGATATTTCAATCCAAAGAAGGCCAAGATGAATGAATTTAATTATATTATAAATAACAAGTTATAGAATTACAGGTGTTGCATTCAGCCTTGGTTTAACAACCGGTTCAATGGGCGATATGGGCGAGATGGTTACTAAATATTTGGATACGTAATGCCAACAGTTCTGGCTGACCTCTTGCTCCGGAATTATCGGCGATTACAATCAAGTAAAGCTTTGGTGGTTCTGGAGCGCTGGACATATCAAGCGAGGGTTCCGGAAGCGCAGCTTTGTTGGGTGCGTTGGTCATTTTGTTGCACCCGTTTTAAATGAACTGCGGGTTGTCCGCAGTTGCATGAATAGTAAGGCGATGGACTGACGAGTAGTGTTCGGACGCTGGTTGGCGGGTTTTATCTCGCGACCGACTTCCGTGCGGGAAAGTCGTTTAGGGATTGAATCAGCCCGTGTGCGAAGGGGTCTGTTGGCCCTTGGTGCGCTTGGCAGTGTTCTTACTATTGATAGGTTTCACACGACGGTTGCATCGTTTTGAGTGAACCGGTTAGCAGGAGTTTAAATGTCTTGGGGGCTGTGTCGGCTTTCAAGAGGGTTTCAGAGTGTTGAGCTGATTGCGGCTCGAATTTGTGAGGAGATTTACCATGAGTCTCAGGAAACATCCGGGTAGTTTGGCATTATTGGCGGCCGCGTCCGCGCTTGCGGTCTGGGGGGCCAGTGCCCGGGCGAGTATCACAAACGGGCTTAATTCACCCGGCAGCTGGGCACTCAACGGGACGAGCACCTATACCCCGTTTATTACTAGTGGCGACCTGACTTTAACGACCGCTGGAGGGGGTGAGCAGACCAGCGCCTGGTATACAACGGCGCAGGATGTTTCCGACTCCTGGACAGCCTCTTTTACGTATCAATTATCCGGCACTCCATCCGGGAGTTCGCCTGCGGACGGCTTCATGTTTGTGGTGCAGAATGGCGCGACAACCGCTTTAGGCAGCGGCGGCGGCTCGAAAGGTTATGAAAACCCGGCTTCGACCGGATTCACCGCGGTCTCCCCCAGCGTCGGCTTGGGTATTGAACTGTATTACAATGCGGCAAGTTATGGACAGATGGGCGTTAACGGCATTTTCGTCAACGGCGGAAACATACCGGGAAGCACGCTGAACCTTTCGACCGACATCAACCCAATCAATTACACAATCAGCTATTATGCTCCTACGAGTAGCTACAGCGTATCCGCGGTGGATTCCACGAATTCGGCTGATGCCTACAATTACATTGTTTACGGAATGCCCAACCTCGACTCCACGCCAATAAACGTGAACAGCACGCTTGGATCGACGACGGGCTACGTCGGATTTACCGGCGCTACGGGCGGCGCGTATTCCGAGCAGGATATCACCAATTTCAACTTCACCACCAACACCGGCGCGACCCAACCTGCCGGTTACACTCCACCGGTCACGCCGGCGTATATCCTTCAAACCCGTGCTCCGGTAGCCCTTACGGCCGGCAGTTTTAACGTGGATAACGTGGTGGAAAATACCGCGACAGTTACAACTAACACGGCTATTGCCAGCAGCGTAGCCACGCCGTTCGGCAATGTGAATGCGTTCTATGAAGCTGGAACAGCGGTGAGCGGAACTGTGCTTCCGGGCGGCCTGCCGACATCGCATCAGTTTGTCAGTCAGGCCGATGGCACCACCACGTTCCAGTTTCAGCATTATACGAACACGAATAACGCGCTGCGGCTTACAAGTGCCACGGGCGGTACCTCCAGCGGCACGATGACTCTGGCCACACCGTCTGGTTTTTCGACTCTGGCGATCCTTGCCACCTCGGGTAACGCGGGTAACAATACGGGCGGCACGGTCACCCTGAATTTCGCCGACGGCAGCACCGTAACGACGGATTTTGGCGCTCCGGACTGGTTCGCCGGCACAACGGCGGGCACCACACCGGACGGCAACATGTTCGGCGTGGCGATTTACGGCGGAGTCGGCCGAATTGACGTGCAGAATGCCGATACATCAGGCTATCCTGGCAACCCGAATCTTTACGAAACGGTGCTGAACCTGTCGAGTCTGGGTACTGGCACTGGCACGGTTGATGTGGCAGGCAAGGTGATTGACTCGTTGACCTTCACGGTCAACCCAACTATCGGCCAAACGGACATATTTGCCGTCAGTGGCGCCACAGCGACGACACCGGAACCTTCACCGCTGATCCTGATTGCGGCAGGTTGCGCCGGGTTGTTGTTGACCCGTCGCCGGCTGGCACGCGTCGGCCGGAGCTGACACCTGAACACCGGCAGTCCGCCCCCGCCCGCACCAATGGGTGGGGGCGGACTTATTTTCACAGCTCGCTCGCGGCCCGGCATTGTTTGCTTGAAGGAGCTACACATGAAAATGAACAGGCGATCCAAACAGATTAACAGCGGCGGCTTTACGCTGGTGGAACTCTTGGTGGTGATCTCAATTATCGCGTTACTGATCGCCCTGCTTCTGCCCGCCTTGGCCGCAGCCAAGGAAGACGCGGACCGTACGGTGTGTGCCTCGAATTTACACGGTATAGGCGAGTTGGCCGCCGAATTTGCGGCCAGCAACCGTGGTTATTTTCCGCAAGGCTACAGCAATAATCAGTACCGGACGGCACAACCCTGCTATCTTCGGTTTGCACCCATCACCGCGTATTCGCCGGTTGTTCAATATGGAATATTCGCCTGGAGCGCGGACCAAAGCCTGAGCTATTATGAAACCGATTACAGCGCCAATGGGTGGCGTGATTATGGTACGCCGTTCCAGGAATTGGAGCAATATACGGCCGGCACCACGGATGACAAACTGGCGAAGCTTTTTATTTGCCCCAGCACGCTGACCAGCGCGGAATTTGCACAATGGCAGTTTCAACTGCCATCAAGCTACCCACCACCCGATCCCGCGGCTCGCGAAATTCAGCGTTTACCCGGTATTCCGCAGCTTTCGTACGATCCGATACGCGCCAGCGACAATTGGGCGTCTTTCATAGCGATCGGTTATATGTACATGGGCGGTTACGGTAACAATCCGTTTTTGACGCCGCAGAATGGATTTTACAGCCCGGAAAACTGGCCCGGCAATGCAGTAACCCCCGCCAGCGACAACCCCTTGTTGCCCAAACCGGCCACAAGTTCCAACGGCAATCCGCATGATGTCCTGGCTGCCGACACGGTGGCCCAGCAACTCATGACCAGCAGCGTCACCAGCTTCTGGTTTAACCACCCGGATCGCATCAACCCGAAGATTCCGGGGTTTCAGAATGTGCTGTTCGCCGATGGACATGTCAGTGGTTACAGCCATCCATACAGCACGCTGGACACATTCCTGTCCGGACATATTCACTCCAATTTAGGCATAGCACACGTGGCTGGAGAAGGACCGTTTTTCTACTGGCCGACATCGCACTGATTTAAGCTGCTGGATACAGGATACATCTGTAAGCAGCGGCACAGAATGCCGGTCATTTTGCCGGCAAATGGATGACGGGGTGCCCGCGCTCCGTCATCCATTTGGTTTTCATACTTGCGTTGCAATAAAAACCTGTTAGTCTGGTTGATATATCCGGACTGACGGCCGTGGGGCGAACGTTCCGCTCACTGGCGTACACAAGCACCCGTTTAACCTACTACATTTCGAGGAGCTAACGAATGATTTTTAAGCGGACAGCCGCCCTTTTGGTGGCACTAGGCGCCATCGCGACATGGGGATCCTTCGCGGAGGCTCAGATCAATGGATTCAACAGCTTTGCGCCGGCGAACATGAGTGGCGCCAAGCATACCGGCTACAATTCAGACCGAACAACGTTCACCCTGACCGACGGTCATCCGGAGCAGGCGACAAGCGGCTTTGGAAGCCATAAGCAAGCCATTTCCGCATTTCGTGCGGCATTTACCTATACCGCCCATGATCTGCACAACGGCGGAGGCGACGGCATCGCCTTTGTTCTCCAAAACTCCCGGCAGGGAACCCGGGCCTTGGGATATAACGGCGGGTCGCTCGGCTACGGCGGGCGAAAGGATATCACGCATGGCATTGCGTTTGAAATCAATATCTATCCAGCGGCAGCACCGGACCCGGCGGTGAGTCTGGGCATTAAAGACGGCATCACCGTTGGCACTTTGCCGCCCAGCGATTGCATCGGCATCCAAGTGGCCGGAGGGGGCAACACCGGTGAATATATCAGCACGCCGGGCGTAAATTTAGCCGACGGCCACCCCGTCCGCGTGGAGCTTTCATACAATGGCATTACCCTCCGGCAGAAACTCACGGACGAAATCACCGGCAAAATATTCCGTGCGGCCACTAAAATCGATATTCCCTGGCGCGTGGGCGGCCGTTCGGCATACGTTGGTTTTACAGGCGGCAGCGGCGCGGCCAGCGCCCGGCAGGCGGTAACGGATTTTTCATTTACACCATTGCCGCCGGCAACCCATCCGCTGAAATCCGAATCGCCGGTAAATTTGGTGGACCCGTTCCTTGGAACCGGCACCGGCCCCGGCGGCAGCGAAAATCTTTTTCCGGGTGCGTGCGTACCGTTCGGAATGGTGCAGTTAAGCCCGGATACCGAGTCCAGCGGCTTTGGATATCATTACTACCAGCCGTTCATCCAGGGCTTCAGCATGACCCACATGAGCGGCCCCGGATGCAACAATGAAGGCGATGTTTTCTTCACCGCCACCACCGGGCCCGTGCATACCCAGGTGCAGAATTTTCAGTCCGCCTATTCCCACAGTCTGGAAGCGGCGAAACCCGGGTTCTACGGCGTTCGCCTGCTGCGATGGAATATTGCCACCCGACTTACCGCGGCCAATCGCGCGGGCGTGGCGCAATTCACGTTCCCGGCGGGGAAGGCCGCCAATATCCTGCTTCCCATAAGTCACACCCTTAATACGACGCATCAGGCCCACTTGGACATCGTGAACAATCACGAAGTCACCGGGTATGTCGTAGACCAGGATTTCTGCGGCGCAGCCCCGCGATATCACGTCTATTTTGTGATGACCTTCAACCATCCCTTTCATACCTTTGGAACCTGGACCGGCAACCGCCAGACCGCCGGCTCGCGCACCGTGACGCAACTTCATCAGAGAGGATGGGTGGGCGGCTGGCTGACATGGCCCACCGCGACACACAAACGCACCATCACCATGCGCATCGGCATTTCCTATGTGGACCTCCGCGGTGCGGAAAATAATCTGCGGCACTCGGTCGCCTCCAAGAGTTTTTCCGCGGTGTATCACAAAGCCATGCACAAATGGATCAAAGCCCTGAATGTTATTCATGTGCACGGCGGCACACCCGGCGAAAAAATTGTATTTTACACCTCGCTTTATCACAGCCTTCTGATGCCGTCCATGTTCAGTGATGCGGACGGCCGATACATCGGGTTTGATGACCGGATTCACCATATTGCGGCCGGCCACAATGTTTACTGCAATTATTCCGGCTGGGACATATATCGCAGTGAATTCCCGCTGTTGTGCCTGGTCGCGCCGCAGCGAGTGGAGGACATGTGCGAATCAATTGACCTTATGTATCGCCAGGGCGGCTGGATTGATCGCTGGCCGCAGATTCACGGTTACACCAACGTCATGTGCGGCAGCCCGCTGACCACCTGCGCCGCGACCGCCTGGATGGACGGGCTGCACGGATTTGATATGACCAACCTGTGGCAAGGCATGGTAAAGGACGCCACTCAGGCGCCGCCGCCCGGCAAGCCCTACGGCGGAGAAAGCAATATCAACTGGATCAACAAGATCCATTTTGATCCCAATAATCATGAGGGCTATGGGTCGGTTTCCCAGCTCCAGGAAGATTGCGTGGCTTATGCATCCATGCACTATCTGGCCCAAGCACTGGATAAGGCGCGTGCCGCCGCCATGTTCAAGGCCCGCGCCTTGTATTTCAGAAATGTATTCGACCATCAGGACCGGTTTTTCCGTCCCCGGAATTCCAATCGGGCATGGGTACATCCATTCAATCCGTCACAACAATGGCACGGGTTTATTGAAGGTTCCGGCTGGCACTACCAGTGGCTGGCGCCGCAGGATATGGCCTGGCTGGTGCATGCCGTGGGCACATCCCGATTCAATCGGCGACTGCAGGCATTTTTCAGCTATCGGCAGGCTGGCTGGTACGGCCAATATTACAACCCATACAATGAAACCGATCTGGAGGCGCCATTTGAATTCAACTTTTCCGGCAAACCGTGGCGCACCCAATGGGCGGTACGCAAAGTTCTCCGGCAGAATTACACGCTTTCATCGAACGGCGTACCCGGCAATGATGATTGCGGTGAAATGTCCAGCTGGGCGGTTCTATCCATGATGGGAATTTATTCGGTGGATCCGGCCTCCACCGCTTACGAGATCTGCAGCCCGGTTTTCCGAAAAATCACGCTGCATCTTGCAGCCCCCTATTCGGGCGGCAAATTTGTTATCAGCGGGTCTAAAAACCCGATTGACAACTCGTACATTCAATCCGTTACGGTAAACGGCGCGCCATTGAACAAATGCTGGATTCCCGTTTCCACCATCACGCATGGCGGGGATATGGCGTTTAAACTGGGCCATGCTCCGAACCGATCATGGGCCACGGCTCCGGCGGATCGGCCGCCCTCACTGACGCCGTACCATTAATCGGCCGCAAACGGTTGGAAACGTACGCAGGCAGCGATGATGTGGATGCCGAATCCCGTCATAGCTGCCTGCGGCTTTTTGAGCCCGTATATCCGGTCGCCGGCAGATGGAAATTCTCCAGGCGGCGGTTTATTACGCCGGACCGGAACAATTGAAAAACAGATTTTTGCCCGGTTGGAGTTAAGGCCCGCCGGCTGCGGGCCATTGCCGGGCATTTTGCGCACCATTTACAGAAGATACCGTCCACTGTAACTTACCGAACTTTAGGAAACTGGAGAACAGGTATTATGAAAATCGTGGTTATTGGCGGTGCCGGATACATCGGATCACATGCGGTAAAGCTGCTGGTGGAACGGAGGCATGATGTCGTGGCGGTGGATAATCTAACCAACGGCCACCGCGGTTCGGTAAACGCCAAGGCTCGGCTGGAAGTGCTGGATTGCGCCAATACAGCCGGCCTGGCGGCACTATTCAAGCTGCATGGAACCCAGGCAGTCATGCATTTTGCCGCCAACGCATACGTGGGTGAAAGCGTAAGCGACCCGCGAAAGTATTACCGGAATAATGTGGGCAATACCATCAGCATGCTGGATGCGATGCGGCTGGCCGATGTCAAAAGGCTGGTCTTCTCCAGTACGTGTGCCACGTACGGTGAACCCAAAACCGTCCCGATTACGGAAGACCTGCCGCAAAATCCGATCAGCCCATACGGCATGTCGAAATTAATGGTGGAAAAAATTCTGCTGGATTGCGCCCACGCGGAAAATTTAGCGTTTGCCGCACCACGTTATTTTAATGTGGCCGGAGCCGCGATGGACGGAACCATCGGCGAGGATCATCGGCCGGAATCGCATATAATTCCCATCGTGCTGCAGGCGGCGCTTGGTCAGCGCAGCCACGTGGATATTTATGGAAACGACTACCCCACCCCGGACGGCACCTGCATCCGGGATTACATTCACGTATGGGATCTCGTGGAGGCTCACCTGGTTCTTCTGGAAAATCTTCAGGCGGGTAAAGGGCTTTTTTATAATCTGGGTGTCGGCCGCGGATACAGTGTGCGGGAAATAATTGAATCTTGCAGGCGGGTAACCGGAAAACCAATCGCGACCCGCGAAACCGCGCGGCGTCCCGGCGATCCGCCGGCGCTGTTCGCCGCACCGGATAAAATTGCCCGCGATATGAACTGGCGGGCAAAGATTACCGATCTGGACACGATCGTGGATTCCGCGTGGCGGTGGTTTAAGGCCAACCCGGCGGGTTACCGCTGAAACCCAATCGGGAAGCACCAGGCGCTTTTAACGATATGCTGAACCGAGCTGATAATTTATTTACCAGGCTCCGGTGGCGACATCGCGTACAGGTGCCATGACAATGTCATAAGGCGGAGTTAACGCGTTAAAAACCGGCGCCTTTACGGATTTTCCGGTGCTCAGCGTTTTACCGCCGCCCAAGATCGGCTTTCGTTGGTGCGGGGAGTCATAGGTGAAAATATTGTCCCAATTTTGGCCGCAATATGGCGTTGCACTCCAGTTGACATGGCCATCACCATAGCCGATATTCTGACCCGCTCCGCCATGATTGCCGGAATTATAAGCCCATTTATACTTCGGATGGTTCATCGTCTGTGTGGGATCACGATAGGCCCATAACATTTTTCCTTTTTCCCGGGTGTCCATTGCCGGGGCCATATCGCTGACGATGGGAACATCCCCACCGGCATTGTCGTTCCACCATGGCGCCGGATTATTGCCCGCCCAGGGGAATGCGATGGAATAGCTTTCCCCCTGTCCAGACTTGCCCGGCTTTCCGCCGATATGGCCAAAATTGCTGTAGCAGTCGGCTTGAACATTGCCGTTCTTAATATACTGGTCGCTGGGTTGCGTGGCTATCGGATCAGACGGGCAGATAAAGCTTTTGGGTACAATCTGATTTTGCAGAACCAACAGCCACAGGCAGGCCAACGGCGATCCGGCATGCAAACCACGTTTACCCGGCTTAAAGAAAGCCAGCGGCCCATGGCCCACAGCGCCTCCCTTGGCCGCACCGCGAGAACGATAAAAAGCTTTGATCACATTCTGGGCAGGGCCGGAACCATGCTGCGGCCCGACGGCGGCATTTTCATAATGCTGCTTCCATGGCGGCATCACCAGCGGAAAAACTTGAA
>JAKBBN010000112.1 GCA_021808485.1 Planctomycetota bacterium | reverse complement strand
ATTCATCATCCAGTATATAAACGCTATGACCCTTGCTTAGAATCAACCCGGCAAGATGGCTGCCGATAAAACCGGCGCCGCCGGTAATAAGGTATCGCTGCTTCATGGCGTCTCCTGTGTGGCTGCCGCGGATGATCCAACGTTGGCGTTTCCCTGTGCATGGAACGGGAAGTTGATCGAGATAATAGCCGAAATCCTCGGCAACCGTCCAACGTCCCCATCATCAGCGTCGCCCCCTCGAAATATTTTCAAATTCCCCCTATACTCTTCCACTGCGGAATGAGGATACAACGAGCCGGTTGTGATCAAAACGGTTCGACCGGATACAGCAGGCAATGCCGTTCAACGCAAGTATGTTGAACCGCATGATTTGGAGTTGTATTCCGCATGGCTATCCGTGTCTCCCTTTCCCACAAAACCCGCTATTCTTATGATCGCCCCGTGGAACTTACCCCGCAGATTGTGCGACTGCGCCCGGCGCCCCATTGTCGCACGCCCGTCACCGCCTATTCCCTTAAGGTAAATCCTGCGAACCATTTCATAAACTGGCAGCAGGATCCTTATTCCAACTACGTGGCGAGACTGGCCTTTCCCCAGCCGACAGATATCCTGGAAATATCCGTGGATCTCGTGGCGGAAATGACCACCATCAATCCGTTCGACTTTTTTCTGGATACCCATGCCGAGCGCTTCCCCTTTACGTATTCCGAATTTCAGGCCCGGGAACTTGCCCCCTATCTTGAATTGTTACCGGCATCCCCCCTGTTTGCCGCATTCATGAAGGAGTTCCGCGAAAAATATCTGCCGGCCGGCCGGCGCAGCGTGGATGTTCTGGTTGACCTGAATCAAATGATTCAAAAAACGCTTGACTATGACATCCGCATGGAACCCGGCATTCAGTCTCCGGAGGAAACCCTGGGGAAGAATCACGGAAGTTGCCGCGATTTTACCTGGCTCATGGTGCAGGCGGCCCGCACACTGGGGTTTGCGGCACGATTTGTGTCCGGATATTCAATTCAACTTGCGGCCGATGTGAAACCGCTGGAAGGTCCTGCCGGGGTAAGCAAGGACGTTACGGACCTGCATGCCTGGGCGGAAATTTATCTGCCCGGCGCCGGTTGGGTAGGCCTGGATTCCACCAGCGGCCTGATGTGCGGCGAAGGGCATATTCCCCTTGCGGCCACCGCTGAACCGGGAAATGCCGCCCCCATCTCCGGAGGCTTTCACTGGCTCAATGAACAGCCCGGCAAAGATTCCTTCAACGTGGAAATGACCGTCACCCGGCTCCATGAAGACCCGCGTGTTACCAAGCCCTATACCGATGAGCAGTGGCACGCCATTAATAATCTCGGCGAAAGGATTGACGAGGAGTTGCATCGGCAGGATGTACGCCTTTCCATGGGCGGTGAGCCGACCTTTATCTCCATTGACGATATGGATGGAGCGGAATGGAACACATTGGCCGTGGGGCCGGAAAAACGGCGGCTTTCCGCCTTCCTTCTCAAACGCCTGCGCGACCGTTTTTCCCCCGGTGCTCTCCTGCATTTTGGCCAGGGAAAATGGTGTCCCGGTGAAAGTCTGCCGCGCTATTCCTTTGGATGCTATTGGCGGAAAGATCAAATTCCAATCTGGACTGATCCGGCATTGGTAGCTGATGAAGCGGACGGTTATGGGGCGGACTACCGCACCGCGGCTACATTCCTGTCCCAGCTTTGCCGATCGCTTGCTGTGGATCCGAAATTCGCTCTGCCGGCGTATGAAGATGTCTGGTATTACCTGTGGAAAGAGCGGCGTTTGCCCGCCAATGTTGATCCATTGCAAAACCGCCTGGAAAATGCCGAGGATCGCAAACGCATGGCAAAAGTTTTTGAGCAGGGGCTTTCCCGAATTATCGGCTATGCCCTGCCGCTGCGCCCCGCCAACTCGGGCGGCACCGGTGACTGGGAAGCCGGAGACTGGTTCCTGCGCCCGGAACGGATGTACCTTGTTCCGGGCGATTCACCCATGGGCTTGCGCCTGCCTTTGGACAGTCTGCCCTGGGTTGCCGCCGGAGATTATCCGTTTACACATGAGCAGGATATGTGGGAACCGCGCCCACCCCTGCCGGATTTCCATAATCAGAGGTTTTTGGCGACGGCGGCGGCCGGGGTTGATGCAACTGTCACGTCACCCACTGCGCGATGGATTCGTGGGCAACAGGCGGGCCATTCGCTGGAAGCGGATCACAGCCGGCGTTCCGACGCTCCCCGGCTGCAGGAACGGCGGCACAATTCCGCGGATGATCCTTCGCAACCCGTCTGTTTCCAGCAGAGCGCGCCGTGGATTATCCGCACCGCACTGTGCGTGGAGCCGCGATCCGGCATCCTGAATGTGTTCATGCCGCCGGTGCGCTATCTGGAAGACTACCTGAATTTAATCGCCCGTATTGAGGCCGTCGCCGCTGAATTGCGGTTACCTGTTCGCATTGAAGGATATGCGCCGCCATCCGATCCGCGGCTGGAGCAGATCAAGATCACGCCCGATCCGGGTGTTATTGAAGTCAATATTCATCCCGCGCATAACTGGCGGGAACTGGTGCACAACACCACCGTACTTTATGAAGAAGCCCGTGCCTCCCGTCTGGGCACGGATAAATTCCAGTTGGATGGTCGGCACACCGGCACCGGCGGCGGAAATCATATTGTGGTGGGTGCGGCAATTCCGTCCGACAGCCCATTTCTGAGGCGGCCGGATCTGCTGAAAAGTCTGATCGGTTACTGGAATAACCATCCCAGCCTCAGTTATCTGTTTTCCGGACTGTTCATCGGTCCCACCAGTCAGGCCCCGCGTGCGGATGAAGGCCGACCGGACATAATCGCGGAAATTCAATGTGCGTTCAACCAGATTCCGTCACGGCATTCAGCCGCGCCGGCGCCATGGCTCGTGGACCGCATTTTCCGCAATTTACTGGTTGATTCAACAGGCAATACCCATCGCGCTGAATTATGCATTGATAAACTGTATTCCCCGGATTCCGCTTCCGGGCGGCTGGGGCTGGTGGAATTTCGCGGTTTTGAAATGCCGCCCCATTCCCGCATGAGCCTCACGCAGCAGCTTCTTTTGCGCGGCCTTATTTCCACTTTCTGGCGAAATCCATACGAAGCCCGGCTCGTAAAGTGGGGAACGGAACTGCATGACAAGTTCATGCTTGGGCATTTTGTGCGCCAGGATATTTCCGATGTGCTTTCCGATCTGCATTCGGCCGGGTTTTCATTTGATCCGCGGTGGTTTGACACCCACTATGAATTCCGCTTTTCCCACATCGGCGCCATCAATCGCCGCGGAGTTGAAATTGAATTGCGCCAGGCCATTGAACCATGGTACGTACTGGGTGAACAGGGGGCGTCCGGCGGCACGGTGCGGTACGTGGATTCATCACTGGAACGCCTGCAGGTGCTGGTGAACGGCATGACGGATTCGCGTCATGTGGTAACCTGCAACGGCTACAGCCTGCCTTTGCGCAACACCGGCACCCGCGGAGAATTTATCGCCGGCGTGCGCTACAAGGCCTGGGCGCAGCCGGAGGCTTTGCATCCCACGATTCCCGTTCACACCCCCCTGGTTTTTGACCTGGTGGATACCTGGAACCGGCGTTCTGTCGGCGGATGCACCTGTTATGCTTCCCACCCGGCCGGGCGAAACTATACCACCTTCCCCGTCAATGCATTGGAAGCGGAAAGCCGCCGCATGGCCCGCTTTTTCAGCCACGGCCATACGCAGGGAATGGTAAACCCGGCCGCGGCGGAGATCAGTGCTGAATTTCCACTTACACTGGACCTGCGGCTGAAACCGGTTTGGCGGGCGACGCCGGCCGAAGTGTTATAGTACCCGGCAGGATTTCGGCGGTAATCATGCATGGACTGTGATATTTGGGAATTGACCGGCCGGGTTTAAAGTAAGCAACAGCGGAATGGCGAATTGAATTCAGCCGCGGAACATTCGGGGATTTGACGCATGAACGACTCCACAACCATTGCAGACAACCGTTCCCACCGCCCGGGCGGCCTGTGTGGAAACTATGTCGGCAATCCCGGATCGTATGATGAAATGTTTGAATCCGGCGGTGCGCTGCGGCCGCACTGGTTCATGTTTGTTAATCAAATCAATGAACTCGGTGCGGCGGAAATTCAGCGCCGCTGGCTGCAGGCCCGGCAGTTAATCCACGACAACGGCGTGACGTATAACGTTTACGGCGATCCGATGGGCATGGATCGCCCGTGGCGGCTGGATCCCATCCCGCTGCTGCTAGACTCCGTGCTTTGGCGGCAGCTGGAGCAGGGACTCGTGCAGCGGGCTATTCTGCTTGATAAAATAATCGCGGATTGCTACGGCCCGCAACGATTTATTCATGAAGGTCTGCTGCCTCCTGATTTAATTCTTACGCATCCCGGCTTCCTCCGCCCGTGCCATGGCGCCAAATTGCCCAACAACCGCTGGTTATATCAATATGCCGCGGATATGGTCCGCGCCCCCAACGGTGCGTTCTTTGTCTTGAGTGACAAAACCCAGACCCCCGCCGGCGTCGGGTATGCCCTGGAAAACCGCATCGTCTTGTCCCGCGCCCTGCCGGACCTTTTTCGCGACTGCAATGTGCGGCGGCTGGCCCAATTCTTTCTCACATTCCGTGAAACGCTCATTGCCGCGGCCCCGCGCAATAAAGACAATCCGCGCGTGGTCGTCCTTACCTCAGGGCCTTACAGTGAAACATATTTCGAGCATTCCTATCTTGCCCGCTATCTGGGGTATACGCTTGTGGAAGGCGGCGATCTGACCGTTCGCGACTCACAGGTTTACCTGAAAACCCTGGCCGGTCTTGAACCGGTGGATGTTATTCTCCGGCGGCTGGATGATGATTATTGCGATCCGCTGGAACTTCGCAGCGACAGTTTTCTGGGTATTGCCGGGCTGGTGCAGGCTGTTCATGCCGGTACAGTGTGCGTGGTTAACGCGCTGGGCAGCGGCCTGGCTCAATCGCCGGCAATCATGCCGTTCCTTCCCGCCCTGTGCCGGCACATTCTGGATCAGGACCTGCTGTTGCCCAGTGCACCAAGCTGGTGGTGTGCGGATCCCGCTTCGCTGGCCTATGTGCTGGATCATCCGGATGACATGGTTATTAAGCAGGCCTTTCCGCGCCGCAGTTTTAATCCGGTGTTCATGCGGAATTTAACCCAGGCGCAAAAAGCGGACATGCTGGCGGAAATTCGCCGCAATCCCCGGCATTTTGTCGCCCAGGAGCAGCTCACACCGGCCACCACTCCGGTTCTGGCGGAGGGCGGCTTTGAACCGCGCCATATGCAAATCCGGGTGCAGATTGCGGCCACAGGTGCTGATTCCTATGCCGTCATGCCCGGCGGCCTTGCCCGGTTTTCCGCTTCTTGCGATACGCTGGTTGTTTCCATGCAGGAAGGGGGTGGCTCCAAAGATACCTGGGTGCTTGCGGACGGCCCGGTTGATACCCTTTCCCTCCTGCCCCCCACCGGCCAAAATATCGTGATAAATCGCGGGGGCAACGATCTTTCCAGTCGCGCTGCCGATAATCTTTTCTGGCTTGGCCGTTACATGGAACGCGCGGAGGGGCTTACGCGGATTACGCGCGGCATTCTGCTGCGAACCGCCAACCAGGCGGCGGGCAAAGTCAGTCCGGAGATTCCTGCCTTAACCGCGGTCGCCATCGGTCAATCGCATTCCGCCGCCGGCGCACAGGTTGCTTCGCCCGGACCTGCGGCACCGGCCGCCCCGCTGGAAAAATCCACGATTTATTCCATCCTGTTTGATCCACTCCAGCCCGGCAGCCTCTATTCCACCCTTGTGGCAACGCAACGCCTGGGCGGTGTTCTCCGCGACCGGCTTAGCGGCGACTCCTGGCGCGTTATCAGCAATCTGGAACATCCCCTGGTCGTCAGTCCGGGCGGAGAATCAACCTGGCAGCTTAACGATGTTCTGGCGGGTCTGGATCAGCTTATTGTGCATTTCGCCGCCTTTGGTGGTTTTGCCTCGGAAAGTATGACCCATGGCCATGCCTGGCGATTCCTGGATATGGGGCGGCGACTGGAACGGGCTTTGTATACCCTGCAACTTTTGCGGGGCGTTATGAATCCGGTTGCACAGGAAGAAAATCTGATTCTTGAGGCCACGCTGGAAATCGCCGACAGTTCCATGACCTATCGCCGGAGATACCTTACCAATCTTCAGGCGCCGGCCGTTTTGGATATGCTGCTGCTGGATGAAGGCAATCCCCGCAGCGCGGCCTTCCAGTTGGCTCGCCTTTCGGAGCATATCGCCAGCCTTCCCCGCTCCCTGGACCGTCCGCACGCCACACCGGAACAAAAAATTATTCTCCGCGCGCTCACCGGCGTGCGCCTGGTGGATGTGCAATCCGCCTGTCAGTTTCAGCCGGATGGGCAGCGCCCTGAACTGAATCAATTGCTGGCCGGCATTGTGGAGCATCTGGAAGCGCTGTCCGATGCGGTCAGTCGCGGATACCTTGCCCATACCAGTATTTCCTACCAACTTGGCTCGTTACCTGCGGTGAATAAACTGTGAAATATCAGATTCAGCACATCACCGGATACCAATATACGCAAAGCGTGTCGATATGTCATAACTTGGCGCATCTGCTGCCGCGCAACTATCCACGCCAAACGTGGCTTTCACATGAGCTTGCCATTCAACCGGCTGCTGCCGTGCAAACCCACCGTACGGATTATTTCGGCAATTCCATACTCTATTTTGCCATTCAGCAGTCGCATGAATCGCTTTGCGTGAAGGCTGCGGGTGTGGTGGAAATCGCCCGCGCCGCCGCTCCGGAACACCTGCCCGATATGTCTTGGCGGGCAATTTCGGAAATGTTGCATCAGCGCCGCAGCCTTATGACCGATCCATACGCCTTCACGCTGCCGTCACCGGCTGTCCCCATCACGCCCAAACTGCTGGAATTCGCCCGCGATTCCTTTAACCCGCAGGCCACGCTCCTTCAGGCCGCGACCGATCTTATGCGGCGCATAAAGCAGGACTTCACGTTTGACGCCGCGAGTACCACCATTTCCACACCCATTGATGAAGTGTTGGATCGTCGGCACGGCGTATGCCAGGATTATGCCCATCTGGCTGTCGGCTGCTTTCGATGTTTCGGATTAAGCGCACGCTATGTAAGCGGCTACCTGCTTACCTTGCCCCCGCCGGGCCGGCCAAAAATCATAGGCGCGGATGCCTCCCATGCATGGGCATCAATTTTTCTGCCGGGTTGCGGCTGGGTTGATATAGACCCCACCAACAACATGTTTGTTTCGGACCAGCATATTGCCATCGCCTGCGGACGGGATTTTCATGATGTATCGCCCTTGCGCGGTGTGTTACTCGGCGGCCACAGCCACCGCGTGACGGTATCGGTAGATGTGCGGGCGATAGGGCTTCCATCGCCATAAAAGACTCCGCATTGCCCGCACATCCAAGGCTCATGGCGGAACCTTTGCTGCGACGGGTCTTGGCCTTGTCCAGAATGTGATGGCGCCAATATCCTCCCCCAAAAATATCCCTCCCATTGATCGCAGCGGCCTGCTAAATTGACGTAAGTGATGAAAAACTGTAGGCTGGATAATCGCGCCAATGACCTTGGCTTCTGGAGAGATGTCCGAGTGGCTTAAGGAGCACGATTGGAAGTCGTGTGTGGGGGAAACCTCACCGTGGGTTCGAATCCCACTCTCTCCGCTTTTTATAAATGTGGTCGGTTTCACCGGCGAAAATCGGCGCGCACGGCATGTGCGCGCTGTTGGGGCGGGCAAAAGGACCATATTCTATAAGGGTTTGCCACGCATGGCGGGGCATCCAGGAAATTGTTCCGTCTTGTAACGTGAGGTTCGAACCGACTTTTCTGAAAAAGTCGCGATTTTCGGTGACGGTTCGTGTGGGTTGCTCCACACTGGCCTTCTGCAAGGCTTTTATGAACCCGATGACGGGTTCGAACCGTGAGGATCGGTTGGCTTCAACCCTCTTCTGTTTTTCCTTCAGTCCCTGCTTTTCAGCAATGAGGTTGCTTTTTGTTTCTCGGAATTCATCAAGGGTCATGGCTTCGCTCATATAGGCGTCCGTGAGGCGGTCGATCTTCTGGTCGATCTGGCGGATGCGATTCTGGAACGTCGTGATGTCGTTGGCCGTTGCCTGGGTGTCCTGGCGTTGCTCGGTTTCAAGTGTAGTGAGCATCCAGTCGGTCCAATCGGCGGGTACCGCCAAAGTGGCAAGTGCCTGGGTGATTTGCTCGGTAATCAGTTCTTCCCGGATACACGGCTGGGAACAGGGTTTGACCCGTTTGGTGCAGCGGCAGTACGTGTAGTGGTGTATCGCACATCATTAAGGTTGACACCTACAGCAACCACAAATATGTATTGCACCCGATGGCTTGCCAGATGGACGGTTCTACCGTCAATAATGCATAATGGATGGTTTTCGTAAGGGGCGTGGCCCAACTTTACAGCGGTTGATTTGAATAAAAAGTGATTAGCGAAGACGCTCAAGACAGAAGAGCCGGGGCAAGGGAATCCGG
>JAKBBN010000111.1 GCA_021808485.1 Planctomycetota bacterium | reverse complement strand
TGACAATCTTCCCCCGGCCGACCCGCACGAGCGGCACTACATCACCATGCATATTATTGAGCATGGCTGGATATGGTGCATTCCACTGCGCGACGGTACCACCAGTATCGGCACGGTCCTGGCGCAACAGGGTGTTAAAAAAAATCTCACGCTGGAACAGCAGTTTTTCGCCGCCATCCAACAGTCGCCCACGCTGCACAGCCGCGTCGCCGCCGCGAAAGCGGTCGCCCCGTGGCGGGCGGCTTCGGATTACAGCTATCACTGCCCGGTTCGACAGGTGCCGCGCTGCATCCTCCTCGGAGACGCCGGCGGATTTTTAGACCCGATCTTTTCCAGCGGGGTTCATCTGGCCCTTAAATCCGCGGAATTCGCCGCGGCCGCCGTGGAAACGTTCCTTGCCGATCCCACCGCGGAAATCAGCCCGGACTTCACCGGTGCAATGGATCGCGGCATGGCCGTGTTTGAGGCATTCGTGCACAAGTTTTACCAGCGGGACCTCGTACGCAATCTGTTTTTTGCGCCGCATCAACCCGCCGCTGTGCGCGATGCGATTATCGGTATTCTGGGCGGGGATGTGTGGAACCGGCGCAACCCCCTGGTAGCCGGAATTTCAGCGGCGCGCCGCGATCCGGATGGCGGCGCCGCCGGGCCGGAGCATGGCGCGCCTGCGGTTACCGCGCCATCAGGTGCAATTCTATGAACGGCGCCCCTTCCCATGATATAACGCATTCCGGATCATATCCGGATGTGGTGGTTACCGGTGTCGGCATGGTCACCTGCGCCGGACTCACTGTTGATCAAAGTTGGTCGGCAATTTCCCATGGGCGGGAACACCTGTCCCCATGGCAAGAACCGCTGCCGCCTGCCCTTGGGTCCGTTGCCGTCGCCCAGTGTCACGATCTTCCCTGTCCGGACGATTTGCGGCCCGGATTCTGGAAAACTCTTTCGCGCACCCAGCAGCTTGCCTGCCTCGCCGCCGACGAAGCGCTCCTTTCCGCGTCGCTGCCGCGCACGCTGGATTTCATGGGCAATCGCACCGGCTGCTTTCTTGCCACCACTGTCTGCGGCATGGATCGCAATGAGGTGTTTTACACCGCCTACAGAATTAATCCCCAAACCGCGGACAGCGGCCTGTTGCGGCGGATACAGCCCTATGAAGCCGCGGAATTGGTCCGGCGCCGACATCATATCTGCGGACAGGTGTATACCAATCTTACCACCTGCGTAGGCTCCGCCATCGCGGTTGGCGCCGCCATGGATGCCATCCGACTTGGGCGAATTTCCATGGCTCTGGCCGGCGGCGCCGAAGCTCTCTGCCGGCTCATCATTTCCGGTTTTGGCAGTTTAAAACTGGTCGCGCCCGGCGGATGCCGCCCGTTTGATCGCGACCGAAACGGTATCTCAATTGGTGAGGCGGCGGCCTTCCTGGTATTGGAATCCGCAGCCCATGCCGCCGCGCGCGGCGCCCCCCCACTCGGTTATCTGCGCGGTTTTGCCGCCACCTGTGATGCCTTTCATATTACCAAACCCGACCCTGCCGGCGCCGGTGCGGCACGCGCCATCGAACTGGCCCTGAATGATGCGCACTTGCAACCGCGGGACATCGGTTATATCAATGCCCACGGCACCGCCACACGCGATAACGACGCCATGGAAATGCGCGTCATTTCCGATGTGTGGGACCGCACCAACGCCCCGATACCGCCGGTCAGTTCCACCAAGCGGCTCACCGGTCATACCTTCGGCGCCGCCGGCGCGGTGGAATCGGTTGTTTGCCTGCTGGCTATGCGCCATCAAATACTGCCGCCGAATGCCGGCTGCATAAATCCGGACCGGACGGAAAATGACCGGTGCCTGCCGCTGGTCACCGCACCCACACGCTCCCGGCCCGCCGCGGCTCTTAACTGCAATTTTGCATTTGGCGGCAATAACACCGCACTGATCTTTTCCGCCGCTTCGCCCGATGCGCTTCGCCCGGCGGAATCTGCGCCGACGGACGCAACCCATCCGGATTTCCCGCGCATGGCGATCGCCGGGCTGGGCGTGCATACGTCGGAATATGCCGATGGATTGGAATTGCGCCGCGCCGTCGCCGTTTCCCCGGAAACGGATAACCGGACCGGTCCGACGACCGGTGAAAATGCTCCGCCCTGGTTGGGCCGGGATATTTCCGAACGTACCCTGAATGCGGCTGAAAAGCTCGATGCCGTCGCCGGCCTGGCCTGCAAAGCCATTGATCAGGCTTGGCATGCCGCGCGGTTGCATAAACCCTCGACAGATCCCGGCCGCATCGCCTTGCTTATGTTTACCGCGTGGGGCATGATTGACAGTACCGTTGCATATCTGGATTCCATGCTCGATTCGGAAGGCCGCTACGCCTCGCCGCTGCATTTCTCCCGCTCGGTATACTCCAACGCGGCATCCGCGGCGGCCATTTTGCTGGGTATCCGCGGCCCATGCGAAACGCTGGCGCATCAAACCGCACCGGTCACCAGTGTCCTGTGCCGTGCGACTGATTTGCTGACCGCCGGCCGCGCCGATGCGGTCATCGCCTGCTGGGCGGATAAAACCAGCCCGCTTACGGTGGATTTGTGCCGCCGGGCCGTGCACGATCTGCATCGTCATGAGTTTGCCCGCTATATGGATAATCCCGGGTATGGAGCGGTAAGCCTGGTATTGCAAAAGGCCGGGACGCCGCCGGTCGATGCCTCGGAATTGCCGGCCCACCGTCTGCCGGAGATATGCCTGGGCGGCCCCGCGAACCCGCCGGACAAAACAGCCCGGGCGCCGCAAACGGTCCGGCAGCGTCCCTATCCCACCGATGCCGCATTGCGCCTTGCGGCGGAAATAATCCGCAACGCTTCCGCCGCTGCACGGCCGGCCTCCACGGATTTTACGGCTGTTGATTTGCCGGTCGGGGAAACCGGTCTCGGCGTGCGCTGATGCTGTCTCTCCGGCAATGGAGCGTCACGTTTCCTTTCGGTGCAAAACCGCCTTGGGTTGCGTGAAATGTTCCATGGCATACCGCACCCCTTCGCGGCCGAGCCCGGAAAATTTAATACCCCCGTACGGCATCGCTTCCGCCCGGTTTGCGGGAACATCGTTGATCACCACACCGGCAAAATCCAGCTCGCGCACCGCCAAATCGCTGGCCGCCGAATTGCGCGTAAAAATGCCCGCGTGAATTCCCAGGCGCGGATCATTGCACAGACGGATCGCCTCGCCAATGTCGGCATATTCCTTAATCACCGCCGCCGGTCCAAAAAGCTCCCGTCGCACAATGCGCAAATGATCCGGCACGTCGGCAAGCAGTGTCGGCTCATAAAAATTACCCCGGCGCCGCCCGCCGCATAAATATCTTCCGCCCTGTTCCACCGCCTCATTCACCCATTGTTCCACGCGCTCCGCCGCCGCAAGGTCAATCATCGGCCCTGCGTCCGTCGATTCGATCATCGGGTCGCCGCAATGCAGGCCGCGGGTTTCCGCCACCAGTTGCTCCACAAAATCCGGGGCAATGCTCCGTTGCACGTAAATCCGCTGCACGCTTATGCAACTTTGTCCGCTGAAACCGAACGCTCCGCGGGCGATTCTCCGCACGGCATCGGGCAAATCCGCATCCGGCTCCACGACCACCGGACTGTTTGAACCAAGTTCCAGCAGCACCACTTTTCCGGCCGCGTGCCGGCGCAACTCCCAGCCCACGGTTTCCGATCCGGTAAAGGAAATCAGCCGGATTGCGGCATGGCGCACCATCATGTGGATCTGTTCTATTGGTACGGGCAGCACATGCCATGAACCGACCGGCAGATTCGCCGCCGCCAGCAGCCGCCCCAGCCGCAGCGCCGTCAAAGGTGTGCGATCCGATGGTTTGATGATAAACGGGCATCCAACCGCCATGGCCGGCGCAATTTTGTGCGCTACCAGATTCAGCGGAAAATTAAACGGCGTGATAAACAGGCACGGACCAATCGGCACGCGCATCACCCGGCAGGTGTAATCCGCAAACCCTGGCTGTGATTGCACGGGTATGGCCTGCGCCTCCGGCGCATTGCAGGCCTCCATCGCCAGGCGAAACGTCATGATCGCCCGATCCACCTCGCCGCGCGCCGCCCGAATTGGCTTGGCGGTTTCCAGCGTAATCAGGCGGGCGAATTCCTCATGTCCCGCCTGCAGCCCTGCCATCACCGCCCCAATGGCCCCCTTGCGGTCCGCCGCGGATTGCTCCGCCAATCGTTGTCCGCTTGCCGTCATTGCCGCCATGGCGGCTTCAATGTCATCAACTCCCGCCCGGCATACGCGTCCCACAACGGCTCCGCCAAACGGATTGCGTACGATAACCGCCGGACCGGTCCGCTGTTTTCCATTCAGCCAAAACCCCTGATCACCGTCGATTGGTACAAGCTCTGCCATAACCGGAGCATAGCAAATCCGATATGGAAAGGGCAACCGCCGGGGCGGAAATGCAACTTACGGATCACGGTCTGAATTCGAATCAGGGCTCGGATTCCGGATCCGGTTGCGGGCAGATATCGCGCGGTTTGATATTCAACACCTGCAACAGATTTTGTTCGTTATAGTGGCCGGAAATGTATCCATAGTAAATCAGGGCGGCGACCACTGCGGCGCCGGCGAAAAGACCGGAAATGTGCGCCAAGTGGTCGATGGATCCGCCGCCATTAAGCAATCCCAAAAGATCGATGATAAGAAAGAAAAGAACGACCCAGTAACAGGCGAGATATTTCTCTCCGACTTTGATAATAAATACATACACGCAGCGGGCTTCATTCAACGGATACAAAATCAGAAAAGCCCCCATAATGCCCATAATCGCGCCCGAAGCCCCCAGACTCGCGATCGGCGGCCCGAGCAGCAGTGATACAATATTGGCAAAAATACCGGTGCCAAAATAAATCCCCAGAAAGCCCAGATGACCGAGGCGTGCATTGACGGCATTGCCGAACAGCCACAAAAAAAACATATTGCCAAGCAGGTGCATCCATCCCGCATGGACAAACATGGCGCCCACCAACTGTGAAGGACGAAAATAGCCCGGTTCAAGAATCAGATCATCAATGATGTGGCCCGGCTTGTCGCCCCCATATGTAGCCACGAATTCCCCATGTGAAATCGTGATTCCGAAGGTGGCCCGGTGTTCCCATCGCCGCAGTGACGGGAACAGCGACACGCTGACCAGGCAAGTGAACAAAATGAGTGCCCAGTTGGCCAACGGCCAGCGGTGCATGGGAACATCCACGAGAAATGGCAGGAAGAGAAAAATCGCCGACCTCCGCGCGTTAGTATCCGAGCTGCCACAGACAAATAGGATTTGTAACCATTTACGGCCTTTCGGCCTGCCGAGTTAAAAACGGTTCGAGCAATAAGTAAACACTACCCCCGCCACGGAAGAAAAGCAAATGTATTTTTGGGGGGAATTCGCAATAAAAGTGGATCGTCGCACATAATCCGTCCGATAAAATACGTCATGGCAAGGGACCAGCCGAAGCGACAGTGAAACGATTGGGATGGACGCACCGAACGAACATAGGCCGGCCTTGGGCATGGCTTAACGTTTCCGCCCCCGGTCTCCGTCGGCGTATCGTGCGATCCGGCGTGCAAGTTGGCCCGCGTGCAGACCGTGCCGCAGCGGTGATGTCTCCGTCCTGCGGTCAAGGCGTCTCTGGTCAGATTGGCCGCGACTGAAAGAGAGTCAAAGATCAAAACGTAGGGAATTCCAAATAACTCATGGTGGTGCCTGGCGCAACAACTGCCGCAACTGTTTCCACCGACGGCAAACATCTTTCTGCATTTTGGCAGAGTTTGTACACTACCTCCATGCCGGCCGCATTGCGTGTGGGCCCAAGCGGGCCTACCATGGTGTCTTGAAGCGGATCGGTAGTCATAGCGGTTGCCGTGCTTCCTGGGGCTATGCCATATAACCCCTGCAAAACAAGGTTATGCGCCCGTAGCTCAGTTGGATAGAGCGGCGGTTTCCTAAACCGCAGGCCACAGGTTCGAATCCTGTCGGGCGCATTTCATTCTCCTTCCCATTGCCGACAGGATCTGTCGGCAGTTGCCAAAGTGCTTTATTTACAATGGGTTGCAAACTTCTTGCCGATATTTTTCCGGAAGGGTCAGCCACCGTCACAGTCGCCTTTTGGGTTGCTTGTTTCGCCCGCCGCAGCGACCTCATCCGCTACGGCACTGGTGTCCCGGCCGATTGTTCGACCGCCATGATTCCTTATAAATCTCCGGTGAAAGTTCTTGAAATTCGGCCGGACGGTGGGCCTGAATACCACGCCGCTTCGCCTGGTTGCCCCCTCCTGCGGCGCAGGGGCATTACATTCGATACAAGCCGCAGCCGTGGTATAATCTTTGGGACTTCCGCCGGCTGGCTGTTATGCGCCGAACCATGACCTGTCGGCGGTCAATATCTGATTGCAACCGGATAAACCAAATGGGCCAAAATCAGCCGTTGCTCCGAATTGAGGAGGGGTTTCCCCGCCAGCGCATGGTGGTGCTGCCCCGACCGGTGGTGCACCAAGCCTTGCGCGGCCGGTTGCCTTTATCGCTGGTTCCATCGGATGTCGGCTATTTTCCCGATGCGGCGGGTCATTATGTTCATCGGCCCGATGGCTCGCCGCAGTGCATCCTTATTCTGTGCGTCCGCGGCAAAGGTTGGGTGCAAATTGCCGGCGTACGACATGAAGTTAATCCCGGCGACCTTTCCGTCCTCCTGCCGGGTCAACCGCACAGCTACGGCGGCAATGACAGCCATCCATGGACGATTCACTGGTGCCACGCCGCCGGGGCCGGTGCGCAATATTTCACGGACATGCTTGTCCGCCGCGATGTGCTGCCCGTGCTGCATTCCGATGGCTACCTGAACTTTGTGCCCCTGTTTGAAGAAATTCTGGAGGAATTAACACTTGGCTATTCCATCCGGCATCTTGCCGTCGCTTCCATGGCGATGGGGCATCTGTTGGCGCGGATCGCCCTGAGCGATCAGGCCGGCAGCACCGGCCGCAACCGCGTGACTTTTGCCGTGGAATACATGAAAAACCGCTGGCAAGCCGCACTCAGTGTGCCGGATCTGGCCCGGGCCTGCAACCTGTCCACGTCGCATTTCGGCCTGTTGTTCAAACAGTCCACCGGTTATACGCCGCTGGATTATTTTCTCCGTTTGAAAATGCAACGCGCCGCGGAAATGCTGGACACCACCGATCGGCCCGTGAAGGAAATAGCCGCGGATGTGGGCATGGCCGATGCACTCTATTTTTCGCGGGCGTTTCACCGCATTTACCGCATGTCACCCTCGGATTACCGCCGCATTACCAAAGGATGATGCCGCCGGACCATCGTTGAATTTTCCATGCCTATCGTGGAATCCGGTATTCCCATCCGCCGACGCATATGCCAGAATACCGGCTCGTTGAGGCGTCGTTGCAAATCATTGTGAACATATTGCCGGCATAAGGATACATGGGTGAACACTGCAAACACAAAACTTCAGCTTCCAGAGGCGCCGCCTGAGCTTGCCGGCCCCGTGAAAGCATGGAGTCAACCGGTCGTCATGCCCACGTACGAACCGGCCGCTCCCGATAAAAATCCCCTGTTTCTTGAAAAACGCGTGTATCAGGGCAGCAGCGGGCGTGTGTATCCCCTTCCCGTCATTGACGCAATTTCCACAGTGCCCCGGGAACGGCTGTGGCAAGCCCTGCATATAGAAAATGAGTTCATCCGCCTGATGATACTGCCGGAAATCGGCGGCCGAATTCACGTGGGTCTGGACAAAACCAACGGTTATGATTTTTTTTACCGGCAAAATGTGATCAAGCCGGCTTTGGTGGGTCTGGCCGGACCATGGATATCCGGCGGCGTGGAATTCAACTGGCCCCAGCATCATCGCCCCGCCACATTCATGCCTGTTGACTGGTGCCTGGAAGAACATCCCGACGGCGCCCGCACGATCTGGCTGAGCGATCATGATCCGATGAATCGTATGAAAGGAATGCACGGCATCCACCTGCGCCCCGGCATTGCCCGCGTCGAATTAAAAGTGCGCCTCCTGAACCGCACCACGCTTCCCCAGACATTTCTCTGGTGGGCCAATGCCGCGGTGCATGTGCATGAACACTATCAATCCTTTTTCCCACCGGATGTGCACATGGTCGTGGATCATGCCCGGCGGGCCGCCAGCACTTTTCCACGATCCCGGGGGACGTACTACGGAGTACCCTACGGCCGCCGTAAATCCGGCATTTCCCCGGATCTCATGCCCGCTTGCTATAAGCCGACGGGCGATTACCCGTTTAATGATCTTCGCTGGTATGCCAACATTCCGGTTCCAACCAGCTATATGGCTGTCGGATCGCGCCATGATTTCCTGGGCGGTTACGACCACGCCCGCAAAGCCGGTGTTGTCCAGATTGCGGACCATCACATTGCCCCCGGAAAAAAACAGTGGACATGGGGCAACCATGAATTCGGCTACGCCTGGGACCGCCACCTGACCGATTCCGACGGTCCATACATTGAACTCATGACCGGGGTCTTTACCGATAATCAGCCGGACTTTTCCTTTCTTGCAGAT
>JAKBBN010000110.1 GCA_021808485.1 Planctomycetota bacterium | reverse complement strand
TTGGCGGCCGGCTGAGGCGACTTGGCCGGTTTTTTCAGCAAAATATCGTTGTTCATCTGCAAAAGCTGCAGTTCATCCAGCTGTTGCGGGGAAAACGGAACAGTTACCTCCGGCTCCACGCCCCAGGTGCGGGCGTACGGCTGACGCTGAATGCATTCGCCGTCCGGCAGATAATAATACGCCATGGTGAGTTTCATTTGAGCGGTGCTGTTGCGGCCCAGCTCGAAAATATTCTGGACGCATCCCTTGCCGTAGCTGCGATGCCCCAGAATCATGGCGCGGTGGTGATCCTTCATGGCTCCGCTGAAAATTTCCGAAGCGCTGGCACTGTCCTGGTTTACCAGAATAATGACCGGTATATTCAACGGAACCAGCGGATTACCCGTGGCCGACCATGATTGCCGCGGGTTGGCATTGCCCTTGGTGGAAAGAATCGTTCCGTTCCGCAGAAACATATTGCAGATATTAATGGCCGTTTCCAGCAGTCCGCCGGGGTTGAACCGCAGGTCGATGATCAGTCCCTTCATCCGGTGCCGCATCAGATGCGTGAGGGCATCGGCGATTTCACCGGCGGTATCCCGCTGAAACTGCGTCATGCGGATATAGCCGATGCGGCTGTTGCGGTCGATCATGTAATGCCAACCGCCGGATTTTCCGCGGAGATAGCCTTTGATGGAGTGAACGCGGATGCTGGCCCGCTTCAGGTGAAACACCAGCAGCGTGCGGGCGGAGCCGCGGCGTATGCCCAGCGTGACATGCGTCCCGGGTTTGCCCATGATTTCCTGAATGGCCTTGTTGAGCGACACGCCAAAAATGCTCTTTCCGTTCACGGTTTCAATGATATCTCCCGGCAGGATGCCGGCTTTGTAGGCGGGGGTGCCGCTCAAGGGGCTGACCACACGCAGATACCCGTGGTGCGGTTCTATCTGGATGCCCACTCCGCCGAACACGCCATTGATCAGTTTGTCAAATTCCTGAACTTCACTCGGCCAGAATATCTCGCTGAATTTATCCAGCCGTTGATAGCAGCCGTCGCCGAACTCCCGTGTCAATACGGTGGCGGGAATCTGCACGCTTTGTGTATCCGCGGACATCACCCGTTCCCACAAATGAATCATATTGTCGGCGTCCAGCACCTTCCCGGATTTGGCCAGCGCCATTTCCTTGTTCAATTCGGCGCGGAACGCGCGGCGGCGGCCGGGATCGCCAAGTTTTGGAAAGCTTTCCGCCAGCGTTGGGGTATCGTCAAGCAAAAGCAGCATCCGCAGTCCACCGGTAATCATGTGATTGTACGTGACCGGCACCACGTATTCATGCCGCGCCAGTTCAATGGCTTGCAGCATCATGTCCTGATGAATTCCGACCACGCTGTTCTGCCATTTATGGAAACTGTGCGGCGTGCGGAAGGTGGGTGATACGGGCGCCACCGCCGGGGCGGATTTGCCGGAGGCGCCGGGCTTGGCGCTTCGGCCCTTTTTACCGGTCGCCGTTTTGGGTTTGCCTATTTTCTTCAGCAACTGGGCGCTGGTGGCCTTCTGCATGGCAAAAAAGGCCTTGGGTGCATATTTGGCCACCAGGGTGGTGCGGCGGATAACGCGGTGAAGCTGTGCGTGGAAACGCCGGGATATCTTATACACGGAATTAAGCTCGTTATAGATTTCCAGGGATTCCAGCAATCGCCCCGCTTTGTCATACCGCGCTGCCCGGGCGGACATCAGGTGTGTCAGCTGTTTTACCCACGGCTGTTGCTTAAAGGCCGTTTTGTCCTGTGACATGGCATAGGCCGCCAGCATATGTTCAAACGCCAGCATTTGTTTGTGGGAGGCCAGCGCCTTTTTGGCGGATGCAACCTGTTTGCTTATTTCCGTCCGCGTCAGTTTGGCCTGGGCAGTCATGACCTGGACATATTGCTTGACCCAGCGGGCGATCCGCTGGTTCTGTGCGGTCGGATCCGCCGGAGATTCCATGCCCGCCAGTGCGGATATATTCTGCCGCTCGATGAGTTTGTGCACAGCGGCCGCATAAGCGTCAGCCGTGGCCGCATGCACCGGCCGTGGCGCCAGCATTGTGACTAAACCCGCCCCGACGGCGGATACCGTGATGACAATAGCGATAAATTTAATGCGACGATCCACAACATGCGACAAGCAACACCACCTGAAAAAGCGCCGGTTCGGTTTACCGGCCAGGAAACAGTTTTCCGGGTATAGCGTTCACAAGAGTGGTCGCCCGGAACCCGGCCCATAATTTTTGCAGTCCGATGCACAGGCTGCATTTGAATCTTACTTATTCATCCAACCGCCGGTCAAGGCGGCGATTGTCCATTGACGGGCTCCACCCGGTTATACCACAAAATCGGCTGCGGCAGCCGAAATATTTGGCGGAAATTCTTTCCCGCATTTCATTCGCTCCTTTCCTGCTGGGAGATGCCGGCCTTTTCGGGTATGATCCGCCTTCGGCACGATTCAATTCCCATAATGGAGGCCGCCCATGCGAAGCCAACACTTTCGGACGATCCGCCAGGTGCGATTAATCGCCATTCTGACTTTATCGACATTCATCGCGATGGCCATGCTTCTTTGGCCGCCTATGGTTGTTGCCGCCGCGTCAATTTCTTCGCAGAAGCCGGTAAGAATAAGGGTCAGGGCGAACAAGGTCGTTGCAGCGTGGACGCCGATATGGCGATATTTCGGATATGACGAAGCAGATTACACATATATGAAATATGGCCGACGCCTCATTCGGCAGCTTTCCTCCATGGGTTCCCAGCCAATCTACTTTCGCTGTCACAATCTGCTTACATCCGGCCCGGCGGTTCCCGTACCTAAATGGAGCGCTACCGATGTTTATACGCTTAACGCTGCCGGAAAGCCTGTTTACAATTGGAAAATAGTGGATCGCATATTTGATACTTATGTCCGAAATGGCGCGTATCCCTTTGTGGAAGTGGGGTTTATGCCTGAAGCTCTCAGCACTCATCCCCACCCGTATCAGCAAAAATGGACCCCGTTTAATAAACAGCCGCTCTTTACAGGTTGGTCTTATCCACCCAAAAGCTATCGGCAATTTGGACAACTGGTTTACCACTGGGCACGGCACTGCCTGAAACGTTACGGAAAGGCGGAAGTTTCACACTGGTATTGGGAAATATGGAATGAGCCTAACATACCCTACTGGCACGGCACGCTCGCACAGTATTGCCGGCTTTATGATTTCAGTACCGCGGCCATCCGGCGGGCGATTCCGAACGCGCGTGTAGGCGGGCCGGCGATTGCCGGTACAGGCTCCCCGGCATCGGTGCGATTCTTAAAGGGGTTTCTGCTGCATTGCAGCCTGGGCACCAATGCGGTGACCGGAAAGATAGGATCGCCGCTTGATTTTGTAAGCTTTCATGCCAAAGGGCAGCCGCGCTGGATCCATGACTGTGTGCACATGGGCATCACCGCGCAACTCCACGACATTCAGGCCGGGTTTTTGACTGTGGCCGGCTTTCCGGGAATCCGTCATTTACCCATTGTCGTCAGCGAATGTGATCCGGAAGGCCTTGCCGCAAGCCCGGCGACCGTCACCAAAGCCAATCGCTACCGCTACGGCAGCATTTATGCCGCATACGATGCGGAAATTTTCGCCCGTTCCATGGCCCTGGCCCGCAAACTGCATGTCCGTCTTCGCGGCGAATTGACATGGGCATTTGAATTTGAACATATGCCCATGACTCCGGCTTTTCGCACGCTCGCCATGAACGGCGTGGACTTGCCGATTATGAACCTGATGCGGATGTTGGCCAAAATGCACGGATCGCAGGTGGCGGTAAAATCGACCGGTTCTATACCGCTCGCGGCGATTATCCGCAGGGGGGTGCCGCATGGATCGGACGTGTCCGCGATTGCGGCCCGCAGCCGACATGCGTTGACCGTGTTGATCTGGAATTATGCGGATAAGGATGTGGATAATTCCAGTCGCATCGTGAATTTATCCGTCACCGGTTTGCCCGGTTCGCTTTCACAGGCTGAATTTAAGATTTATCTGGTAAGTAAAAATCACAGCAACGCGGTGACCATGTGGCGCAAACTCGGCTCGCCGGCGCATCCGGATGCGGTGATGTATGACCGGCTTCGCAAGGCCGGGATGCTGGCTCAATTCGGCCCGACGGTGACTGCCGGAGTTAAAAACGGGCGTTCCAGTTTTGCGTTCCCGCTGCGCCGGCAGGGGGTGGCGCTGGCCGTGTTCCGGTGGTGAGGGCAGCAGCGATCGTGGCTGGTTGGGCTGCAGAATTCAGCACCGCATTTCGGCTGTGAATAGCCAATTCATGACCATTTGTATGTATAAAAAAAGCACACCGGCCGGCGTGCTTTTTGTTTTGACTTTATTGCGTAATTTTGGCGGGCTTTTCAGCCCTGCGGCCTGTTCATCGGGCGAATTAACTTATGGTTCGTCCGTGGTGCTGGTGACCTGTTTAATTTGCCGCGGGTTTTGCGGAGCGGATACCGCCGGCCGCTGCGTTGGAGGGGCTGGTTCTTCGTTCACTGCGTTATTAATTTCGTCTTTGGTTGAAGAAAGCCCCTTTTTGAATTCAGTGATGGATTTACCCAATCCTCGCGCCACTTCGGGCAGGCGCTTGCCGAAAAGGAGCAACGCAATAACCAGAACAATGACCCAGTCCATCCCATCAAACATGTTCATCAGGGAGGCCACGGGAAAATGTGAAAAATGTGAAGCAAAATGAATCATGATCGCATACCTCTTGATGCGGACAAAACGCCAATCAACACACCGGTCGACACATTACAACGTTCATCCGCCGACTCCTTATTATACGAAATACAGGGCGGAAAAGGAAACAATACTGTATTTTTCGGTAAAATGCGGGCCAAAACGCGGGTAACAGCCCCCCGTGTTCACGGGATAGGCTCAGCCGGCGGAACGCCGTGGCCAAAATGCCCAGTTTTGCGCAAAAAAGCTTGAATTTATTCTATTTGCGGCACTCCGCGGCACGGAATTCAAGCCTTTGCTCCGCGGTCGTGTTCGCTGCAGCGGTTGGCGACGATTATTACTCCGGATATGCTCCAAGGGGCGACCATTGATCGAAAGAGACTTATGCCGCAATTAACGCTTTTCCCGCCTCCACGCGAGGTTAAATCGCTCCCGGGGCAGTGGACAGTTCCAGAATCCGGGATCGTGGAAATTTCCCTGCCGCCATCCGATGGCGGCGGGGCGGAGGCGGTTTTTCATGCCGCCGGAAAACTTGCCGCACTGCTGGCCGCCGGTTCCGGGCGAAAGTGGCGGATTACCGGCAAGCGGGAACCATCCGCGACGGTTAGCCTGCGTGTTGCCGCTGATTGCGATCTACCGGGCCGGGACGGCTATCAAATACAGGTGAATTCCGGCGGCGTCACCGTTCTTTCCGGGACTTCCGCCGGCTTGCATAATGCCGTTCAAACCTTGCTGCAATTGGCGCGGCACAAATCCCGCAGGTGGAAAAATATGATCATTCGCGACTGGCCGGATTTTCCGCGGCGCGGATTTTATCTGGATGTGTCGCGGGGCAAAGTACCTGCCCGCGGCACCCTGATCGCGCTGGTGCATCTGCTGGCGGAGTGGAAGATCAACGAATTTCAACTGTACATTGAAAATGTTTTTGAATTTAAATCGCATCCGGATTTTTATGCCGATACCACGCCGCTGACCGCCGCGGACATGCGGGCGATTGACGGCGAATGCAAAAAGTGCGGCATTGATTTTGTTCCGTCATTAATATCGCTGGGGCATTTTGATAAAATTTTGCGACTGCCGCGCTATCGTCACCTGGCGGAAGTTGAACCGGAGGAATTGCGTCGCCAAGGTGTGAAAACCTGGTGCGATAATCCATGGACGTTGTGTGTAACGGACCCGGCGGCGCAAAAACTTCTGGCGGAAATGTATGCGGAATTCCTGCCGAATTTTTCGTCACGCCGGTTTAACATCTGCTGCGATGAATCCTGGGATTTGGGGTTGGGAAGATCTCGACAGGCGGCGGCCGGCGCGGACGGCACGGCCCGGCTGTACGTGGATTGGGTGAATAGATGCGCCCAAATGGCCGCCCGGTATGGCAAGGCCGTGCAACTGTGGGCGGATATTATTTTTAAGCATCCGGAATTGCTGGCGTTTCTGCCGTCGGATGCGGCGCTGTTGGAATGGGGCTACCGTGCGAACCACCCTTTTGCCGGGCATGGAAAACTATTGGCGCGCTGCCGCCGCCGATTTTATGTGTGTCCGGGCACATCCACATGGCAATCGCTGGGCGGACGAACGGACAATGCCCTGGCCAATATTGCATCCGCGGCCCGCGCGGGCAGGCGGCACGGGGCGGAAGGGTTGCTGAATACGGATTGGGGTGATTACGGCCATCAGCAGCTTTTCAGTGTCAGCCTGGTGCCGCTGGCGTTCGGCGCGGTGGCGGCATGGAACAGTCGTACAAAGCCCGACGGGTCGTTTTTGGAACTGCTGGGCCAAATATTGCCGGCGGATGCCAGCGGCCGCTGGGCGACTGTTGCCGCGGATTTGGGCAATGTATACCGCCGAATATCGCACCGCGCGCTGCCCAACAGTTCTTTGGACTGGCAATTATTCCGCGAGCCCTGGGCGAAAACCGATTTTTTGAAATTGGCGGACCCACATCGGGTGAAAAAGGAAATAGCGCGTGTGGAAAGGCATATCGCACTGCTTTCAAGGTGGCAAAGCGCAAAGACCGTTTTCATTCATCGCCGTCGCCGGAGACATGGCTGTCCGTTGCTGGAAACCAACATATTGCCCGAGATATTGTTTACCGCGCGGCTGATATGCCACACGCTTAAACGCACCGAATTGCGCATGCGGTTAACGGGGGCGGGGGGGAAGCGGTGTGTCCACCCGCGGCCGGCAGAGTTGCGCCGGGCCAGGGAGCTATTAAAAGATATTGTGCAATTAAACCGGCAATACCGCGGGCTTTGGTTGCGCGGCAACAGGCAATCCCGATTGGTTGATGTGCAGGCGCATTATAAGCGAATAGCGGCGGAATATCGGGATTTGTTGTAAATTGGTTGAAACGGGCGGAGTGCCCGTGGCGCGTGCCGGATCCGCCGGCAGGGTTATGTTGGTTTTGTAAAAGGAATATCATGTCGCTGCTGGTAACCGGTTCGGTCGGAATTGACACTGTCACCACGCCTCATGGAACAGTAAATGATGTTATCGGCGGATCAGCCGTGTATTTCAGCTGGGCGGCGGCCGCGTTCGGCGGCGTGCGGCTGGTGGCGGTGGTGGGGGATGACTTTCCCAAAAAAATGGAGCATGCGTTCAAGCACCCCCGGATAGATATCCGCGGTTTGGAACGCCGCGCCGGCAGCAGGACCTTTCGCTGGGCCGGCCGCTATGACGCCACCATGAATGAGGCGACCACGACGGCGGTGGAAATTAATGTGTTGGGTGAAAAGGCGCCGGTAGTTCCGGCGGCATTTACCGATTCCAACGTGGTATTTCTGGCGGCCACGCATCCGGCCTTGCAGATGGAATTGCTGGGGCAGGTAAAAAAGCCGAAGCTGGTGGTGTCCGACACGCGTGATTTATGGATTAAAAACTATACCGCGGAGTTTCTTAAAAGCCTGAAAAAAATTGACGGGCTGGTGCTTAATGATCTGGAGGCACGGCTGATTACCGGGGAAGTGAACTTGGTCAAATCGTTGGGCCAAATTCGGAAACTGCTTAAATCCTCCGGCCCGCGAATGGTGGTGCTGAAGAAGGGGGAGCATGGTTGTTTGGCCGCATGGGGGGATTCTTTGTGGGCTATGCCGGCATTTCCCACGGAAAAAGTGATAGATCCCACCGGCGCCGGCGACAGCTTTGCCGGGGGAATGCTGGGCTGGATGGCGGCGGCGGACAAATATAATCCGTTGGTTTTTAAGCAGTCAATTGCGGCCGGTACGGTCGTGGCGAGTTTTACGATACAGGCATTTTCAATGGGCGGTCTGAAAAAGGCGGATAAGGCGGCAATTAATGGCAGGCTAAAGGCCTATAAGCGAATGTTGACGGATGGACTGGCATAAGTCCATTGGATTATCATTATTGCATGTTTTATAGGACGTAGCTATGGGGTGTAAGGGCGGGCGCTTAGTCCGACCGGGTGTAGTGTCCGATAATCCTTAAAATTAATTGATTTCATTTGCAATTCTCCGACGGATGTATTAGACTATGCGGTGGAAATGAGAGAAGCTCCACATCCAGGCAAACCGGATGAGGATAGTTGGGGCTTTGGGGTCACATGGACGTGGGATGCAGTCTTTGTTATTGATTTTTTGTGAGGGGTGTAACTTGTTGACGGATGATGCGTTCTGCTGTCGCAGCGTGTGTCCAATCAATATGGTTTGCCGGTGTTGATCGGGTAAGTTTAATCCTGACGTCGTCGGCAGCTCTT
This sequence comes from Planctomycetota bacterium, assembly GCA_021808485.1. Classification (GTDB taxonomy): domain Bacteria; phylum Planctomycetota; class Phycisphaerae; order WQYP01; family WQYP01; genus JAJYPG01. Next base: position 224 of record JAKBBN010000110.1, on the reverse strand, counting down.
CTGAAGGAGTATGTGATATGGGCAAGCAATTCATCGGAAAATTTAGCGCGTTGGCCGCCGGAATCGGAGCCTTGGGACTTTTGGGTGCTATCGCACCAGTCAAAGCGGGTGTGATTAATATCGGGTCCGGAGTCGGTTCCACTGATGCGACTGGTCTGAATCAAGCAGGTGGCCCGCAGCTGATCGGTAACACCGGTGATGTAAGCATTTATTTTAATGGAAGC
>JAKBBN010000027.1 GCA_021808485.1 Planctomycetota bacterium | reverse complement strand
GGGGGGCGGTCTGCCGGTGTGGAGTTTAAAAACTCAATCGGATTGCGTATCCGAAAATTAACAGCGAAACAGGAATTTGCGGTGATCGCAATCAGCACGCGATGCCGCCTGTTGGGGCCATCCGCGCGCAGCGGGTCGCTGGAGCCGGCAAGTCGCCGGGTGAAACATAACGTCATTGCCGCTATTCATCGAATAAAGGTCGATGAACCAAAAATGCATCCGCTGATTTACTTTCAGCGGGCATTCAAAAAAGCCTTTGTATTGCATCCGGATGCCATTTATTTTTACTCGGATGAATCATTTGATCCGAAGCTAATTGATGTAATCGCGAAGCTGAATACAGATCTCAAAGTGCGTATATTCACAATAATGAACGTGCGGGGTGGACAGGTAAATCGGTCGCAAATGCGTAAGATAGCCGCAAATAATCATGGGCGATTTATTTTACGTGCACGATAAAGTCAAGGAGCCAATCCGCCGGCGTTTATCTTTCCTCGGGACTTGGTGCGATGATGATTCCAAGGTGACAAACAATGGTTGAAAAGTTCTTGTACCGATTCGCGTATTCCGGTATAGTTACGAATCTGTAATTTTTTGGGCCTGATATTTCGGTCCTTGCCAGACTCAATCGGAGAAATCGCCATGTCGCTGGATGTCAGCTTGAAGGGTAAAAGCTCGTTGGAACGTCATCGCAATGTGTTAAAGCGTTCAGAGCGCGTTGCCGTACTTGAAGACAACGATAAATGGTCGCAAGAGCGATCCAGTGTGTTTGGACTGGTGAAAGTCGGCCATCGCAAAGCTGTCGCAGCGAAGAAGGCGCCGAAGGCTGCGGAGGCCGGGGCCACCGTGGCCACACCTGGCGCAGCGCCGGCGGCGGGGGCCGCAGGGGCTCCAGCCGCTCCCGCGGCCAAGGGCAAAAAATAAACTCACCCTTCGATTTCGTGAGGAACCGCCATTGTCCGCGCGAATCGTTAAACCCGCCTCCACAACGTGGAATTTCCGCAATATTGTGCTGGCCTGCGCGCTGTTTCTGGCCGGGGTATGGTTCGGGCAGTGGCAGGTGGGCCACCGGCGGCCCGCCATATTACTTTCACCAGACGGATCGGTGCGCGTTTACTTTTCCCCGGACGGCGGCGCCACCCGTGAACTCGTATCCCTGATTGATGCCGCCCGTCATTCCGTTGAGGTGCAGGCCTACAGCTTTACCAGCCGGCCGCTGATACGCGCGCTTATCGCCGCGGAAAGACGGGGCGTGGCGGTTTGCATTATTCTGGATCGTTCGCATGTTGAACGCAGGAATTATCGAACGCGCCGCTTTCAGCGAAAAATAAGCCCGGCATTGCAGGCCTTTTATTCCGCCGGTATTCCGACTTATATTGACGATCGCTACCTGATTGCGCACAATAAAATCATGCTGATTGACGGCGGCACCGTCACCACCGGCAGCTTTAATTTCAGTTATGCCGCGGCTCACTATAACGCGGAAAATATGCTGGTTATCCGCGGCGAACCGAAGCTTTTTGCGCGCTACCAGGCGAATTTTAATTACCATCTTCATACCAGTCTGCAATATAAGCCCGGGCTGGTCCTGACGAACCAGTTTCATTGGCCGAACAGGAAATAGGCCGTGGTGAACGGTTGTCATCGCGGCGGCGGTGTGATTCCGGCGGTTGCGCCGCACACGCCGGAGCATGAAACTCGTGTGCGATATGCACCGCGGGTATCCGCCCGCGGCAGCCGCGCGTTTTGCCGATGATGCGGTTAAAGTATATTTCATGGCGACAAGAACCATTGAGAATTATCTCAAGCAGCTGTATCTGGAGCAGCAGGAAACCGGCAATCGCGCCGTGCCGCTGGGCCGGGTGGCCGCCAGAGTGGGCGTAACGGCCGGCACGGCCACCACCATGATCAAGGCGATCGCCCATTCGGGCCTGGCTCGCTATGCTAAACGCAGCGGCGTACGGTTGACGAAGCAAGGCGAGGAACTGGCGATGCTGGTGCTGCGGCGGCACCGCATTGTGGAGCTTTTTTTGGTGCGGATTATGGAGATGGACTGGGCGGATGTGCATGAGGAAGCCGAAGAACTGGAGCACGTGATTTCCGACCGGGTGTTGGAAAAGATGGATGCGATGCTGAACCATCCTCAGGTGGATCCCCACGGCGATCCGATTCCGGATCGGCAGGGGCGGCTGGGTGCCCCGGCATCCTGCGCCCGCCATACCGATCTGGCCCAGAGTACCCCGGGCCGTTGCGCCAAGGTAACCCGCGTTCTGGATCAGAGCAGTACATTTTTAAAATTTGCCCAGAAGCATGGTTTGGCGCCGGGGGCGGCGATTAAAGTGGTAGCCGTGGATCCGCATGCCCAATCGGTCGCCGTGGAATCCGGGGGGTTTCCACCGGTGACGCTCAGCTTTTCCGCGGCCGCCAAGTTTGAACTTTTATAGATTGGCGCCATGCAGTTGCGGGTTGGGTTTTTGGTTTGGTTTCAGGAGCAGTTAATGGAACGCAGCATAGGATTTATCGGTTTGGGCCGCATGGGCTTGCCAATGGCGCACAACCTGCTGAAAGCGGGGGCGGCCTTGCGGGTGTACAACCGTTCAAAGCAAAAGGCCGCGGAGTTGGCGACAAACGGGGCGGTTGTGTGCGAGGCCGCGGTGGATACCATCGTGCCGGGCGGCGTGGTGATTTCAATGCTGGCGGATGATGCGGCACTCGAGCAGACATTTACGCCGGCGTTGGCGGCACGACTGGGGCCCGGCGGGTTGCACATTTCCATGAGCACCATTTCGCCGGCCACGGCGGGCAAAATGGCGGCCATTCATCAGGCGGCGGGGGCCGCCTATGTGGCCTCACCGGTCTTCGGCGGACCGGAGCAGACGGCTGCGGCCCAGATATGGATCTGTGTATCCGGTGAGGAGTCGGCCAAGCAACGCGCCCGGCCGATTCTGGAAAAATTGGGCCGTGATGTGGAAGATATGGGCACCGATCCCGCGGCCGCCAATGTGGTAAAGCTATGCGGGAATTTTCTTATTGCCGCGGCAACCGAAGCCCTGGCGGAAGCCTTTACGGTTGCGGAAAAGCAGGGTGTGAACCTGACGGCCATGAACCGGATGTTGTGTGAAAAACTGTTTGGCGGGGCGGTTTACCAAAGGTATGGTTCGCGGGTGCTTTCGCGTGAGCATTTGCCGGCCGGGTTTCAACTGCTGCTGGGGTTAAAGGATATGCGATTAACCCGCCAAATGGCCGATGCGGCCAAAACTCCCATGCCTGTTGTGGATGTGGTGTTTAACCGATTGCTGAGCCAGGCGGCGAAAAATCGGGGGGATCAACATTGGACGGGCCTGGCCTCCGGCGCCAGGGAGGATGCCGGGCTGCCGGCCTGACTTGTAGTTGCGGCAATACGCCGGTGAAAAGGGAACTGCCGGCATTTACACCATTTCACTTAAATAGCGCACGGCCTGGGTTACATCCATGTCGGATACATCCACGACAATATCCGCCATGGATGAATACAGCGGCGTTCGCTGGGCAAGAAGCCGCCGGACTTCCGGCAGGCCGCCGCGGGCCGTCAAATTAGGGCGGTTGGCCGCGGTTTGCGCATCCGCCTTGATGCGTGCATAAAGCACTTCCGCCGGAGCGGTCAGCCATACGACACGGGCATTGCGTTTGAGCAAAGTTACGTTTTCCCGCCGCAGAACGGCCCCTCCGCCCGCGGAAATTACAACATCATCCCGATTGGCGGCTTGCTGCACGGCCGCTGTTTCCAGATCGCGAAAACCGCTTTCGCCCACCTCTTCAAACAATTCGCGGATTGTTTTGCCGGAACGGGCGGCAATAAGATCATCCGTATCAACAAAGCCCAGCCCGAGCCGTGCCGCCAATCCGCGGCCGATGGTGGATTTGCCCGATCCGCGGTAACCGATCAGAACAATGTTCATGATATTCACTCGCGATATTATTTTACGACGCCGATGGTCAGCAGCAGGTTTGCGTAGAGGCGCTGTTCTCCGGTGGCGATGGTAAGGCAGACATCCGGCGAGGCGGCCTGCTCATAGAACTTAAAGCGTTCCAGCCCGCGGATTTTCACCCCGGTTCCAGCGGCGGATAAAATGGCGGTAAATTCCTTGAAAATCGGGGGATCGTTTTTCATGGCATAAGGGCCGCGGCGGCCGGGCTTCATTACAACGGCGTCTTCAATGGGAATCGTGTCCAGCAGTGTTTCCAATACCTGTGTAACGGTAAGCAGGCCGGGGCGGAAGTTCATGAATACCAGTTTGCTGTTGGGGCCGCAGCGGGTGACGTGCGGAAAATTGCCGTCGGAAATTAATACCCGGCTGGAGTGGCCGGCCCTGGCCAAGGCGTGGAGTATTTCCGGGTGCAGCAGTTTGCCAGTAATCATACTTATTCCTTTGCTTTTGCCGGCTCCCGATTGAACACGGGATTCACGTGGCGGATGGGGCGGTCCGGCCGCGCCGTTGGGCCGGCGCGACATGACGCCGATGGCATTTGGCGACATGCTGTCTTAACGGCGGTTAAAACAGCGGGTTAATGACCATGCCGGTGGCCAGTTTCGGATAAAAAAACGTGCTCTTCTGCGGCATCAGTTCATTGGCATTGCACAGTTGCCGCACGGCTTCAAGCGGCGTGGGTTGCAGCAGGAACCCCGCCTGAAATTCACCGGATCGGCAATGCGTATGCACCTCATGGGCTTCATGGGGAAATCCCCAATGCAGGTCATTGCCGCCGGCAAATACCGGGCGCACAATTGCGTCAAAAACAAGGTGTTGAAGAATGGCCACATCCAGTTGCCGCCAATCCGCGGATTTGCCGGCCACTGCGGCATTCTGTGACAGGGCCGCCAGCGGGTCCGCGGCGACAGGGGCAATCGCCACCGCCTGATCCGTGGATGGATCGTAAATTCCCATGGCGTGTCTGCCCATTGCGGGCAGCTTTGTTTCAAGGTCGGGCAGTTGTGCGCCCGTCCAGCGGCCGGGCAATTGGCGGATCACCGAATTGCCGCCTTTTATAAAGTTGTTAATGGAAAAATCTTTCAGTCCGGACACCACGCGGTGGGTTGGCAGCACGATAAGTCCGGGGTCCTGCATAGCCACCAGCACAAACATCGCAAAATCAGCCGGGTGATTTTCGGACAGACCGCCCGGAGTTTTGCCGGCCAGCTCACGCCGGTAGGTCAGGCAGGTGGTGTAACGGTGATGGCCGTCGGCGATATAAACATGCTTGCTCCGCAGCATTTCGGCAATTTGTTTTATAACCAACGGATCGGTCAAAGCCCAAAGATCGGACCGTACCTTGCCGGCGCCGTCCTGAGTTGGAAGCTGGGCCGTGGCGGTGGGTTTGGCCGCGCCAATGGCACTGAACAGGCGGCTGGTTATCGCATTTGCCGGGTCGTCATACAGGCCGAAAACCGGCGACAGGTTGGCGTGGGTGGCACGCATCAGCAACAGACGATCTTCCTTTGGGCCGCTGAAAGTCTGTTCGTGGGGATGAATGACACTTTGCGGGCCGAACTCTTGCAGCCTGACCCGGCAGAACAGACCGCGGCGGTGATATTCCACGCCGGCGTGGTGATAGGTCTGTTCGTAGGCATAAATCGCCGGCTGAGTGTCCTGTTTCAGTGTGCCGTTCTCAAGCCATTGGCGAAATGTGCGTCCGGCGGCTTCATATGCTTCGGCCGGTCCGGCATTTTTCGGTGGAACATGCGGCAGATCGAGTGCCGTAATATTCTCCGGGCAGGCCGCGAGGAGGTTGGCTTTGTCCGCGGCGGACAGCACGTCGTACGGGGGGCTGACCAATAAGGTCTGCTCATTTTTTGGATAGCGAATCGCCTGCAGTGGTTCAATGCGAGCCATGTATGGATTACCTTTCTGTTTCGTGAGGTTTATGTTTGCGCGGCTGTTAACTGCCAAGCGGCATTCTTTACGTTCCAGCCCGTGCTGGTCCGGTAAAGCTGTTGCCGCCGCCAAAAGGCACCAGGGCTAACTGATTCCACAGCAGTAACCAGCTAATTTAGCGACGGGCAGAATTAAGCCGCCGGATCGTCACTTGCCTCGACGATTGTAAGGTGAAAGGTTGGTGCTACGCCAGTTGGTGAAAGAAAAATAATTATAATCCAAGTACGATCATAAATTTCGTTAAAAATATAAAATAAGTTGTATAAACGAATTAATAATTTTATTATAGCAATAAAATATGCATTATAATGCATATTATGGATATTTTTCACAATAGCGTTCGTTTTATGGATCCTGCCTCTTCAACTTGCCCTCCATGATTGATAGAATATGGGTTACGGTACGGGCATTATTCTGACCGACATACAGAATCGACAGCCCGTTTTTTTTGGCCGGACAAAGCTGTGGCTCGGGCCATGTTGATCGCGTGACGTGATAGCCAGCTTAATGCAGGAAAGGCGGTTGTGTCCGCCTTGATTGACTGAAATGTGGTTCCAGAAAAAGAGTTTGCGGCGGCAGGCGGTAGCGCAGGATGCGATGATCGGTCCGGCGGAAGCCGGTCCGGCCGATAAAACCTGGCCGTGGTTCTTGGCTGGAGCGGTGTTCTTCGCGGTCTTGGTCGCGCTGATGATGCTGCCTAACGGCAATCCGTTACCGCTGGGCACCACCGCACGGACCACTATTCTTTCGCCCGTATCATTCAGTATTCCGAATCCGGATGCTTTTACGCGGCTGAAGGATCAGGCCCGTATTCGCTCGCCGGTGGTGTTGCGGTTGAATTCGACCACGGATTATTTTAACCTCATTCAAGGCCAGCTGACCAATTTGCCGTATGATGTGGCGGCGATAAAGTCGCCGGCGGATCTGCCTCCGCCGTTAAAGCATCGATTCCCCGTTCTCTCCGCCAGCGCTTTGCAGTGGCTGCACAACGTGGTGCGGCAGAATCAATTCCAGGCCTACGCCCGCGATGTGCAACTGCTGATTAATTCCCTGAAACAGCAGCCGATTGTGAACAAGGCGGCATGGAAGCGGATTTATCACCAGCGTGCGGATCATGTTCTGATTCCAGGCCCGCAGCCGTCGGGTTTTTCCGCGCCCGGCTCGCGGCCGGCCTATACCTCCATTCCCTTGAACGACCTGGGCGTATTGGGCGGGCATAGCGCGGTATTCAGCCGCATCGTGCGTCGCTGCTTTCCGGAGCCGGCCTGGAGCGCGTTCGCCGCCTATCTGACGGCGGTGAATCAGCCGTCCTACCGGCTGGACCCGGTCGCCACCGCCGCGGCGGCCCGACACAACATAGCCGCCGTTCGATTTCCCCGCACGCTGTATCACCGTGGTGATGTGCTGGTTCGGGCCGGGCAGAAACTGGATCCGGCGGAGCGGTCCCTTTTGTTGGCGGCGCATGACGCTTACATGGCGGCGCTGCACCAGCGGCATCCATGGCTGGTGGAAGAGCACCTGGTGGGAATGGACCTTGTTGCCGCCGTTTTAACCATGGTGGGTGTGCTGTACCTGGCGTGGCGGCTGCGCAATATGCGGCGGCAGGCCTGGACCCCGGCGATTCTTGTGCTCCTGACGCTGCTGCTGGCGAAATCAGCCGTCTTGGTGGGCATGTCGTCGGCAATTTACCTGCTGGGACTTGGTCCCATTTTTCTGGTGGCTCTTATTTTGTCCGTCGGCTTTGACCAGCGGTTTGCCGTCGGATTTTCCATGCTTAATGCACTTTTGGCGAAAGTGGTGCTGGGCGAAGGGATGAGTTTTTTCCTTGCCGGGTTCGTGGGTTCGGTGCTTCTGGTGCTGCTGCTGGGCGAAATCCGCACACGAACGCAGTTGCTGCGGGTAGGCACTATTACCGGCTTGACGGTAAGCCTGACCGTGCTTGGTTTTGGATTGCTGCATTCACGGCTCGGCCGGGCCGCACCGCTGGACTGGCTGTGGCTGGACCGGCATCCGGATTTTCCGATGTTGCTCCATGATACGGTATTTGCCGGCGGGGCCGTGCTGGCGGCCGTGCTGCTGAGCCTCCTGCTGATTCCGGTGGTGGAACAACTGTTCCGGCATCCCACGGCGATGTCGTTATTGGAACTTTCCGACACGAATCGTCCGCTGCTGCGGCGGCTGGCGATGGAGGCGCCGGGTACTTTTAACCATTCGCTGATCGTGGGTGTGCTGGCGGAAGCCGCGGCGCGGCAGGTAGGGGCCAATGCGCTTCTTTGCCGCGTGGGGGCCTATTACCACGATGTGGGCAAGCTGCTTAAACCCGCGTATTTTGTGGAGAACAACACGGGCCGCGGCAACCGGCACGACAAACTTTCGCCGGCGATGAGTGTGTTGATTGTGGTGGGCCACGTTAAAGATGGTTTGGAACTCGCACGCGAATATGGCGTGCCGGAGGCGGTTCAGCGGTTTATCGGTGAACACCACGGCACCACGGTTGTGGAATATTTTTACCAGCAGGCACGCGAGCGCAAGGCGCGGGAGGAACTTGCCGGCGGGCAGGGCGGAGCGCTGAATGAAACCGAATTTCGGTATCCCGGGCCGCGGCCCGAGTCCCGTGAAACCGCCATTCTGATGATATCCGACGGCGTGGAAAGCATGGTGCGTGCATTGGCGGATCCAACGCCGGCGCGAATCGAAGGGGCGGTGCATCAACTGATCATGAAACGCCTGCTTGACGGGCAGTTTGACCAGTGTGATCTGACACTGCGCGACCTGGGGAAAATTGAACAATGCCTTGTGCGCACGCTTGCCGGAGTGCATCATTCGCGTGTCGCCTACCCAGGCGGCCAGGAGCAGCCCGTCAGAATTTCCAGGCCGGCATGAAATACAGACCACCCAATGCCGCTGTGCCAAGTTCCATCGCGCCACCGAATGAGGCCTTCGAACTTACGCTGACCGGTCTTCCAGCCTGCGGTTCGCCGGGAGCCCGACGGGGCCACCTGTCCGTCGGCTGGTTTAGACCTTTGCTTATGAATGTGCTGCGCATGGAAGGCATTTGTACCGGATTCTGGGCGGTGCGGCTGCTTACCGCCGAAGCTATGGCGGAACTGCATCTGCGGACGATGAATATCCCTGCTCCGACGGATGTGCTGACCTTCGATTATTCAGGCGGCGAAGGGATGGACCGCCATATTGAGCTGGATACCGCCGTGTGCCTGGATGTGGCGCGGCGGGAGGCGGTCCGGCGGGGGCATTCGGTCAGCCATGAGTTGTTGCTTTATATGGTGCACAGCCTGCTGCATGTGCGGGGTTATAATGATCTGACGGCGCATGAGGCCCGTCGCATGCATCGTCGTGAAGATGAAATTCTGACTCAAATGCTTTCCGTTCCGGTTTATCGGGCGCGAAAGGGCGCCGGCCGGCGCCGGAATAAAGTCGCTTCAGGTGGGAGGGCCGGATGAACTGGGCGTTCTGGCTTCTGTTTCCCGCAATCTTGGGCACGTTGTTTGCGTCCACCCTGGCTTATGCGCTGCGCACCATTTCGCATGTGACATTGGAAAAAGAACTGGAGAAACGCGGCCGGAGCCGTTGGTTGGAACCCCTGATTCAAAAGCAGGATCAGCTTGCGCTGGCGGCTTCAACGGTGCGCATTATCTGCAATGTCAGCGTGGTGGCGCTGACCATTCACAGTTTGGATGAACTTAATGCCGCTCCTTCCGCCATGACATTTGCCGCCGGTACGGCCATTGCGGCGACGATTCTACTGGTGTTTTCCGTGGCGATTGCCAATGCGTGGGCCATTTACGCCGGCGAGGCGATGGTGGCCTTATTCGGTCCCAATGTGCTGCTTCCCGTAAGCACGATGCTGTATCCGCTGATAGTGTTTATGAAGCTTTTTGACGGACTGGTGCGGCGGTTGTGCGGGGTTACGGAACAGTCCCTGGCCCAGGGCGAAGCGGTGGAAAACAAGGAAGAATTCCTTGCGGCCGTTTCGGAGGGGGCCGTCGATGAAGATCAGAAGAAAATGATCGAAGGTGTGATGAGTTTTCAGGACCTTCAGGTAAGCCAGATCATGACTCCGCGGACGGATATGGTGACCGTCAGCGTGCATTCGTCCCTGGAAGAGATACGGGATCGCATTCTGCGTGACGGACTGTCCCGCCTGCCGGTGCATGACGGAAATCTGGACAATATACTGGGGATTTTATATGCCAAGGACCTGCTGGCGCCGGCGCCGGGGTCATCGGCGGAAGCCCCGTTTGATGTGCGAGCTTTGATGCGGCCGCCGCTGTTTGTGCCGCACACCAAGCCGCTGCGGGATCTGCTGCGGCAATTCCGCATGCAGCGGGTGCATATGGCGATTGTACTGGATGAATTCGGCGGCACCGCGGGGCTGATCACCAGCGAGGACATTCTGGAGGAAATCGTCGGGGAGATCACCGATGAGTTTGAAACGCCGCCTCCCAAACAATTCCGCCGGCTGACTCCCACAACCGTCGAGCTTGACGGGCGTACAAACATTACGGATATCAATCGTGAACTCGATCTGCATTTGCCCGAGAGTCAGGATTATCAGACAATCAGTGGACTCATCATCAACCAGTTGGGCACCATACCGGTCCAGGGAGTATCCATTGAAATTGACAATCTACACATTACCGTGACGGAAAGTGATGCCCGGAGGATTCGGAAGGTGCAGATTCAAATCGTCGCGGCGGAAAGCCATGCCGCGGCCGCGGCGGACACTTGATTTTCAATTGTTGTGCGCCGCGGCACAAGGCCTTCAACGGCAACCGCCTGATGCACCTTGTTTCCGGCGACTGTGCCCGCACTGCAATGGCCATCAAACAGCTGGATTTGGGCCCGTATTTCGTGGGATGGAATTGAAATGCCACTGCGCGGTCAAGACACTCCGCCGCAAAGACCGCGTGATAAAATCAGTTAAATTTATCGGCGAATTTGATGTTGGTTCATAGCCCGCAATGGCGTTCTGAAATTCTGTGCGCAAGAGCAAAATAGGTTAAGATGCCGATGACCGATGGCGGCGGCAACCGGATGCCGCGCGGGTCCGGAAAAAATCCCCGTGGTGTGCACTGCCGTTGTCGCATCCGGAAAATGGCAGCGCCTTGGCGCGGGAATTTCGGCCGGAGCGCCCTATGATAAATAAGAATTGTTCGCCGTAACGTTCGGCGGGGTGGCAATAAAAATGAATGATCGCATGGCTTACGCTCTTCACGCGCTGCTGAATGACCATTATGACATGGGACGCATCCTGCGGTTCCGACAGATGCGGCGCGGGACGCAGGCGGACTGTTATGAACTTCTGACCGCTGAACACAATGAGTTCACGCTGTTTCTATTTCCGCCGGAGTTTTCGCGCCAGTCGCTTGCCGATGCCGCGCCGATCATGGAACAGCTGGCCTCCGCGGGTTTTCCGGTATCGCGGCCGGTCGCAAGCCGGCAGCGTAGTTCTTCCGGCGCCCCGTTGTTCGCAATTGAAGGGCCGCAGGGTTCGCATTTTTTTGTTACAACGATTGCGCCTGGACAGATGGCGGCGGCCGCGGACTGGTCCAATCATGATTTAAGCAACCTTGGCCTGCGGCTGGGCTGGATGCACCGGTCCATGCGCGACGCGCTGGCCGCGGACAGTCAACCTGCCGCGGGCGTTCCCCGGCCGGACAGGGCCAAGGTGCAGGCACCGGCGATGCGGCTGGTGGCCGCGCTGGAATCGGGCACCTCTCGCGGGCAGCAGGTCCGGCAGATGCTGCCGGCTGCCGCACTGGACCGGCTGCTGGCGGAACTCGAAAAATTGGAGAAAGTGTTTGCCGCCGGTGCGGGCTATGTACACGGCGGGATTTCTCCGGAATCGGTGCTGCTGGATCATGACCGCCATATTGCATCCATCGTGGATTGGGGCGTTTTTTCAACCGGCATACCCGCCCAGGATGTGATTGATGCGTTTGTGTCATGGTGTGTGCACAAGGATGGAGAAGTGCGGGCGGATGCGGCGCAGGCGCTGCTGCAGGCCTATCTTTCGCTGGAAAAATTCCGCGGCGATCAGTGGTATTCGGCGGTTATCAGCTGGTGTGCCGCACGCCTGGGAGCCGCCGTTCTGGGACGCAAGCATCTTCCGCGTGGTTTTGCCGGTATCCTGGAAAATCCCCATTCCCTCTCCGCCACGCTGACTATCTGCCAGAGCAAGCTATAATTCAGTGCCGGTCGCCCGGGTTCCGGGCGGCTGTCCCAAAAAAATCCCGCGTGAAGCGGGTGGTGCAAGCGATGGCAAGCGGCCAACACGGCTGAACTGGATGTATATGGGCATAACTACCGATGCTGCGAAGTCAGCTGCGAGACAGCCAAGTGATCCTGCGGAATGGGTTGGAAAATATGGTGATATGCTTTTCCGGTTCGCCCGTTCGCGGGTACGCGATACCGCCGCGGCTGAAGAACTTGTTCAAGATGCCTTTCTGGCGGCCATTAAGGTGCGGTCGGAATTCCGCGGGCAATCGACTGAATCCACCTGGCTGGTCGGAATTCTCAAGCATAAAGTGATCGATTATCTGCGGAAACGCGGACGGGAAGTCAATTTTTCGGATACGCCGGATGCCATGGTAGATGGACTCTTCAAGCCGTTCGGGCATCGAAAACGCCGCCCGCCTTCATGGAATGCCGACCCGGCGGAATTGATGGAAAACGAGCAGTTTTTACAAATTCTTCAGGATTGCGTGGAGGACCTGCCGGACGGGCAGAGACAGACATTTTTATTACGGACGGTGGATGAACAGCCGGCCGAGGAGGTGTGTAAGGAACTTGGTATTACGCCGACGAACCTATGGGTGTTGCTGCACCGCGCCCGCTTGCGGCTGCGCGAGTGCCTGCAGGGTAAGGGATTTGATCGGCCGAAGGTCCCCGACAGGGTGGAAGAATCGGCCGGAGGCCGGCCGTGACGAATATATTGTCCTGCAGACATTCACTGGAACTTTCGGCGAAACAGACGATGGCGACGCTGTCTTTCGGCGAGCGTTTATGGCTGCGCGTGCATCTTTTGGCTTGCGGTACCTGCCGGAGGATTCGCCGGCAGGTCGCAATCATTGAGCGCACACTGAAATTGGCCCAATCCGGCGGCACATGGCCAGTGCAGACAGGCCGGCAGCGGCTTTCATCGACATCAAAACTTCGCATGCAGGCCGCGGTGCAGGCCGCAATCAGGAATGACTGATTCACCCGGGATGGGCAGGGGCGTGCCGCGGTTATTCTGGAGTTCAATATGGCGGGCGGTGTTTGCCGCCGCCGGGCTGCATAATTCCCGGCTGTCATAAACCGCGGGGTCAATCGCCGACACCATGCATTTTTTGTGGCCCCATGCTACAACTACACCATGAACATGGCCCGGACGACTGACAAAATTGCCTGGAAAACCGGTGAATTGCTGGACTGGACGACGCAGTTCTTTACCCGATGCGAAATTGAAGACCCGCGGCTTTCAGCGGAATTACTCCTGGCGCATGCGCTGGGTGTTTCCAGAATGGCGTTGTATACCCAGTATGACCAGTTTCCCCCGCCGGAAAAAGTGGCGGCATTTCGCGAACTTGTGCGCCGGCGCAAAGATCATACGCCCGTCGCTTATCTGGTCGGCAAAGCATGGTTCTTTTCACTGGAGTTCTCCGTCTCACCGGATGTGTTGATTCCCCGGCCGGATACGGAAACGCTGGTGGAGCAGGTGATCAGCCTGGTCAGATCGCGACCGGACTGGGCCGCACCGGAAATTCTGGACCTCGGCACCGGCAGCGGTTGCATAGCCCTTGCTTTGGCCAAAAATCTACCCGCGGCACGCCTGACCGCGACGGACATCAGCGCGGCCGCACTGGCCGTCGCCAAATCGAATGCCGAGTCTATTCAACCTGCTTCGTCTATTCGCTGGCTGCAGGGGGATTTGTTCGCGGCGATTGAAGCGTTATCCCCGCCCGTCCGGTTTAAGGTGATTGTCTCCAATCCGCCTTACATACCTGGCAGCCAAGTGGATGGGCTGATGCCGGAAGTAAGCAGGCACGAGCCGCGATTGGCACTGGATGGCGGGTCAGATGGATTGCGGTTCTTTGAGCGTATAGCGAAGTCGGCGCCGGACTGGCTGGAGCCGGGGGGCGTTCTGGCCATGGAAACCGCATTTAATCAGGCGGCGGCGGTGGAAAAAAATCTGCTGGCAGCCGGTTGCTTCGGCAATGCGCGAATTGCCCGTGATGCCGCCGGCCGTCAGCGATGCGTCATTGCCCAACTCCTCACGGAACCGGCGGGGAATCATCCGTAGAATTATTTTGTGTTAACCACGCCGTTGCCGATCAGAATCGCTTTATCCACCCGGCCGGCCAGCACGGCCGCGGCTTCCTGCTGAATATTCACGGCGTAGCGATGATCATGAGCGATGCGATTGAGCACCAGCCGCACGGTTGGATCCTTGCGTACGGGCCAGAGTTGATAAACGCATTGCTGCAGGCCGGCGGTATTTGGATCTTCCACCACCGGCAGCAGCCGCTGTTTGATTTGCCATGGCTTTTCGTCGGCGGAACTGCCGTAGGCGGCGGAAATGCCGGTAATATTCCGGGCCGCGCCGCCGGCGCCCACCATGTTCAGCAGGTCTGATGTTCCCGCCACCTGTTGGGCGCGAGCGCCGCCCGAAAAGGAAAACTCGCGTATAGCCGTCAAGCCGAAATGATTGCGGCTTAAGCTTCCGGAAGTGGAATACCGGTTCTGATTCTGTATCTTCAGGTGAAATTCCTCCGTTCGTATTCGCACGGTCAGAGGCCATTTTGCGTTGCCGGCGGAGGTTAAATCGTCAGTCGCGGTTACGTGGATGTGCGAGGCCCATTGTGCGCCAAACAGTCCCGTAAGATAGGCATTCAGATTTTCAAAGCGCTGGCGGTACCGTCCGGCATGATTCCGGTGCATTTTCCGGATGGGCCAGCTGATCATGTCAAAGGCCTTTTGATAGCCGCCCGGCTGATTGCTGCCGACAAGTTGGAAAAACTTTTTTGCCAGCGCCGCCCGGCTGGTAGGGTAAACACGGATCGGATTCGGATTTGGGCGGTGCATGAACCAGAAAACACCGGCCCCCCCAACGACAAGTATCACCAGCCAGAGAGCCAATTTGCCCGGATTTGTATTTGCCATAAATACCTCGGTTGTCAGCCGGACGCGGCTGAGCATGAATTATGAATGCCCAAATTATACAGGATTTGCCGGCGTGGTTAAAACCGTCCCGATGGATCGGTGAATTCTCCGGATACACGCAATGCAATCTTATGCTAATATCCGGATAAGCGCGGCTTCCACTGACGCGGCTTGAGTAAGAATTTGGCAGGCGGTAACATAATTATCAGTGCTGGGTGTTATGGAAGGTAAGGGCTTTTGCAATGAGATCCGGTCGTCTTTCGTTGCCGTGGCGCATCTTAACCGCTGTTCTGGCGGCAATTTCCATGCAGGCCTGCCAAACTGTGCACCCCGTGGTTGTGCAGAAGCAGCCTGTCGCCTATGAACGGGTGCATATTCACGGCGGGTCGCCTCTTTCCGGATATTCGGTTTTTACCGGCGGCAAGGCATCCTCGGGACTGGTTGTGGATGCCAGGTTTTTCATACTCAATCGCATGCCGGAAAATATGCTTTCGCCGCTGGGCAGCCAGGATTCGCTGGTTTTAACCGGTCGCGGGCGGCGGGCGACACTTTCCGTTGCCCGCCTGACGCGAGGGGCGCGATTCGGAGAAATAAAATCCCGGGCGACGTTTACCCGGCAAATGCTGCAAGCCGCCGGCGGGGTAAAGGCATTTGCGCCGATTCGATCGGGTCTGTTCGCCGGTGCATATCTTCGTTTTCAACTGCGCGACCATTTCAGATATGCCGGTCACACCGGCGGACCGCTGCACCGGGCCGTCGTAAGTGTCGATATTTGGTTGCCGGCCGGCCCGGCGCCGGTTAAGCCCCAGATTGCGCTGGCGGCGTCGCGGTATTCGTCCGCGGGCGCGGCGGGTGGGCTGGCATTCAACCGTGAGACGCAGATCGTCGCCACGCCTGCGGCGCCGGGGAAATATGCCTTTATTCTCCCATTCCGCTTCGTTTCCGGGAGCGGACAGGCGGTGGCTGTTGAAATAAATATTCGTCCGGCCGGTCCGGCTGATAAGGGCATGCTTGAACATGCCGCGATTCTGGCCGCCAGACCGCCGCTGCGGCCCGCGAGCACCGCGGATAAACTCAACCGTCCGGACCTGGTCGAGGCTTTGGGGCGTCTGCGGGATAAATCGGTCCGGCGGGCGGCACTGATCTATCTTTCGGCTCAAACCGGTGCGCATTTGTGCGAGGATACGGTGTTGACCGTAAACGATTCACAACTTGCACCGCTGGCGGAAAATATTTTCACCTCGGTGCGGCCGGGAGCCCCCGGATTATCCGTCGCGGACCTGGGCTGGCAGCTGGATCGGGCCGCTTATGAATTCCTGTACACCATGCAGAAGAAATCGCCGCTTGTGCCGGAATTGCAGACAGTGTTGTCGCTGCATCTTGGCGAGGCGGCATATCACAGTTCGTCGCTGGATCAGATAGCCGGGGCGCTTGGGTCCAGAAGGCTGTTTGAAAGGCAGATTATTGCGGAAAACTATATCTATCTTCAGGACACATCGCCGGCGGATCGCATTGGCGCATTTGACTGGCTTAACCGCCGCGGCTGGGCGCCTCCCGGCTACCATCCGCTGGGTCCGATTAATCGGCGAAATGCAGCTCTTGATAAAGCGGTGGGCAATCCGGCGTTTCTCAAAAGGATTCAGCCATGACTGAAAGCAATCCGAAGGCATCATCAGCCGGACAGCCGCCGGCACAAGGCAGGTGGAAAAAACGGACCATACGCATTCTGGCGATTGCGGGCGCCGCGGTAATTATATTCCGCCTTTCGCTGGTTTTTATCCTGCCCGCCGTGCTGCAGCATGCGCTGGGTTTTTACGGATTAAACGCAAGCTATCAGCGGTTAAGCTTAAGTGTGCTGGGCGGGGATTTGAGTATATGGGACTTGAAAATCCGTCCCGCTTCCGGCGGTCCGTCGGTGCTTACCAGTGAATATTGTCACGGCAACGTTTCGGTGCTGCAATTGTTTGCCGGCAGGCTGTACCTGCGTCGCGTGGAGGCGGACGGCGCCAAAGTAATTATCAGGCGCGATGCCGCGGGAAATGGGCCGCTGCTGCACGCCCTTTTATCCCAATCATCCACGACGCCGGCCGGATCGGCCGCAAACTCCAAGATATCGCTTTCCTCACCGCTGCGTATCCGGGCGTTTCGCCTTGAGCATCTCGTCCTGCATCTTGTGGATACGAATGTCAAGCCCGCGGTGGACACGTGGCTGGATATGAACGTTCGCGTGTCGGAACTCGGGCGCAAGGGCCGGCCGACGCGGTTTGGGCTTTCATTCTGGTCCGGATCAATGTTGGACACCTTGCGTATTCGCGGCACGGTTACCAATTCCGCCGATACATTGGCGGCTAAAGCCAATATCTTTATGGTGGGTCTGCATTTAAAGCCGATCGCCGGATACTTGGCATCGTTGGGGATCAGACCGACCGCCCGGGGACTTTCCATGCATGCACGGGCCTATGCGCAACTGCATGTGCATGCGGCGCCGCAAAATTCGATTTCCATGACCTTTGGCCTGAACAATATGCTGCTCGCAACCCGCAGCCGGCCGGCCCTGAGCATTAAGAACCTGGCCGTTTCCGCGGCATTAAAAGGCAAATTGATGAATTTGCGGAATGTGACATTGACCGGTTGCCATGTGTATGTCCGCCGCACCGCCGCGGGTCTGCTGCAATTTGCCGGTCTTCTCCTGAAAAAAACATCCGTCACTCGGCCGGTCAGGACGCCGCACGCGGTTGAAGCCCGGGCCGTGGCCAGGGCGGTGGCGGCCAGCCCGGTTTTGCGGGCCGCGGCGCAAGTCGTGAGTCAGTCAAAATCCACGGCGGGCCATTATTCGCTGGGCGTCGAGGCTCTGCATATCAATAACCTTAAATTCACTTTTCTGGATGCCGCTGTTACACCGCAAAACGTCATCACGCTGCAGTTGCATTCTTTAACCGCCATTAATTCCGGCGGTTTGCCGGGAGAGCCGTCATTCCATTTGCAAATCAATGGCCAAGGCGGCATTCCCGGATTGATGAACACATTTATCATTGCCGGTACCTCGCTGCCCTTCGCTCATCCGGCCCGCGTGGCGCTGCATTTTGACGCATCCAAAATTACTGCCGCGGCCATCCGGCCATATCTTCGTGCGGCGGGTCTTACCAGCGAACTGAATAATGGATCGCTCGGGTTAGCCTTAAAGGCAAGTGCGGGTCGCAGTGCCGATGGAACGCTTTCCGTTGGTCTTCAAATGCAGAATCTGAGGTTTGCCAATGACGGCCGCACGTTACTCAATTTCCGGCATGTTGATATCAATTCCGCGCGCATCAACCCGCGCACCGGGCGGTTTGAAATAGGAAATATCGATCTGTCCGGTCCGGAGGTGAATATTGTCCGGGAAAAATCCGGTGCATTGTCCCTGCTGGGTTTCCGCTTCGGCACACCTCCCCGGAAAAAAGTGCGGAAAGTCGAAACGGCGGCGGCCGCGGCAACTGTTCCACCGCGGCTTCAGATTGATTCATTTGACTGGCACAATATTCGTGTGAATTTCGTCGATAAGGCATTGGCGACCGGGCGCAGTTTTTCGATATCCCATGCCGGTCTTAAATTAAAGAATTTTCTGCTGGATATGCAGCATGTTTCGGCGCATCCTAAAACCGGTTCAATCCAGGCATGGTTGACGGCGCCGGGATTAATAGATTCCGCATCCATTTCCGGCTGGCTTGTGCCCGGCGCAAACAGTCTGGGCCTGAAAATGAACATTGCCGCCAATGGCATGGATTTGCTGCCGCTTGGTCCGTACCTGAAACCGCGCGGTGTTTTTCCGCTGCTGTCTCGTGGCGCATTTCAGGCTGATTTCAGCGGCCATATCTACCGCACCGCCGAGGGTTATACCGGCGGAGTACATATATCCGGCGTCAAACTTATCAACGGCGCCGATACACTGGCGTCAATGGCCTCATTGCGGTTGGCCGGTATAAGTGTCAGCCCCGGAAATCTGCGAGCCGCGGTGGTGGGCATCAGCAAACCGTGGATTAATATTCATCGCACCCGCGCGGCGGACCTAGAACTGCTGGGGCTGCGATTGGCGCCGCTTCAACCGGCCGGGCAAGGCGGTCCCATATTGCCGAAAGGCGCCGCGAAAGGCGGCGGACCGATTAAACTTTCGTTGGGGCGGGTGACGGTTAAGGACGCGGGCCTGGTGTGGACGGATTCCGACGTTTACAAGCCGGTGGAATTGCATATTTCCGCGGATGTGGCGGCATCGCATGTGCGAATCGGGCAGGTTGTCGGCCGGCACTGGAGTCACTTGTCAATTCACGCCGCCATTCCGGGTGTCGTACGGGAATTGTGGCTTTCGTCGCGCTTTGCCGCATTGACCCAGGGCGGCGCCAGCCGGGCCGCATTGAATCTTGCCGTTTCCGGTCTTTCACTGCGGTCCCTGGCGCCATATTTTCCACGAACGGTTAATCCCACGCTGCATGATGGAAAACTCACGCTCGATGGATCCATGGAATTAAGGCACAATTTGAGCGGGGGCATATCAGCCGGGATGAAGTTGAATTCGCTGATTCTCTCGCAAGCGGATCCTGCGGCGCCCGGAGCAGCCCAACGGCCTGCACAAACCCTGCTGAACATAAGCAATGCCGCGTTAACCGCGGATCGTCTGGATCCCGCCGGACACTTGATTGCGGTGAATCTCGCCGGGATCACGGTTAAATCCCTGCTGATTAAACGGCGGGCAAACGGGGATTGGAGCACGCTGGGGCTGACCGAAGCCGGGCGGCCGCTGCGGCCCACGGGTCCGATGGTGTCGCCCGTGCATGCGGCGGGGATGCGCGAATTGGCGGCCGTGCCGGCTTTCCCGCTGGTTGTCGTGCATAAACTGCGGTTAAAAGCGAAGTCCATTGTTGTGCAAAACTTTCCCCGGTTTGGCTCAACCGGTACAAGCGCGGATCCGGGTAAAACTTCCGGAATAACTTTGCGGTTAACAAATTTGGAACTGGCCAACAGGCTGCCCATGCGCTTTCTTGGCCCGAAGCCGGCGGCTGAGCCGCCGGCGCAGCTTGTGATTCGCGGCCGGGCCGGCCGCCTGGTACATGCGTTTTCCATCGGGCTGCGTCTGCGGCCGTTCGCCAATGTGCCGCGCGTGGGCATGCAACTGAAGCTTTCCGGAATTCGCGGCACGGGCTTGGCGGGCATCCTGCCGGTTTTCGGCAAGGTGTTCGATCCGGCGGGCCTGAAGGATGGCCAATTTGCAATGGATGCCAGTGTACAATGCGAAATGAATCGTACTTCACCTATCGCTTTTGACTTTTCGCAACCAATGAGGCTTGCCGCCAAAATTCAGAACGTCGGCTTTCAGCGAAGACCGGGGGGGCGCATTTGGGCGGGCATTAAGGAAATTTCATCGGATAAAATAGAAGTGACGCCGGCGCAGCATTCCATCAATATTCCTTTGCTGAACATTCTTTCGCCGCGATGCATCATTGTTCGCCAGCAGCATCAACTGATCGCAGCTGGATTGGTGTTGGCCAAACCGTCGAGCAAAACACCGGGCAAGGCCGGCGCTAAATCCGTGCAGTCGGTTCGGACCGCTCCGCAGGCCTATCCGGCAACGAATGCCCCTGTTCCAACTGCCGCTGGCGTCGCTGCCGGCCCGGCGACGCAATTTGCGATTGGCCGTGTGGTCATCAGCGGCTGTCATTTTTCATTTCTTGATCATGGACTGCATATTCGTATCCCGGTAACCGGCATGGAAGCCGAGGCTCGGGATATAAGCAGCGCTGCCCTGCACCGCCCGGCGCCGATCCGTTTTGATGTCCTGGCCTATGCAAAGCGTGTGTCAATTGACCAATCTTCATCGGTCGGCCATTTGCCGGTCGGAAAAAAGCCGGCCGAGGTTGCAAAGCTCGTGACGGGAGCCGTGCATCAGGCCAAACCAACATTGGCGGCGGCACAAACAAAAACGCCCACCCGTAAGGCCTTGAGTGTTCCGGCGGGTATCAAAAGGCCCTCGCGTCGGTCGGCTGCACCGTCTCCAATAAATCGCGCCACGGTCCCCCGGAGGCCGGTCCCATCGCGCCGAAAATTGTTTTCACAAATGGCGGCCAGCGGGCAGCTGTATTTATATCCGAAGCTGCACGGCTGGGTGCAGGGCAGCTTAAATGGTCTGGAACTTGCGGAGTTTCATGATGCGGCGGCCAAGTATGGCGTTACGCTCGACGGCGGCGTATTTGATGGTTCCACGGATACGCGTCTATTGAGCCCGCGGCACATTGATACGCACGTGAAACTCGTATTTACCGATCTTAAGCTCTCCGAGCCTGCGAAAGGACCGCTGGCCGGAGTTTTGAAATTACCCACCCCGCTGGATGTTGCCGTGGCGGCCATACAGGCGCCCGACGGGTCAATCACGCTTTCATTCGGCGTGCCGGTTCGCCACTCCCACATATCCATGTCCGCAGTGGAAGGCGGGGTTATCGGATCGCTGGCCAAAGCGATTGCCATCGGAATTGCAAGTTCGCCGCTGAAGCTTGCCAACGGCCTTTTTGGGGGAGGCAAGGCGGTACCCGCTCCCTGGCCCCCCGAGATCATCCACTACGCCCCCGGCCAGACCGGCCTGAGTTGGCAGGGTGGAAAAAACCTGAACCGCGTCATTCATTTATTGCGTACGCACGATTCGCTTCAGGTAGTGGTGCGGCAGGTCATCAGCACCGCGGACATGGCGGTGGCGCGGCGTCGCGCCAATCCCACCCCGGGTCAGGCCGTTGAATTGATCAATGCGCTGCGCCGCCGGCAGATGCAACTGCTGCGGCAGCGGGTGGTAATGGTGGGGCGGTTGCAGGCGAAAGTTGCCATACGCCTCAGTTCCGCCGCCGTGAATCTTAACCGCGTGGAACTTACGCGGTTGAATCATCGCCTGACGGATTGCACCCGGGCGATCGGCTTTTTGGCCTCCATATTGGAACCTGGTGCATCGCGCCAGGCCGTGCGACGCACCCGTGGGGTCGCCATTCTAATTGCCCAGCGGCGTGAAAAAATCATAAAAGCGCTTTTGATCAGGTCGGGCGTGGATCATGCCGCAGCGCGCGTGCACATTGTATTTCCACAGATAAAGCCCGTGAAATCGGTGAATGGCGGTGACATGTCGCTTACCCTCGTACGCGTGAAGCGCCGCGGTGAATAAGTTCCCGCGGCTGGCTTTTCCGCGAATCATAGCCAATAATCCTGACAGTTGCGCCGCCCAATGGCCGAGCAAAAGGAGCTGCCATGCCGTTTAAGCTGCCGCTGTTATTCAATCCTCGCCGGATCGCGGTGCTGTTGTGGGTTATTCTGCCGGTAATTCTGGCAACTGTGCACGGCAAGCCGTGTCTGGCCAAAATGAAAATTGCATTAATCTGTTCCGGCTCGGTGACTGACGGCGGCTGGAATCAGGAAGGACGCGACGCCATTGAGCGGGTCGGCAAAAAACTTCACGCCCGCGTTTCCGTGGTGGAACGAGTGTCCCCGGTCTGGGCGGTGAACGTGATGCGGGATTTCGCCATGCGCGGTTATCAACTGGTCATCGGGCATGGATATGAATTTCTGGTGCCTGCGACGCAGGTCGCCGCACAGGGGGTGAAAACGCGCTTCGCCGTGAGCGGGGCGGACATTGCCAAACCGCACATCGCCACGTTGAACTTTGACCTTACCGAGCCTTCGTATCAACTGGGAATGTTGGCGGCAATGCTGTCAAAAACCGGGAAAATCGGGTTCATCGGCGGTGAGAAAATTCCCTCCGTAACAGCCTGTTTTCGGGGATTTCGTGCCGGGGCACGCAGCGTCAATCCGCACATCCGCGTGGCCCAGGCCTACACAAGCTGGGACCAGCCGGCCCTTTCCAAGAGCCAGGCTGAAGCGTTTATCCAGCAGCATATTGACGTCATTTACCAGAATGTGGATGCCGCCGGCAAGGGGGTATTTGAGGCCGTGGCTCAGGCGGACCGCCGCGTAAAAAAAGGGGGCGATCCCATTTACGTATTCGGCTGCAATCGCAATCAAAACAACAATTCAACCTGCTCTAAATTTACGCCGGCCAGCGCTGTCATCCGGCTGGATCGGGCCTTTATGCAGGTGGCGCTGGCGGTAAAAACGGGCAAATTCACCGCGGGAATAAAGCCGGAGAACCTGCACAACGGCGTTTGTCTGGTGGTGCTCAATCCCAGACTGTTTGGCTCGGTCATTACCCCACGGATGCGCTCGGCCCTGGCTGCCGCGGGCCGCAGGCTCAAGGCGGGAACATTGTCCGTTGCGGGGCATTAAACGCATTTCGGGCGAGGTTTTTGTGAATCGGAATTGATGAAATGCGGCCGGTATCCGCGGGCCTGCGGTTCGCGTGCATGGGTCAAGGGCTTGTGTTGACATGATGGAAATCCGCAATATCAGCAAGCGCTTCGGAATTTTTCGGGCATTGCACAATGTTTCCATGCGGGTGCAGGCAGGGGAAATCAACGCCGTTGTCGGTGAAAATGGGGCCGGCAAAACAACCTTGATGAACATTCTTTTCGGCCTGCTTCCGCCGGATGCCGGTACGATACTGTTCAACGGGGCGCCCGTGCGCATAACGTCGCCGGCCGTTGCACGCCGGATGGGAATTGGGATGGTGCACCAGCATTTCAAGCTTGCGCCGGCCCTGAGCGCAATGGAAAATATAATTCTCCTGGCGGGCCGCGGGCTTATTTCCGGAGGCCGGCGCCTTGTGGCGGCGCGGGCCGCAGAATGGCAGAACAGGCTGGGCTGGCGGCTGCCGCTGGATGAACCTGTATCACGTCTTGCAATCGGCCAGCGTCAACGTGTCGAGATTATTCAGGCACTTTGTGCGGGCGGCAAGCTGTTGATTCTAGATGAGCCAACCGCCTCTCTGGCTCCCATGGAAGTGGAGGACCTGTTCGCCGCGCTTCGCTCACTGGCCGCATCCGGTACAGCGGTGCTGTTTATCAGCCATAAACTTGCCCAGGTGACGGAAATTTGCCGCCGCATCACCATTTTGCGGCGCGGCGATGCGGTGTATACCGGCGAATTGGCCGGTTTGACGCATGCAATGTTGGCGGAAAAAATGATCGGTGGCAATGTTCCGCAGGCAATTTCCCGTCCCCCGCCGCCCGTCGGAGGGGAGGCTCGCCTGGCACTCGCGGATGTCACCGTCAAGCGGGAGGCATCCATCGTTCTACACCATGTATCTTTGCAGGTGCATTCCGGCCAAATAGTCGGCATCGCTGGAGTGGAAGGGAACGGTCAATCCGCACTGGTGGAGTGCATTGCCGATCCGACCCTGCCGGCCGCCGGTAAAATGACGCTTTCCACAACGCGCGATTCCGCACCGCAAAGGACGGGCAGGCGGCAACTGCTTGCGATAATCCCGGAGGATCGCCGAACCGATGGTCTTGTTCCCGGTTTATCCGTAACGGCCAACATGCTGCTTAAACGCCATCATCAACCGCCATTCGCCCGCTGGGGATTTCTAAGATTCTCCACGTGGCGGTCATTTACCCTTCGCCGAATGCAGGAGTTTGATATCCGCTGCCCCGACCTTGATACGCCGGTGGGGGCGCTCTCCGGCGGCAACCAGCAAAAGCTGGTGTTGGCGCGGGAATTGTCCGATTCCCCGGAATTCATACTTGCCGTCAATCCCACGCGTGGTTTGGATATTACCGCTACGGCATTTGTGATGAATCAACTCGTCCGGGCGAGGAATGCCGGTGCTGCGGTTTTGCTGATTCATGCCGATCTTGATGAACTGCTGGCCGTGAGTGACCGGGTGGCGGTGATGTATGAAGGCCAGCTGAGCGACACGGATTGGCCGCATACCTCGCGGGAATCCATCGGACGGCTGATGCTGGGAGTGCGGGCATGACTCACGGAGACCTGCGATGAAAATCAGGCAAAGTCTGCTGTCCGTCGGGGCCACTGTAATGGCCTGCGCTGCGGCATTCGGTGCGGTGCTCCTGGTATTGTGGGCGTGCGGGTATCCCCCGCTTGGAATCCTGCACCGCTGGCTGATTGGCGCCGTGGGCAATTCGTACTACATCAGCAATTCACTGGCGGAAACATGCCCGCTGCTGCTGACGGGGTTGGCCGCCGGAATCGCCTTTCGGTCCGGCGTGCTGAATATCGGCGCGCAGGGGCAGTTTCTTATCGGCGCCATGGTGAGTGTCGGCTTGGCTACTCGATGGCAGGTCACTCCCGCGGTAATGCCGACAATCGTGATTGCTGTCGTCGGCGGTGCTGTTGGCGGCGGACTGTGGGCGGTACTGGCCGGTGCGCTGGAACGATGGCGCGGCGTTCCCGTGGTGCTGTCGACAATCTTATTGAATTTTGTGGCATTTTATCTGGTGGAAATAATTCTCAGCGGTCCGCTGCAGGCACACGGCACCTCCGCTCCGCAGAGCGCGGAAATTCAAGGTCGCTACTGGCTGCCGGTGCTGATCAAATTTTCCAGTTTGCACATCGGCGTCCTGTTGGCATTCTGTCTGGCGGCGCTGTTGTATGTGGTGAATCGGCAAACTGTTTTTGGATTTCAAACCCTGGTGACAGGGCTCAACCCGCGCGCCGCGCAATTGGCCGGCATTCCGGTGGCGCGTCAGCAGATGACCGTGATTTTCGTCAGCGGCGGCCTTGCCGGACTGGGAGGCGCGTTTCAGGTGTTGGGTGTCACGCATTTTTTGATCGCGAATTTCGGCTCCTACGGTTACGCGGGAATCGCCGTGGCCCTGCTGGGCCGGTTGAATCCCTTGGGTATTGCGTTTTCGGCGCTGTTTTTCGGCATGTTGGATACCGGCGCCCTGCGCGTGGAGGAAAGCTCCCTCGGACTGCCTCACAATATTGCCGATGTCGTCAAAGGTACGGTATTGCTGGTCATGCTGCTGTTGCTGGCATTTATTAATCGCCGCCGGATATCTCCAACCGCAAAGGTGGATGCGGCCGCAACGGAGGGGCGTTGAACCATGGCCGCGGGTGAAAACATTGTCACTTTTCTGGCCCAACAGATGATCGCCGCCGCGGTTCCCCTGGTCATGGCCGGCATTGGCGAACTGGTGGCGGAACTGGCCGGTGTGATCAACATCGGTATTGAGGGTTTGATGCTGACCGGTTGTATCGCGGCGTATACCGCGGCGAGTTGCGGTTACGGATCAATCGGACTGTGTGCCGGCATTCTGGGGGCCATGGCACTGGCGGCGATGTTTGCCACCGTCGCCGTCTCCGGCCGGGCGGATCAAATAGTCTGCGGAGCGGCGATCAATATTTTGGCCGTCGGCGCCAGCGGCACGGCCTGGGCCGTATTTCAAAATTGGCGGCAAAAGCATGACATGTCCGTTTCATTGCCGCATGGCGCCGGCTTTCACAAATGGCCGTTGCCGTTTTTGAGCCGCACGCCATTCTTCGGGCCGGCGTTGTTTGATCAGTACACGTTGTGTTATGTCACGATCCTGCTGGGAATTCTGGTCTGGTGGTTGCTGCGCTACGCACGACTGGGACTGATTATTCGATCGCTTGGAGACTTTCCCGAAGCGTGTCAGGCCGCGGGAATTCGCGTTCGGGCATGGCGGTGGGGCGCGGTGCTGTTTGCCGGAGGCTGTGCCGGCGCCGCGGGAGCTTATTTAAGCATTATGCGCACCCATTCCTTTGCCGCGGATATGACCGGCGGACAGGGATTTGTGGTACTCGCACTGGTTATTTTCGGCCGCTGGAATTTGTTCGGCCTTACGGCCGGTTGCCTGCTGTTCGGGTTTATCAATGCCCTGCAGCAGGTGTTGCAGACCGCGCGCTACACAGCGCATAACCGCCTGCTGGAATCGCTGCAGCATATCCCATTTCAATGGTTTCAAATGTTACCGTACGCGGCCGCTCTGCTGGCATTGGCGGTAATGGCTAAAAATCGACCCGGTCCGCGGGCGTTGGGGCGGGCCTGGCCCCCGGAAACACCCGGCGAATAGGGCTGGCTCCATTTTGATGGGTACCGGCGGTGTAAAAATCAGGTGCGTTTTTGTATTCTGCCGGCCAGCAATATCAGCCCGAGGCCGGCGGCTCCGCCGAAAAGAAGCCCCAACGATCCCGGCGATGGAACAGCGGCGCCCGCGGTCACCGGCGTAAGCAGGAAGCCATAGGTGACATCACCAGAGGCCGTATATCCGCCGAAACCGACAATATCGCCGTTGCCGTTAATTGCATTGGCGGATATCAACTGATCGCCAACTGGCAGGTTGGTCACCAGATTGTTGAGATTGGTAAATACGCCGTTGGAATACACGAACGCAACGGGGGTGGTCCCGCCATTATCTGCCGTTCCCACGACGACGCCGGTGCCGTTAATGGCATTGGCGCGGCTGTTCAAATATGCGCCGGAACTGTCAAGCGTGGTCGCAACGCCCCCGGAATAGTCGACCGCACGGGAGTAACCGGCGGAGTCCACATAATATCCTGCGATTGTCCCGGAGTTGTTTATTGATCTGGCATAACCGCCGAGAGCTCCCGTCACTCCAAAACTGCCCAGGTCCGTCAAAGTTCCGCCGGAATAACTGAATGCGTCAAACCTGCTGGAGCTATTTGCCTGATAGCCCACAATGGTTCCCGAATCGTTGATTCCCATCCCAAAGCTGTTGACGTTGTCAATAATTGTGGCGGATTGATTGGGAGTCGAGGAAGAAAAAAATGCCGCATGATTCAGTCCGCCTGTATCCTGAACATTGCCGGCAACTTCCCCAGTGGTATTTATCGCATTGGCCTGGCTGATGGAACCGGCGGCTCCCAGGAACGTAACGCTGTTGGTTCCAAAGACGGCGGCTTGTTGGGAAACTCCGCTCCAACTTCCGCCAACGATCGTTCCGCCGGAGTTAATCGCATTGACAAAGCTGGGCGACAGCAGCGACGCACCGCCGATTGCTGCAGTAGTGCCGCTGTTGTAGCTAAACGGCGTGGAGCCGTTGGTTTCAATTCCCACGACGGTATTGCTGTCATTGATACCGTATGCACCGGAGGAATTGGGGATGATTGTCATGGTGTAATCCTGGGCTTCAACCGCAGCCGTAAAGCCGACCGCTGCCGCGCCGGCGAATGCCGCAATCATACTGAATTTCATGACTGAACGATGTTTTGTAGTCATTTATATCTCTCCAATAAATGAGGTAACGGCATTCCCATCACGGCGCGGAGCATTCATGGCCTGCGCTGACAATCCGCTTGAATATGAATGAGAGCCCATTATAAAATGGCGTCTCTCTTCCGCATCCAAAGTTGATTATATTGGTCCTGGCGCATAATACAAGAAAAATTCGTCGCAAAAGCGTCCGATAAATTACATCGCCGCAGCCGGTGTGCAAAATGATTTGTTTGATTTATTTCGTCGGCAATTGTCGAAGATATTCCACCACGTCCCGCGCCACCCAGCTCATCGCGTCCATCGCTCCCTGGGTGCGTGCCGCCAGGTGCGGCGCCAATATCACGTTGGCCATACCCCATAGCGGATAATCCGCGGGCGGCGGTTCCGGCTCATGCACATCAAGTGCCGCCCCGGCAATAGTGCCGGCTCTCAGTGCCGCCGCCAGCGCGTGGGCGTCCACCACTTCGCCGCGGGAGGTATTGATGAGATAGGCCGACCGGCGCATCAGTTGAAGGGCGGATTCTCCAACCAGGTTTCGATTTCCTTCGAAATGACTTACATGAATCGTAAGAATGTCCGCGCCGGCATACAACTCCGGTTTGGGCACGCTTGTGGCGGGATAATCAATATGGACAGCCACGTCTACCAGGTCGTTATAAATCACACGCATCCCGAACGCGTGGGCCACGCGCCCCACAGCCCGGCCGATGCGTCCCATGCCCAGAATTCCCATTGTTTTGCCGTGCAGTTCCAAACCACGCACGGTTTTGCGGTAACTGTGAAAGGCGTCCGCGGAAATGGGACCCGGCACATGCACAAGCCGCCGTCCCAAATGGAAGATGAGATTGAATACATATTCGCACACGGCGTGCATATTGGCGCCGGGCGTCGAAATGACCTGTACGTCGCTTTGCTTGCACGCTTCCTGATCAATGTTTTCCAACCCCACACCGGCCCGGCCTACCACGCGCAGTTTTGAACCCGCGGACAGCAGTTCCGTGTTCACCTGCGTATACGTTCGAACAATCAGGCCGTCGGCATGGGCTAAATCCCGCCTTAACTGCTGCGGATTCTTCCAGCTCGACTCGATGACCTCCACCTCGCTTTTCAGCCATGCCAGCGGCAGTTCTTCAAGACCCTCTGTCACAACAATTCGTAATTTCATTTCGGCTGTGCTTTCTTTTGTGCGGCGCGATGAATTGCCGGCGGGAAAAAACATGTCGTGAACGGCGCCGGTCCGGCCCGCCGGTTTTAACACCGCATCGCTTCCGGGTCCAAGCCCGCTTTGCCGCACCATTCACGATAAGCCGCCGGCGCGATTTCACTCGGCTTGATTTCACTGCGCCCGCCCCAGAATACGTTGGTATATGAAACGGTGATTCCCACGGATTCCAGATGCCGGTCAATCGCCGCTTTGTGGGCCAGTATCAGGTTGCGGTCCTTGCCATGGGCCACGCCCATGATATTCACATTGCCAAATTCGGCGCCGCCCTCGCGCCAATAGGCATGGGTCATAATATGAAATCGGCCGACTTCTCGACCGGCTTCAATTTCCCGCCCCGGCGGCACGGCCCAATGAAACAAGGCATTATACTGCGTCACTTTGTCACCGGTGGGCAACGTTTTGACATGTTCCAGAAACGTGGAGAACCGTCCGATCACACCCAGCGCATGCAGTTCGCCGGCTGTCTGCAGGAAATCCGCCAACGGCATTTCCGCTTCTTCGGCCCGCGGCCCCCAGATATTTTCACACAATTCCGCCGGAGCAAACTCCCGCTTCAGCGCCACCAGTACCCGCCACTGCTTGTCCGAAAGTTTCACAAGGGTGGTCGGTACGGCTTCAGCGGGTACATCCGCTTTACTGCCCGGTTCCAACCCGCGCCTGCGCACGTGCCCCACTCCCAGGGCGAAAAGCCGTTTGGCGGGCATCATCTTGAATGACATCGCGCCAATTTTACCCTGCAGATACCGGCAATGTTTTTCCAGCGAATAACCTTGCGGCACTTTCAGCGTGGTCCACAGCCGGTACCTGGATCCGGTCGTTTGGCCGTCGGTGCTGCGTATCACCACATGCCCGGAAAATGGGTCCTGCACGAACAAATAATCAAATGCGGCGTTGAGTTTTTCCGCCGGTACTTCCCATGCCACAAGACAGCCTTCCGCCAGACTCGTGGCCAGAAGCGTCTGGCGCACGCGGCGAACTACGCCCGCCCGCAGCATCGCGGCAATTCGCTCAATCACCGTTCCGATATCCAGGCCGGTCAGGCGGGCGATTGCGCCCATCGGATCGGGCTGAAAACCTGTAATTTTATCTTCCGATACCGCCAGAATTTGCGCGTTAACCGAATCATGAATGTCAATGGGGACGCGGGCGCCCGTCGTTGAATGAATCGCATCTGTCGTCATAACACCACCTGAAAAATCAGAGCCATATGCGCATGAAGCGGCTTAATAGTTTGAACCATCATGCCGGATATGCACCACCGGCTTGGCCTTGTCATCGTCCGAAAGTCCGCCCTCTGTGGCTGTTCCGATGATCAATTCATGATCCGTTTTAAAATCAATCCGCTGGTGCAAATCGCACCATATCCATGCGCAGGCATCCAGCAATATTGTCCCGCCATTCCCCAGTCTGTGGGTTCGCATGCCTTCAAATGCCGCATCCCCCGTCAGGCTTTGCCGGGCGTATTTCCGCAGCAGGTTCTTGTCACCCGCATGACATATGTTGAGTACAAAGCCGCCCGTCCGCTCAATAATTGCCGATACTTCCCGGTTGCGATGCAACGCTACGCCGATGCAGATCGGTTCCCGGCTCAACTGCTGCACAAACGATACCAGCATGGCGGTACTATGCGGCCCCATGCCGGTCGTGATAACAAACAAGCCGCTGGGAATCTTGCCCACCGCCCGGCACAACGGCAGAATCGGTTCAACTGTACTGTCAATAATCACGGCCGTCTCCAAAACGCTTCCGCCCATCAATCACGCTTGACTGTTATTATAGGGGAGCAACCGCGTTCGGCCAGTCCGGCAGGCATCCGATTTCCGCAAGTCCCGGCCCGAAAGTCAAATTAAAATGATTTCTGCATCTGGGCCACCACGGCACGCGCCAGCTTTTCCATTGCGGTTTGTTCCGCATCGGCAAGCTGCTGACCGATCTGCGGAATGGTATTGGCGGACCGGGCAAATTCTTTTCTCTCGGATAATATCTTTCCGTTGCGCAGGTCCCGCCACGTAAAGTCCACCACGATAGTCACCTGTGTTTCCTGCGGAAGGTTGGTTTCAAAGCTGCTGGAAAGCAGCGTCTCCTGCACCTGCACAATCTTGCCCCGCAGCACGGTATCGGCGTGTTTGATGGACGCCAGCCGATACGGTGTACGCGATTCAATATTTTTATCAATCGCCTCGGTCAATCGGAATCCAAGCTGATGGCGGAACGTGTTGTTTTTCCAGATGGGAACCGCCACGGTTTGAATGCCGGACGGATACAGGGATTGCCCCGTGTAGCCGCATCCACCCGTCAGCAGCAGGGCGACGGTCATCAACAATCCCGCGGTAATCCGGGCCGCACGGCTGTTCCGATTACCGGCAGCGTCCTTCGCTGGCGGCGGACAATTCACCGGCTGCGGATCAGCCCCGTGTTGTGTCGCTCGTTGCATCATGGCGATGCCTCCTTGCCAAAATGACGGATTAATTCGCGGCGGGCCTTGGTCGCCCATATCGTATCCGGCCAGCCCGCAATGACGCGTTTGTAATAAAATTCGGCCGATTTTGGGTGGCTGAACCGGATGTAAAATCGCGCAATTTGCAGTTCTTTCCTGCCTTCAATGTCGTAAATACGCGCCTCGATGGCCTTTGCCTGAATGCGCACGGCCTGCTGTGGATACTCCTGCTGCAACGTTTCCAGTTCAGCCTGGGCGTTATGCAGCGGAGTCATATCAAACCGCACGCCGCGGAAAGTCGCCAGCAGGGCTTCGCACTGCCGTACCGTCGCCTTCACCACAAACTGGCTGTAGGGATAGCGCCGGAGAAAATCACTGTATGATTGAAATGACCGCTGAAACCGTCCGTCTTTATAGTAATAATCGGCCACGGTTATTCCGGAAAGTTCCGCCAGCGGGGATCCACGTTGCCGGTCCTGGATGCGCCGCAACAACCGCAGTGCGTCGCCGTATACCGGTAGAATCCGCAGTCCCAGGAATCGCCGTTTATAACCGTGCAGAAACGCCTGCGCGATATTGTATTCCCGCTGCAGGCACGGGCCATAAAGATCGCTTGATGGAAAATTATCCAGCAAATCTTCATACGGAAAAAGCGCGGCATACTTTTCACCGATCGCGTTGAATGCATCGCCCTGCAGCAGCAATACCTCCGGGATCAGTGGATTATTTTTCAACGCTTTGTTGTGCAGCCACGAATGCGATTGGTCAATGACCCGGCCGTAATGGTGATTGTTAAAATTCCGGATCATCAGGGCCACGCGTCCCTCCGGCGTGGTCTTGTTTGCGGGAACCAGCGGCACCCATACGCCGCCCTTCAGCAGCCAATGGGCGGTCGGCCGGATCACCGGCCCGGCCGACAGTTTTCCCCCGGCTATGACAACAGCCAGAAGCATGATCAGAAGAGGAATCTTTTTTGCGGCCCTTTTCATTCGCGGAAGTATACGCGATGGCCATGGACGCTGCCACCGCCGGACCGATAAAAATTATGGAAATGCGCAGGGCTTAACCGCGCGGGCGGATTGTGCCCGCGCGGGATAATGCGCGGAAAAGAAAAACAGGTGGTTGGAATTCGCTCCGGGAAATCCGGTGCGGCACACGCTTTAGTCTTCGTCTTCGTCCGAAGAATCACGCCCGCCGGTGTCGCCGGTGCTTTCGCGGCCGACCAGTCCGCTTTCCAGCATGCGTGCATATTCAATGCAGTACTTGGCCCATGGTGTGGCCTCCAGGCGGGCGCGGCTGATCTGTTGACCCGTTCCCGCGCATACGCCGTAGGTGCCATCCTCGATACGCCCGATCGCCTCATGAATTTCGCGCAGCATCTGGCGTTCGCTTTCAATCAGACCCAGCGTAAATTCCTGTTCGAAATTATCCGTGCCCACATCCGCCATGTGCATCGGGCTGGAGGAATGGTTGTCCTGATTTTTGAATGCTTCGCTTTCCATGGATCCGACATCACCAAGGATTTCGCGGCGCTTTTCCAGCAGCAACTCGCGGAAATGTTCCAGATCATTGCGGGTCAATTTTGCCTCAACATGCTGGGACTTGCCATTCACGCCCGTCGCAATCCCGTTGGCGCTTTTCAGCACGGAGGGTTTGGCGTTCACTGCGGAACGTCCCGATTTTCCGGTGGATTTCGCTTGCGCGATCCGCGGTTGCGATGCGGCCTTCCGCACCGCCGATATCCTTACGCGCGGCTGCGGTTTGCGGAGCTGCGCGGACGCCCCGGCGGATTTGGTTGTCTTTTTCGCCGTTTTAACTGAACCCTTGGCCCGCTTGGAGGTTTTTTCGGCTGCGAGCTTTCGTTTAACTGCCATGTATACTCCAACTGCGATGGAAATTATTCCAGAATTACCCGGCTTTGTCCGGAAGACTGCAATACTCATTCTTCCGTGCCCGCCCCGCAGACCCGCAGAATCAGGCAAGATTGGGTAGAATATCGGCTATTACAATTCAAGTCAATTGATACTTTTCAAAATTTCCCGGCCGCCGGTTGTTTCCGGCGCCGCCGCAATTCAGGAGAGGTGGAAATCCGCCGGGCTGAAGCGGTATTGGCAGGAAAATTTCTTATCTTGAAATTACCATTTTGCAGATGATTGCGGCCGCAAATTGCGCCTCCGGACGAGCCGCATTGGCGAAAGGTTATCAGACGTGGAATACCCCGGATATCGTCCCCTTCGACTGGCTGCACGGCACAATCCGCGGTATGCAACGGTACGTCGTGTCGCAAAAAATGCCGTGTTGTTCCATTCTTCCACTGGGTGGTCAGGTGATCCGGCTGAACCGGGCCGGCCGCCGCATTGGCGTACAGCTCGCACCGTTTTTCTCACCGCTTCTTGCGCCGGCGCATCACCGATGCCCGGCTTCTCGCCGCTTTTGCTTTCAGCGGCTGCACGGGTCCCAGCAATGCACTGATCGCGGAATCATCGGCATTGGAAATTTTCGCCTCGTCAACCGGATGATCCATATGGGATTTTGCCTGCGGCCGTGCGGCCTGTGTGTCTTTTACGGCCGGCCGCTTGGATTCAACATCGGTTGTTGCAAAGCCGAATATTTCCAGCCAACGCCGGGTTTCCGCGGAGATTTCCTGTTTCTCCGTTCGCGCGGCGGACAGATTGGCGGTGCCGCGTCCGGCGTTCCGGTGTACGGCCTTCGATGATGGCGAATGCCCGGCGGCACGGCTGTTTCCGCGGCGACTGAGCAGGTTACGGACAAACGCCTCAGCTGATTGCGTGGCTGCTTTTTCCCCGCGAGCCTGATGCAAAACGGCCCGGTCCGAACTTATCACCAGCAGCCCTTTGCCCAGGGGATTCCGGTCGCGAAATTCGCATACCAGCCGGCCGATCACCGGGTCCGCCTTTTTGCCGCTACCGGGATACACGAAGCGTAAATTTGGAAATTCATCCGCGGTCGGCTCGCCGGGTTTTGCCGTGCCGTCCATCACCAGAATCACCCTTCCCGGCGCGGAACGGCACAGTCGGCAGAAAGCCGCCAGCGGCAGCGGCCCGCCGATGCCGCAAAGTCTGCCCGCTGCATGTAAACAGTTATATGTGTCTACAATTATTACCATTCGGCCGTTGTTCATGTCCTGTCATTGCCCGATCGCCGCTTTTCCGGAATGGTCACGTCCCTTCGGCGCCGCCTGCTCCAGGTTGAAAACCAGCCGGCCCGCCTTGATGGTCTGCGTCACCCGGCCCCGCAACGGCCGATCATAAAACGGCGAATTGTGACTGCGGCTCTGCGTGCTTTCGTGTGTCAGTTTCCATACGGCATGCGGGTCAAAAAGCGTCACATCCCCGATGGCTCCGCGATTCAGGGTTCCACGGTCCGTCAATCGCACGATTCGCGCCGGATTGACCGTCATTTTTTCAATCAACTTCACCCATGACAGCTTCCCGCTGTGCACCAGAGCCTCGGCATACAATGGCAAGGCGGTTTCCAGCCCGGTAATGCCAAAGGGCGCTTTGTCAAATTCCATGTCTTTTTCTTCCCGGGCATGGGGTGCATGGTCCGTCGCCAGGCAGTCAATCGTTCCGTCCGCCACCGCGTCAACGCAGGCGGCCACATCCACCGCGGAGCGCAGCGGCGGGTTCATTTTGAAATTTGTGTCATAGCCCGCGCAGGCCGCATCCGTAAGCAGCAGATGATGCGGCGTAACTTCCGCAGTCACCGCCTGGCCCGCCTGCCGTGCCTGGCGCACCAGCGCCACCGCCCCGGCCGTGCTGATATGCTGCACGTGGTAGCGTGCTCCAATCCGCTGGTTTAGCTGCAGGTCGCGGGCGATCATCAGTTCTTCCGCTACGGCCGGTATGCCGCCCAGCCCAAGCCGCAGGGCCGCGGCGCCGGCATGCATGCTGCCGCCGGACAGGGACGGTTCCTCACAATGCTGGCTGATTAATCCATCAATCATTTTGACATACTGCAGGGCTCTGGTCATCACCGCCGGTGAGGCCACCCCCACCCCGTCATCGCTGAAACCGATGGCGCCGGCCTCATGCATCAGCATGATTTCCGCCAATTCCGTGCCGGCGCGGCCCTTGGTGATTGCCCCGAATGGATAAACGTCGCAAAATCCGGCACGCGCAGCCTGCGTAAGCACAAATTCAATCTGCGTGTCGTTATCCAGAGCCGGCGTCGTGTTGGGCATACAGCAGACAGTGGTAAATCCGCCGGCCACCGCCGCCCGTGCGCCCGTTGCAATTGTTTCCTTATGCTCCTGCCCGGGTTCGCGAAAGTGCACGTGGATATCCAACAGCCCCGGCGCCGCACACTTTCCGGTTGCATCCAGCACGCGGGCATTTGGCGCATCGGTGCGCAAACCCGCACCAACGGCCGCTATCCGCCCGTCAATTATCAACAGATCTTCGTCGCGTTCTTTGAACGCAACAGGGTCCAGCAGTCTGGCATTAATGATAAGTAATTGATCCGGATTCATACCCGAAAGTATACGAGAGACCGGCTGGCCCGGCGAGGGGAGTTTTCCGCGGACGGTATCGAATCAACATTTGGATTGGCGTTTGCAAATCGAGATCTGTTTTCACCCTTGGCCATGGCCAACCGTCGACGACTGGTCAAACAAAATAGATCGTATTATGCTGTGTGTTTATTCGTAAATACAGATACAAATATTCAATAAATGAATAATATGTATTTTTATTCCATTTATTTAGACTTTATTACTTTCCACTGGACATCTTTAGACATTTATGCTATAAGCGGACACGGTTTTGAGGATTGTCTCATATGAAGCTTACGGTTCGCGATGCAGCACGATTGCTGTTTGTTTCGGAGAAGAGCATATACCGCTGGATAAAACAAGGCGTGATTCCGGCCTATCAGGTCAATGAGCAATACCGTTTCAATCGGGCCGAACTTTTGGAGTGGGCGACATCCCGCAAAATTCAAGTTTCACCGGAGATTTTTGTTGAAGGTCAGAATACCGAATCTCCGCCGCCTACCTTGGCCGGCGCACTTCGTGATGGCGGCGTTCATTATCGCATTTGCGGTGCGGATAAAGCCAGCGCTCTTCATTCCATCGTCGATATTTTGCGCCTTCCGGAGGAAGTGGATCGCAGCTTTCTTTATCAAGTTTTAATGGCGCGTGAGGCGCTGGGCTCCACCGGCATTGGTGGAGGCATCGCCATCCCGCATGTGCGGAATCCCATTGTTCTCCATGTCACCAAGCCAATGGTCACGCTCTGCTTTCTCGAGAAGCCCATTGATTTTGGCGCATTGGACGGTCAGCCCGTGGATATTCTCTTTACATTCATCAGTCCCACGGTCCGCGCGCATTTGCAACTCCTCTCCCGGTTGGCCTTTGTCCTCCGTGATGCCGCGTTCAAGTCCGCGGTTTTGCAGTACGCTTCACGGGATGAGATTTTGAATTCGCTCCAATCGGCGGAATCACGGATTTTGGCGCCTCAACAGCCCACTCCCGCCGATCATAGCCAGGTTGCTCCATGTGGATGATTGCTGCCATTCTGGCCATTATGGGTTTTGCCGTCAGCGGGGTCGTTGGCCTGCTTCCCGGCCGTCGTCTGATTTTTCGGCGCCAATTTTCCGCCGGTCTTTGCGCGGTCGCCGCCGTCGCGGGACTCTTCGCCGCCGGTGGGGTGTTATCGGGTAACTTTGCCTCGCCGGTGACGATAACCTCACCACTCTCCATCATGACCTTGCGATTGAATCTGGATCCATTGGCTGCATTTTTTCTGGTTCCAATCTTCTTCATCGGCGGCGTGGTGTGCCTGTTTGGACTGGGGTACTGGCCGTCCACCCGTCATCCGCGTTCCAGCCGCATGCTGCAGCTATGGCTTGGCCTGCTGATTGCCGCAATGGCATATCTGACGCTCGCGGAAAGTGCCATGAGTTTTCTGATGGCATGGGAAGTGATGGCTTTCAGCGCCTACTTTTTGATTGTAACCCAGGACCAGAGCCCTGCGGCCCGCCGGGCGGCGTGGCTTTATCTGGTAGCCACGCATTTCAGCACGCTCTTGCTGTTCGGGCTGTTTGCCCTGCTTCACGCGTTTACCGGAACATGGGCCATTCTGCCGCTGCACTCCCACGGGCCGCACGCCGTGCCCCAGGGCGTGCAGGATGTGGTTTTTTTTATAGCGCTTCTCGCTTTTGGCGTAAAAGCCGGCATGATGCCCTTGCATTTCTGGCTGCCGGATGCGCATGCCGCCGCACCCAGTCACGTGTCGGCCATTCTCTCCGGTGTCATGATCAAGATGGGCATTTTCGGCATGCTGCGCATTATTTTTCTATTACCGGGCCATCCGCTGGGGTGGGGGCTTATTGTCCTGTTGCTGGGGGTGGTCAGTACCCTGCTTGGGGTGTTATGGGCGATTGGTCAACATGACATAAAGAAACTGCTGGCTTATCACAGTGTGGAAAACATCGGAATCATTCTTATAGGATTGGGCCTCGCTTTGGTGGGGCAGGCCGTCCACCAGCCTGTCTTGATCATACTCGGACTGGCCGGCAGCCTCCTGCATGTGTGGAATCATGGGCTTTTTAAATCCCTGCTGTTCCTGTCCGCCGGTACGGTTGTCCAGTCGACCGGC
>JAKBBN010000026.1 GCA_021808485.1 Planctomycetota bacterium | reverse complement strand
GCCGATAAAAACCGCCGGACGGCGTTTGCCGCTGTTGCCGCGCGGAATGCCCGCCGGTATTTTTTACGCGGTAATATCCAGTTTAATCGCCTTGCCCGCCGGACGTGTCAGGTTGCGGATACTGATCTGCCCGGCCAGGTTTTGCACAATGGATGTCAGGCTCCGGGCGACCGGCGAATCCCCCGCCAGATTGGCGAATGGATCGCCGGCATCGGATTGTTTGCGGATGCTCATGTCAATCGGCACATCCCCCAGAAACGGCAAACCCATTTCCGCGGCCATCGTCCGCGCGCCGCCGCGGCCGAAAATATCGTATTGCGTGCCATGTTCACATATAAAAGCGCTCATGTTTTCCACAACGCCCAGTATGGAAACGCCTAGTTGCTGAAACATGCGCACCGCGCGCCGGGCATCCATCAGCGCCACCTCCTGCGGCGTGGCCACAATCACCGCACCGGTCAGGCCGATGGATTGCGCCAGCGTCAGCGACACATCCCCCGTCCCGGGCGGCAGGTCCACGACCAGATAGTCGAGTTCCTCCCACAGCACCTGCTCCAAAAACTGCCGGATCACGCCGTGCACCATCGGACCGCGCCAGATCAACGCCTTTTCCTTGGGCACAATAAATCCGATGGACATGACGCGCAACGGGTTTGCCGCCGGCCCCACCCGAAACGGCACAATCTGCTCGCCGCGCAACGCCGGCGACTGCGTGCCAAGCCCCGTCATCGTGGGAATCGACGGGCCGTATACATCCCCGTCCAGCAGGCCCACCTTGGCCCCCTGCATGCTCAATCCGGCCGCAATGCTCACCGCCATGGTACTTTTGCCCACCCCGCCCTTGCCCGCTCCCACGGCGATGACATTGCGCACCCCTGGGAGCAGATTCTTCGCCTGATCCACGCCGCGCACATTGGCCGAAAAACTCACCTTCACCTCGGTGACGCCGGGAACCCCGGAAACCGCGGCCGTCACATCCTGCCGGATGCGGTCGCGCATCGGACAGGCCGGCGTGGTAAGCTCCACGCTCACCGTCACCTGCCCGCCGCTGATCGCCGCATCCTTGACCATGTTAAGCGACACAATATCTTTGAAAATTTCCGGATCCTGCACTGTCTTCAGTGCAGCCCATACCGCATCATGATTCACTGTCATAGTCTGTTCCGCCTTGTCCGGCCAAATCCAAAATCCAATCGCCCATGCCGCAGCGCCGCCGGCCGATTGCCGCTTGTCATCCCAACCATCGGGCTTTGCCCCGGTATCCGCCGGCAATTCTATCGTCATTTATCACAGGCGTAAAAATGCGCCGCGACACTGCATGAATTTCCGCCGCCGCCGGGCGCCGACCGGCCGCGCCAAACCGCCTCTGTTCCGCTATAATTGTCGGATAAACCCGATGGTTTCCGCAGCGAGATTTTCCATGCCCAATCCCATGCTGGCTTATTTGATCCGTAAAAAACAGGTCTCCCGCCGCCGAAAAATTCTGGCCCTGATAATCGCCGCGACCGTGGACGGCCTGCGCCTTATGTGCGGCGGCGTCATCGGCTTTCTGGATCCGCTGGATGATCTGGCTGATTTCGTAACCGCCTTGTTGCTGTGGCTGGTGCTTGGTCCGTCCTGGGCCATGGCCGCCGCACTGATCATTGAATTGATCCCCGGCCTGGGGATATTTCCCTCCTGGACGGCCCTGGCCCTGGTGGTGCTGGCCATGCCCCAGCCCGCCGTTGATACCGCCGACGCGCCGCCGGACGGTGCGGAAAAACATCCGACGCATTGAGTGGGGCGCTTTTATTTGGCCGTTTTGGCCGCGGGCCGGCCTTCCTTTGTCTCCGCTTTTGCCTCCGGCTTCGCCGCGGCTTTATCCGCCGATTCCGGCTTGGGCATGCGCTTGGCCAGAATTTTTTCCCGTATTTCCACCGCCGCCTCCGGGTTATCCTTCAAATATTGCCGCGACTGTTCGCGCCCCTGCCCCATGCGAATCGGACCGTAACTGAACCACGCGCCGCTCTTTTCCACAACGTTGTCGTTCACCGCCAAATCCAGCAGATCACCCTCGTAACTAATGCCGCTGTCAAACAAAATATCAAATTCCGCCTCACGGAACGGCGGCGCGATTTTATTTTTCACCACTTTGGCGCGAACATGGTTGCCGATGGCCGCATCACCTTCCTTGATGGTGTTCACCCGGCGGATATCAATGCGCACGGAACTGTAAAACTTAAGGGCCCGCCCGCCCGTGGTGGTTTCCGGATTGCCGAACATCACCCCGATTTTTTCCCGTATCTGATTGATGAAAACAATCAGTGTTTTGCTTTTGGACACCGCGCCGGTAAGCTTGCGCATCGCCTGGCTCATCAGCCGCGCCTGCATGCCCATCGAAGCGTCGCCCATTTCCCCTTCAATTTCCGACTTTGGAATCAGGGCGGCGACGGAATCCACCACAATCACATCCACCGCGTTGCTGCGCACCAGCAGTTCCACAATTTCCAGCGCCTGCTCGCCCGTATCCGGCTGGCTCACCAGCAAATTCTGCAGGCTCACACCCAGCCGCTTGGCCCAGGATGGATCCAGCGCATGTTCCGCATCCACAAATGCCGCCACGCCCCCGGCTTTCTGCGCCTCGGCTATGACGTGCAGGCACAGCGTCGTCTTGCCGGACGACTCGGGGCCGAACACCTCCACGATCCGCCCGCGCGGCAGACCCTTGCCGCCCAGGGCGATATCCAGCCCCAGCGATCCGGTCGGAATGCCTTCGATTTTCAGCGCTGTCGCGCCATCCATCGTCATGATGGCGCCTTTGCCGTAGGTCTTTTCAATTTGAGAAACGGCCCTTTCCAACGCCTGATCCCGCGGGTTGCCCGATGAGGAATGGGAAGAACCGGTAGCAGTGGCCATCGCGGACATGGATATCTCGCTTTTAAGAACTCGAAAAATATCGCCCGAACCAGCGCCCGGGCTGAAATTCATGGTACCTAACTTTTGGCTAACGTCAAGCCCGGCGATCGGGATATTTTTCGCCGCCGCCGCCAGCTCTTCCATTATCCCGCCGTGCCCGCCAGCAGCCAGTCAACCGCGCCGGCAAAACCGTCCTCACCGTTGGACGCAGCCACATGCCGTGCAATCTTTCGCAATTCCGCCGCGCCATTTCCCATCGCCAGCGGCACCCCGGCGGCGGAAAGCATCGGCATATCATTAAATCCGTCGCCAATGGCCGCTGTCTGCCGCAATTCAATCCCCATGATGGCCGCGAGGCGGCGCAATCCATGCCCTTTGTCCGCCCCGAATTGCGTAATATCCAGATAATGCGGCTGCGAGCGGCTGGCGCTTAACTCCCCGCCCAAAGCCGACTGCAAAGCCGCTTCACACGCGATCAATTTTGCCGGCTCATCGCTGACGCCCGTGATTTTAATCAGATCCGCTGGCGGCGCCGCGCCGCTCCACACGCCATGCGGTCCATGCCCCACCGTCGCCGATTCCCGGGCCACAAAAGCCCCCGCCAAATCGCTGACATACCAGTGCGAAAAATCGTGCAGCCACACATCCACGCCGGCCTGCCGCAAAAGCCCCATCGCCTGCCGCGCCGCCGGCGGCGGCAATGTATGGTACTCCAGCGTACTTAAATTCGGCCACACGATCTGCGCGCCGTTAAACGCCCCGACCGGTTCGCTGATACCCAGTGCGGAAATCAGCGGCGGCAATCCGTCGGCGGACCGCCCGCTGATAATCGTAAAGCGAATGCCGGCCGCCCGCAGCCGCTCAACGGCCGAAATCGTGCCCGCCGCAAGGCGTTTGTCCGGCGTCAGCAGCGTTCCATCCACATCCGAAATCAACAACTTGATGGACGGGCGGCTTGTCATCAATGGCATCCTTCACTACGCGTCACATCCGACCATCCTATCAGAAATCCACGCCGCTGCGCCCGGCTGAAAAGAAAAGGCCCGGCGAAAAATCGCCGGGCCTTCATCATCAAACGGATATTGTCAACCGGGTGGTTATCAGAACTTCACCTGGAACTGCACCTGGCCGATAATATCGGAAGTGTTGATCACTGAACCGATATTCGGGCTGGTGTAGGCCGCGTTGGGCAGGTAGGTCACCGCGGTCTGAATCTTGGCATTTTCGCCGAAGATGTAATAGTTCAGGCCTGCGGTATATTCCATGGACTGCTTGCCCCGGCCGTCCGTGGTCAAGTCGCCGATGCGACCGGCAATTTCCCACTGGTGCGGCACCAGGAAGTAGCCGACTTCACCATAAGCGCCAAGCTGCCAGATGCTGCCCGTGCCATAGGTGCTGTAAATGGTGGGTGTGCTGTTGCTGGCGCCCGGCGTGGCGGCATTATACTGCTGGAAATAAATGCTGCTGTTGAAGGCAAAGCCGCGGTATTTCACGTGGCCGTCAACCGTGCCGCGATACAGCGTACCGCTGGCGGTTTCGCCGCCCAGGAATCCGCCGTTCGGCGAGGCCAGGCCCGCCAGGGCCAGCGAATTCTGCGGAGACGGATATACGCCGGCCGAAGAGTTCTGCTCTTCATAACCGGCCGCCGCACCGATCGCCCAGACCAGGTGCTTGTGCCAGGAGACATCCGGCGAATCCACAAAATCGCCGTTGTTGCCGGCGCCGGCGAATTGCACGCGTCCGTAGAAACCAAACCGGTTGTCCAACTGGAAGGTACCGGCGCCCGTTACGTTGG
Organism: Planctomycetota bacterium; assembly: GCA_021808485.1. Lineage (GTDB taxonomy): Bacteria > Planctomycetota > Phycisphaerae > WQYP01 > WQYP01 > JAJYPG01. The sequence goes on along the minus strand of JAKBBN010000026.1, from coordinate 34,430 downwards.
CCGAGCCGTCCAAGTTGTTGGCCTTGGAACCATTGTTCACCTGAACATCATAAAACAGGGTGTTCTTGTTCAGATTGCCGGACACATCCAGCGCCAGGGAACGCACCGGATCAAACGGGGCTTCACTGGCCGCAAACTCCGGAAATTCCGTTCCGGAAGAGTAGTATTCAACGTGGGTGAACGGCACGAGCATTGAACCGGCGCGAATCATGAAACCGGGGTTGAATTCATAGCCGATCCAGGTATCCAGAATCTGGAACGTGTTGCCCAGACCGACGTTGCTGGAACCATCCGCAAAATCACCGGAAATTGAATAAATAACGTTCTTAAACGCATTGCCGGACAGAATCAGCCGGGCGCGGCGGAAATCAAAACCGCTGCTGTTGCCGAACGGGCCGGCAGCCGGGCCGCCGCTGACGGTGTTGTTATTACCCGCCGCGGACTTGGAATAGGTGTAACGCACCTGCATGTAGCCGTTGATGTTAAGCTGGAAAGCCTTGTTGGCGCTGCGGATATAAAAGCCGTTGTCATAGCCGGCCTGCAGCTGCGAATCCATGTACTGCGATTCCTGCCTGGATTTGGCCAGCACATCCTTCACCATCGCCCGCACCTGATCCGCCCGGGCCTTGCTCATCCAGTCGCTGTTCTGATGATGCTGCACCTTGGCCAGCTGCGCTTTTAACGCCTCAATTTCCGCCTGAAGCTGCGTATTGGTCACCGCCGCGCCCTGCCCGCCGGTTGCCGCATGCGTCAGCCCTGCCATGCCCAGGCCAGAAATAATTGCCGCAACAGCCGCCATCGCCCGGCCGGCGCCGCGGGATTTCTTCTGCGAGATCATCCTCATGAAATTCTCCTTTTAGTATTGAGGAAGCCAAATGCACGATTCTCGCCAAAGACCGTCTTGGGCGATCAGCCGTTCAATAAGACGCGGTGCATTATCCGGACGCCTGTTAAGACAGCATTAAGACAGTGTTGGATGTTTAATAAACAGGCAATAAAGGAAGAATTTAACATGAGCTTAACGGCGTGCTAACGAAACGCTCACATATCTGGCGAATCCGGCCCGCGCGCAACAAAAAACCCCGCCAACCGGTAAGGCTGGGCGGGGCATTGGGAGGAGAATCCATGAGTTTTGTCAGCGGTTGCGGCTCATTTTTCAGTTGACGCTGTGCTGCACAAACACAAAGCGTTCCGATCCATCCGCGCTCCGCAGGGTCATGCGCACGCCGGTCTTAAGGTCCACCTTGTGAATGACGCTGGAAAACTGCGCCGGCGAATTCACCGGCTGCCCCTGCACGCTGAGCACCAGGTCGCCGGGACTGATCCCCACGCTCGCGGCCACGCTCCCGGCATTCACACCGGTCACCAGCACGCCGCGCGGCGCCGCAAGCCCGTATTTTTTCGCCGCCGCCGGGCTGATCGCGGAAACCGTCATCCCCAGCGAAGAAGACTGCGTCATCGCCGGGCCGCCGCCGCCGCGCATGGCCAGCATGCCGCGGGTGGCCGGCTGCGTACCCACCGGCAGGCTAAGCGTCACGTCCTTGCCGTTGCGGAATATGGAAAGATGAACATCCGTACCGGGATGCGTGGCGGCGATTTCGTCCCGCAGTATGTTGATATTCATCACTTTCCGGCCGTTGAGCGCCACAATAATATCGCCGCGCTTCAGCCCGCCCTTCGCCCCGGGCGACCCCGGCTCCACCTGATTCACCAGCACCCCATGCCGCCCTTTGTAGCCGAAGGTCTCGGCGATTTTCCGCACCTCACGATGCCGGACATCTTCAATGAACACGCCAAGGTATCCGCGCACCACCTTGCCGTACTTGATCAGGGCGTGCGATATCGCCTTGACTTCATTGGACGGAATGGCAAAACCAATGCCGTTAAATGATCCCGTATTGGTGGCGATGGCCGAATTGATCCCGATCACATGCCCGCGCAAATTCACCAGCGGGCCGCCGGAGTTGCCCGGATTGATCGCCGCATCGGTCTGAAGATAATCCTCATACGTCAGGCCGCGGAGCTTCTGGTCGTTGTCCGCGATAATGTTCACATTTGTCCGGCCCGTGGCGGAGATGATCCCGTGCGTCATCGTCTGCCGGAAGTTGAACGGCGAACCGATCGCAATCACCCATTCCCCCACTTTCACCTTGGATGAATCGCCCAGGGTCGCCGGCTGCAGATTGTCGGCCTTGATCTTGATTACCGCCAGATCCGTTTTCGGGTCCCGGCCCACCACGGTGGCCTTGTAGTGCCTGCCGTCATTGAGCGTCACGCGGATGTGCGTCGCGTCGCTCACCACGTGGTTGTTCGTCACAATATAACCGTTCTTGCTGATGATCACCCCGCTGCCGGTCCCCATCAGTTTCTCCGTTCCCCCGCCGCCCTGTCCCGGCACCAGCGGAAAGGCCCCCGGCGGAAACAGGTTGCCGAATCCCGGCGGAATCTGAACGTGCATCTGCGGCCCGGCTTGATGAATCACCTTGATCACGGAAATATTCACCACGGAATTCTTCACGGCATTGTGCAGCTGCTCATACGCACGCGACAGTTCCTGCGCCACCGTCAGATCCGGTGAAGACAGGACCGTCGCCGCCGTCGCCGCCCGCGCCGTGCCGAAAAAACCCGCCCCGCCGATTGCCGCCGCGCTGATTGCCGCGGCTGCCATCATTGCTCCGGCCAGCCGCCGCACATTGTTTCCCGCCGATCGCCCCGCCGTTGTTCCCGACAATTTCATTTCATTCATGGTATATACCTCTGCCTAAAACCCGCATGCAGTCGCCCGGCGGCCGCCCATTTTTCGCGGCCGCACACCATGTGCCGCCGCCGGGAGCCTGCGCGGGTCAATCGCCGGCACTCCCGCATTGCGTACAGCTTTTAGTTGCCGTCCGCCGGATTGTCTTTCATGAACTCCGCCGCCGTCGCCGTCCGGGCGCAAGGCCCATCAGTCCGTTTTTCGCCGGCGGGCCAGCCGGTGAATATAGCGGGTTAACACCATGGACAGCAGCACTGCGGCGGCAAACAGGTAAATTCCCAGCCGCGGCCGGGCCTGCAGCGCACCGCCGGTTTTCGCAATTACCACAATCATGGCGACCACAAAAACATCCAGCATGGACCATCGCCCCAGCCGTTCCAGCCACTTGAGCACATCCTGCCGCCGCGCATCGGTAAACCGGCCGACCCATAAAATCATCAGCACGGCCAGTTTGGTGAAGGGAAACAATATGGAAAACACCAGCAGAATAACGGCCAAACCGTAGTGCCGGTCACGAAACAGTCCGATCATCCCGGACCAGAGCGAATAACTGCTTTTCCAGAATACAAATTTTTTGATCGACAGCACCGGCGTAAGCTGCGCCGCGATCAGCAGCGCCATCAGCAAAACCAGGTACACGAAAATATCCACGCGCTTCGGATAATTCTGCCACAGCGATTTTCTTCGCAATGCCATTCTGCCGCCTGATCAATGCCCCTGTCCGCCGGCGCCGTTTATGCGTTTTGCTCCGCCGCCTTTTGCTCCGTCAGCATCGCCTGCAGGTCACGCAATGCCTCCCAGGCCTGCACCGGCGACATGCGGTTGACATCCATCGCCTTCAGCCGCACCGCCACATTGCCTTCCGCCGCATCAAACATATTCGCCTGTCCGGTTGCGGCCGCGGCGGCCCGCGGACGGGCCTTGGCCACCTGCACGTTCAGTTGCTCCAGCAGCCGCCTCGCCCGCTGCACCACGCTGCGCGGCACGCCCGCCAGCCGCGCCACCTGCACGCCATAGGATCGGTCCGCCTGCCCCGGGACAATGCGGTGCATGAACAGAATCCGGTCTTCCCATTCCCGCACCAGCACATTCAGGTTGCACACGGCCGCGGAATTCCGGGCAAGCTCCGTAAGCTCATGATAATGCGTCGCAAACAGCGTGCGGCAGCAGACCGTGTCCGCCAGAAATTCCGCAATCGCCCAGGCCAGCGCCAGCCCGTCAAGCGTGCTGGTGCCCCGGCCCACTTCATCCAGTATGACCAGTGAATCCGCCGTGGCGTGCAGCAGAATATTGGCCGTCTCGGTCATTTCCACCATGAAGGTCGACTGCCCCGCCGCCAGGTCATCCGCCGCGCCCACCCGCGTGAATATCCGGTCCACCAGGCCGACCACCGCCTGCCTCGCCGGCAGATAAAATCCGGCCTGCGCCATCAGCACCAGGAGCGCCGTCTGCCGGACATATGTTGATTTTCCCGCCATGTTCGGCCCGGTGATGATCTGCAGGGTCGGGCCGCCGGCGGAAAAAGTTATATCGTTGGCCACAAACTGTTCGCCGAGTATCGGCTCCACCACCGGGTGCCGCGCCTCAATGATGGACAGCCGCCGGTCGGCGGTGATTTCCGGCCGGCAATACCCGCGGCTCCGCGCCACATGCCCGATGCAGGCCAGTGCATCCAGCTCCGCCAGACGGCGCCCTAAAAGTTGCAGGTTGCCGATCTGCCCCGCCAGGCGCACGCGCAACGCCTCAAAAATATCCTGCTCCAGGGCACGGGACCGCTCCTGCGCGGTCAGAACCTCGGCTTCAAATTTCTTCAGCTCATCGGTAATGTAGCGCTCGGCGTTTTTAACCGTCTGCCGCCGGATAAACTCCGCCGGCACCCGCCCCTGCTGCGACTGACTGACCTCAATATAGTACCCAAATACCTTGTTAAATCCGACCTTTAACGAATTGATGCCCGTCGTCTTGCACAGCTTCGCCTGGTAGTCCGCCAGCCATGTGCGACTGTCCCCGGCCAGTACGCGCAAACGGTCCAGCTCGGCATTCATCCCATGGCGGATCACATTCCCATCCCGCAGATGGGCCGGCGGATCTTCCACAATTGCCGCGTTAATTTCCCCGGCCAGCGCGGCCGCCGTCGGCGACAGCTCCTCCAACCCGCACACCAGCCCCGCCAGCCCCGCGCCGGTGGACCGGATCAGCTTAAGGATGGCCGGCAGCGTATCCAGGCTCCGGGCCAGGCTCATCAGGTCGCGCGGCGTCGCGCGCCGGCAGCAGATTCTCGCCCCGATCCGCTCCATGTCGCCACAGTCGGCGGCAATCATCCGCAGTTGATCCAGCACGGCGTCGGCCGCCATCAATTCGCCCACCGCCGCCAGACGCGCATTGATCGCCGCGATATCCCGCAACGGGTACAGCAGCCAGTGGCGCAGCAGCCGCGAGCCCATCGCCGTGCGCGTTTCATCCAACGAACCGATCAGCGATCCATCGGCGCGCTGCAGGCGCACGGTCCGCTCAATTTCCAAAGACCGCAGCGATGCCGGGTCAATCACCAGGTAGTCATCCCGCATAAACGGCCGCGGCGGTTGCAGGTGTTCCAGCGCGGCCTTCTGCGTGTCGTGCAGATACGCGGCCAGGCCGCCGGCGACGGCAAGGGCGGGATCCGCAGCGCTGCCGTAGCCGAACGCCTCAAACCCCAGCACCCCATAATGCTCCTTGAGCTGCGCCGCCGCCTGATGCCGCCCGAATTGCCATGCCGGCCGGCCGGTAAGCGTTAATTGCAGCATGTCGCGCAAATGCACCGCCCATCCGGGAGGCGCATGGTCCGGCGGCTCGCTGTACAAAAGCTCCCGCGGTCGAATACGCGCCAGTTCCTCGCAGCAGGCGGCATGGCTGTCCACCAATGTCATGAATTTGCCCGTTGATAATTCGCACCACGCCAGAGCCGCCCCGCCCGCATTCCCGTCCGCCGCACCGGTTGCCGCGGGGCCGCGCGCCGCCGCCCCATCCGCCGCCGCCCCATCCGCGGCAATAACCCCCGCATCTTCCCCCTCGCCAAGCGGCAGCAGGCAGGCGATGAAATTCTCCGTCCGGCCGTCCAGCATCGTCTCTTCGGTTAACGTGCCCGGCGTAATCAACCGCGTCACCTGCCGGTCGATCAATCCCGCGGCCTGCTTTGGATCCTGCATTTGTTCACACATGGCCACGCGGTATCCCGCCGCGATCATCCGCTGCAGATAGCCGTCCACCGCGTGATACGGCACGCCGGCCATCGGCACCGCGTTTTCCCCCTTGCTCCGGCTGGTCAGGGCGACGCCAAGCACCCGCGATATGATCCGGGCGTCCTCATAAAATGTTTCGTAAAAATCTCCCATCCGGAAGAACAGAATCGCATCCGGATATTGCGCTTTATACTGCTGATACTGCCGCATCGCCGGCGTCAGTGCGGCGGGGTCGATGGAGGCGATGGATCGGTCGTTTAACGTGGGCGGCATAACCGCGCATTATATGCCATCTCCCGGCGTCCCGTAAGTAGCCGCCGCCGAAATTTTCCCCGCGCCGCTGTCGCAGGTCAGTCCAGGTGAAACACTTCCCGCAGCGGCGCGGATACCGGGCTGTCGTCGGCATTATGCGGCATGATGTCTCCCATATATTTCCACCATCGCCGGCATTCCGGGGTGGCGGCAATCGCCTCCCAGCGATGCTCATCTTCAATTTCCACATAACCGAACAGGGTGTTGGTGCGCGCGTCCAGAAAAATCGAATAATTGTGCACGCCATGCGCCTTAAGCACGTCCAGCAGTTCCTGCCGCACCGGGTTGTGCCGCCGCTGATATTCCGCATGCGACTCCGGATGTACCGACATCACAAATGCCTTGCGAATCATGAATGCTTCTCCTGATGTTTTAATTCCTCTTGCACCGCCGCCAATTCCCGATTCAGCAGTTCCAGGGGAAGACCCACCACGGTTGACCATTCCCCGGCCAGCAGTTCCACCACCGGGTCCCCGCCGCCCCCATGCGATGGCCCATCCTGAATGCCGTACGCGCCCGCCTTGCCCCGCCATAAGCCTGAATCAAGATACCGCTCCAGCCACCGGTCGCTCATCTTTTTCATTCGGCACACCGCGACCGCGGACCCAAAGCGGCAGACCTCGCCGCACACGATCGCCACACCGGTGATCACCTCATGCCGCCGGCCCGAAAGCCGCCGCAATATCTCCCGAGCATGCCCGCGGGTGCGGGCTTTGTTGATAATTCTGCGGTCCAGCACCACAATCGTATCCGCCCCCACAACCATTGCCGGATGTTTCAGCCGGGCCGCCACCGCCTGCGCCTTATGCACCGCCAGACTCGCCGGCCACACCCGCACCGGCACGCTCGCCGGCCGCCGCGCGGGCTCCGCCTGCCGGCTTGCCATTACCGAAAAACTGTAACCCGCCGCGGCCATCAATTCCGCCCGCCGCGGCGATGCGCTGGCCAACACCAACGGCGCCGCCGGTCCCGCCGCCGCAGGCATTCCCGCCGCACCGCAAAACTGATTGTCCGCCGCCGCCATAAAAATCCCCGCGGTCATTTATTGCGCTGCCGCCTGCCGCCCCGGCAGCAGTCTTTCCACCAGTTGCCATACCGTTTCCACCGGCAATCGCCTCAATGCTTCGCTGCGATCCATCCTGTTATGCCGGTAATCGCCCACATCGTCAAACCGCAACACATGGTCCATCTGCCCGTACGGCCCCACCGAAGCCGGATCCGTCGGCCCATACAGCCCCACCAGCGGTGTGCCCAGCGCCGCCGCCACATGCAGCGGACCGCTGTCGTTGCCCACAAGAATCCCCGTTACCGCCAAAAGAGCGATCATATCCGCCAACGACCCGCCGGCCAGATTCAAGGCATCCCGGCACGCCCCGGCCACCTGCCCGCATAAGGTCCGCTCCGCCACACTGCCGGTTACCACCACTTTACAGCCGCAATCCTCCAGCCTTCGGGCGATTGCCGAAAACCCTTCTTCCGACCAGCGTTTGGCCGCCCAACGCGCGCCCGGTATAACGGTGGCCACCCGGCAGCCCGCGGGCAGAAGACCGGCCATCTTTTTCCGCGCCGCCGCCTGCACCGGAACGCGAAATTCCGCCTTATTCCCCGATGGGGCTACCGGCGAAAACAGATGCCGCATGCGCACCACCGCCAATTCCCCATCACGGTCGATATCCACTTTATGGGTATAAAAGCGGTCGGCATATTCGCGGGCATCGGCAAATCCCACCCGTTGCCGGGCGCCGCTGGCCCGTGTAATAAGGCTGGATCGCAACAGGCCTTGCGCGTCAATCGCCAGGTCATATTCATACACCCGCAATTCCCCATAAAACGCCTTAAACGCCCGCCACCCATCCGCTGACCGCCAGCACCGCGAAACCGCGGCACGATCAAACATAATGACCCGGTCAATTGCATCATGCCCGCGGATAAGGTCCGCAAACTGCGGCTGGATCACCCAGTCCACCCGGCCGGCGGGCAAATGCGCCTTGATGTCGCACAGCAGCGGTAAAGCCGTGGCGATATCCCCCATGGAACTTGGTTTAACAATCAATATGCGGCTGTCCGGTTTCAGCTGTATCGGCGGGCGGCTCAAACGGTGACTCCTGCATCAACCGCACAATCCTTGTACAAATCCTGCGCGTCCGCGACACTTGCCGTGCGCTGTCCCGGCCCGTCGACGCCGTAAAACTCGTCCAGCACGGCCAGCCAGTCCGCATGGGATTTTACCGCAATAAACCGCCGCCACACCGCCGCGCCCGCCGGGTGCAGGCGGGAGTATTTAATCCCTATTTTCCGCATCTGGCGCGACGCGGACTCTTCGCCGTAAATTTCCACTGCCAGCCGGAAATGTTCCAGCAATGCCTCTTTTTGCGCAAAAAGCGTCGGCGGTTCCGGCAGCGGATCACCGCGTACCAACGCGGCGAATTCCGAAAAAATCCACGGATTGCCGATGGCCCCGCGCGCCACCCAAATACCATCCAGCCCCGTAAGTTGATACAGACGCAGCGCATCGGCCGCACTGAAAACATCACCGCTGCCGAAAATGACCACCTCCGGATGTTTGGCCTTGAGCCGGCGCAGGAACTCCCAATCCGCCCGGCCGGTGTATTTCTGCTCCACCGTTCGGCCGTGCACGGCTACGGCGGCAAATTCCAGCCTCACCGCTTCGGCAAATATCGCGTCAAACCAGTCCGACGCCTGCGCTGAATCATTCAGGCCGCGGCGCAATTTGATGGTCAATGGGCCGGCGGATGCATCGCGCACGCGCCGCATAATCGTCATCGCCTGTTCCGGATCACTCAGCAGATAACCGCCGCGGCACCGCCCCATCACTTTTTTTACCGGACAGGCAAAATTCAGATCAATGACATCAAAACCCGATTCCCTCAGTATGCCCGCCGCCGCCGCCAACTCCTCGGCTTCGCTGCCCATCAATTGGCCGGCCACGGGGTGATCCTCATCGCATAATATCGCCCCCTTTTCCAGTCCGCGCCCCCCTTTCAACAGCACGCGGTCCAACAGTGCCTCGGTCACGGCATACGGACAGCCGCGGCGACGCGCCACCACTCGCATGGCCATATCACTGTAACCCGCCAAACCGGCCTGCATGGCGGGAATGGCGAGTTCAAACTTGCCCACCCGGCATATCCGACGCTTTACCGTCCGGTCCGCCGTTCCATTTTCCGCCGGGCCTGATGGTTCTATTGGATCAACTCGGAATCCATTCAACATTCCGGCACTTTACCATCAAACGCTGCAAAGATGAATCCCGCGATCCGCGCGATGAACCGGCCCGGCCGGCGGCATCCCATAAACATACTTTATTAAGTCAGCCCATTTCGGATTGCCAAAGATCCGGCGTTCGCGCCCCGCGAGCTATATCCGGTACTCTATATATTGTTTGCCCGCAACGGCCGGCAGTGCCGGTTGTTCATGATGCGACATCCGCCGTGATGAACCACGGGCCGGGCCTGCATGCCCGCTTTGCCCTAAAAATTTAAACATTTTAGGTCTTGACATACCCAATCCAACGGTTTACGATGGTTATAGGCGGTGATGCTGGAAGAGATTATATCTCTCCAGTATATCAGGTTTCGCCAACTAAAATGCGTCAGGCCATTGGCCTACCGGCCTTGTGCCAATGCATCAATGCATATTGTTGGCTGCCATCATTTTCCGTTTATTTCCCAATCGGGCCGAACCAAATTTGTCCCGGAATTGGGCTTTCAGCTCCCGCCAAAAACCGCCCGCTGCCCGTTTTTTGTGAGCCAAACAGGCCCTGCAGCGGCTGCGCCATTTTGGCACATTTAGCGGCGGCTCTGTCGCTGATGTGTAAAATCGCAGCGTTCCCGCGGGTGGTTTATCCCTTTGTTTCGGCCGGTCAGGCCCGCTTTCGCTGCATTTGGGATTTTTATCGGCTCTGTTTTAATTTACCTTTCCCGTTCATGTTTCGCCGCCCCTTCGGCCGATACATGATGCCGGGAGTTTGAGTAGCCAATGGAATGCAAGCGTCCGGCATTGCGGACGGGGCTTTTGTTGAGCCATGCGGCTCAGGCTTCCGTTTGAATTGCGGACTCATCCGTTTCGGTACGGCAATTTTGGGCATGACGGGGTGTTACCGTCGGGCGGTTAAAGCCGCATTTTGCCCTGCCGGCCCCACCCGCACCGGGGAAACCCGGTTTTTGATTCGCCGCGGTCTTATTATTATTTATGATTGCGGAACAATCAATCGCTCTTATTTTCCGCCTGCACTCTCGCACCAGGCCGCTTGCAGCTATGAAGGAGGACATTCCCATGAGGAATCGTCAGTCACAACATCGAGGGTTTACCCTCATTGAGCTGCTGGTGGTTATTTCCATCATCGCATTGCTCATCGCCATCCTGCTGCCCAGCTTGGCTCGTGCCAAGGAACTGGCCAATCGCGCGGTCTGCTCGGCCAATGTGCGCGGCATCATTCAGTCCATGACCATCTACGCGCAGACCAACGGCAACGTGTTCCCCTGCGTGCAGGGCGGAGCCACGGCCGGCGGCTATATTAAGCCGGAATTCGTTCAGGCCGCCGGTGCCACAACGCCGACCGCGGGCACCCTGCTTAGCTCCACATCGCCCGGCTATTATTCCACAAGTTCCGTTTCTGGTGGCGATGTGCTGGCCTGCATGTGGATTCTGGTCCTCCAGAATGCCATTACCCCCAAGAGCTTCATCTGCCCGTCAGATCCCGCAGCCACCAGTCCATCCCAGCAGTTCTATCCCAATTCCACCAGCACGCCGCCATCGGTGTTCGCCAATTTCAACCAGGGCAGCGGCACCAGCGCAACGTTCAGCACCGGTCAGGGCGAAAGCTATTCCATCGCGTTCCCCTGGTCTGATGCCAGCACGTATGCCGGCGCGGCCCCATGGTGGAATGCCAATCAGGGTGCGGATGTTCCGCTGGTTTGCGATATGGCCCCGTACAGCAACGTTGCCACAGGCACTGCGGCCCGTGTGACCACCACACCGCTGACCAACAACACTTACGGCCCGTACATTTTCAATTCGGGTAATCATGGTGGCGACGGTCAGAACGTCGGCTTTGGTGATGATCACGTCACCTTTGAAACCAACCCCTATGTTGGTCAAAGCCAGGCGAACATCTTCACCACGTACACCATCGCCAGCGGCCCGAGCGCGCAGACTGCTGATCCCGGCTCCGGTTCAGCGATCTACACCACCACGAACTACTCGGCCACGCCGCCGTATGACATTACGATGGTTCCGACCCGCAATGTCGCCTCCGGAGTGTTTAACTGATATTCCGAGTTGTCCATGGGAATCATAATCCCATCGGTCGGTTTATCGGTTGGCACATTGTTATGAAATCCCGCGGCCCGTTTTGGTTAACCAAAACGGGCCGCTTTCTTTGGGTACACACCGCTCCATTCTCCTTCGGCATACACCGCGCCAGTGTCCGCGGCCGCTATTCCCCGAAAAACCGTTTTTTTACCTTTCAAGATTCCGCCGCGAGCTTGCCAAAATTGCGGCCAACCGGTACTTTGATGGGCTTGGCTTTAGATTGAGCCGGTAACTTGCCGGCTCAGCCCAAAACGGCACGGCCATGCGGGTTAAACCGCGGCATATCGCCGCCGCCCGCACGACCGCAGCAAAGGAACGCAGCAATATGGTTGAAACGCAAAACGTACGTGATGTCGCCGGCGCCGAGGGTCTATTTGATCGCGCCATGCAGGCGGCCGCAGCGGATGATGTGGCCGCCGCCATGGACCTGCTGGAACAGGCCCACGCCGCGGACCCGGAAAATGGGAAGGTCATTTTCAAACTGGCCTATTACCTGGACCTTGAAGGCGAAGATCAGCGGGCCATCGAGCTTTACGAATTCATTGCGGACCGCCAGCCGACGCATGAAGGCGTGCTGCTGAATTTAAGCGTGCTTTATGAAGATGCCGGCCGCTACGATGAAGCCGAAGAGACTCTCCACCGCCTGTTGAGCGTCAAGCCGGATCACCATGTGGCCCGCCGTTATTACGGCCACGTGGACAGTTCCTTCGGAATGGCCATTGCGGAGGAATCGGAAAAGCGTTTTGTGCCGCGCAATATGCTGCTGGAACAATCCATCACGGATTTTGAGCTTTCCGTGCGTGCCCGCAACTGCCTGAAAAAGATGAATATCCGCACCCTGGGCGACCTGCTGAAGATTTCCGAAACGGAATTGATGAGCTACAAGAACTTCGGCGAAACCAGCCTGGATGAAATCAAGGACCTGCTTACGCGCAAGGGCCTGCGACTGGGACAGGCCGCGGAAGAAAGCCTGCAGGCGCAGCGGCGTGAAGCCATGAAAGCCGTGGCCGCCACCGTGCCCCCGGCGGTATTGAATAAGCCGGTGGGTGAGCTTGAGCTTTCCGTCCGCGCCGGCAAGGCTCTGGAATTGCTCAAAATTCAGACCCTGGGTGATATCGCCGCCAGAACGGAAGCGGAACTGCTGGATGTAAAAAACTTCGGCCAGACCAGCCTGGATGAAATCAAGAAAAAACTCGGTGAATTCGGCATGACACTCCGCAGTGTCGATTGACGCCCCCTGCCCCACCCCAAGATTTCCATCGCCTGCGGTATTTCCCGCGGGCTTTTTTTTCGCCTCCGCCCGGATTCCACCGCCGGACGACCGCTCCCGATACCCGCCCCCGGACCAATGGTTCGCCAGGCAGTCGCGGGGTATACCGGTTAGGGTGCAGCCGGCAGGGCGGCATTAGTGCCCATCGCCGGATTGGCCGGCGGCATCGCCGCGGGAACAGAGCCGTGTCTGCGGGCTTCCACCGCATCCCAGGAGACCGCAAGCAGACTCAGGCTCATCCATGAAATGATGGCCTGCGTTGTGGCGGCGGCGACAAGATAGGCGTCAAACGTCATGCCGGAAGCCTGGGCGAGGGTAATTGCACAGGCAAATTCCACCATCTTGCGCAATTCAGGATCCAGCATGTCACGGTGCCGGAACACATGGATAACTTCGCGGGCAACCGATGCCATCATGGTCACCAGCAGCACAATACCCACACTGCCCATGGTGGCCATGATCACAATAAATGAGCATTCCACCAGCGTCTGCGCCGCGGCCTGTCCCAGAATCGGATGTGCGGAAAATACGCTCAGTCCCTTGGCCCATTCCGCGGCACGGTCATTGGTGGAGGACACCAGGTGTTCCACCGCACGCGTACCGCTGCTGAAATAATGCGTATACAGCTCATAAGTCACCGCGCCGATCACCGCGAAAATAGCCCAGCGGCGAATGGACACACGGTGCAAAATCAGCAATCCCACGACGCACATGCCCATCGCCGTGCGCGATCCGGTCCAGAGCATAAACGGCAGCATGCCGCAGGCGCAGCAAAGCGCGAAGGTTTTCTGCCACGGCGCTGAATAACCCGAAATGACCACAAAATTGGCGCATACGATCAGGATCGCCGTCGTTTCGCCCGTGAACTGCGGATTCTGCGAGATGCCGCAAAAACGTCCCGTGAACACAATGTGGTGCATGTTTCCCAATGCCAACTGCATTCCGGACAGCAGATAAAATGTGGCCCCCGCCGCCAGCAGCACCGAAATGTAATCAATCACATCGCGCCCGGACTGAATCGACCGCCGCAAAAGCTCCCACACCCCGTAGAACAGCAATAAATCCAGAACGATCGTTCCAAATGAGCGCTCCGGCGCCACCAGGATCAGCCGCAGTGAAAAGGCAAACTGCAAGGCCATGAATGTCATCGCCGACGCTCTTGCCGCCGCCGACCGCAGGGTGCCGTGCTGAATAATCAGCCGCATGGCCAGCAGGCCCACCATCAGCACGTAGATCGGCCGACAGAGATTCCGGAACGATTCAAGAACAGGTATCAGCGTATTGTTGTGGTATTTGCTTACAAAAAAACCGATCATGCCGGTAAGCGACGCAAGATAAAGCAGCACGTGAGTGCCCCGCCGTCCGTACAGACCGTAATAAGCGACCACGGCCCCCAACGCCAGGCAGAAAAGCCCCTGCGCCGTTGAAATCCAATGAAGAAACGGCGTGAGATAATTAAACACATTGGCGCTGGTGTTCAGCGCAGACTTATTCGTACTTGCCAAAATCGTGAACAACATGCCAAAACCTGCCAACGCTCAAAATCGGCCCGATTCGCCGTTTCCAGATACCGATCAACGGCTTTTATGCGCCCGGCCGCGGGCCGCCGTAACCGACGCCTGAAGGAACAATACAATAGTGTAATCGGCGGCGTGGCGGGTGTAAATTAAGCCGTTCTTTCCGATTTGGGGACTCCGGGCCTAAAATGCTTAGGATTGCCGATTGTAAAAAAGCAGGAGAAGCCGCAATGTTCGCCTTGGACCATGTCGCCATACAAACTCCCGATATCACCGGTACCGCGAATTATTATGTTCGTGAATTCGGCGCCCAGATTCTTTATCAGGATGCGTCCTGGGCATTCTTGCGCCTCGGCCAGGGCAAACTGGCCCTGGTGCTGCCAAATCAACACCCTGCTCACGTGGCCCTGCGTACGAGTCTGGAAGAACTTAAATCTACGGCGCAACGGCATAATCTGGCCATAAAAACCCATCGTGACGGCACACAGGGTATTTATTTATCAGACCCGGCGGGCAATGTGCTGGAGCTTATCTATTATCCCCCGGAAATTGACCTCGCCCCGGCATGATAAACCGCCGGCGCCGCCCGGCGACTTGTTGCCCATTCGCCGCATTCTCTGCCGGCGGTTCCTTGTTCAACAACGTCCGAAAATTGCGCACAAATTGCATTTTCGGCCGGTTTTGTGATAATCTAATGCACAGCTGTCGACGTGATAAACTGTTTATCGCCGTAGATTGCGGGCATTGCGCGAATGCACGGCAGCGAATGGAACGAGGCGTTATTTCGACGAAAAACCAGCCGTTCGGATGGCTGATTTTTGGCAATAAATTGCGATTTTCCGCGTTAAGACACAGGAATGGTTATGGATGCCGCAACCCTTGCCGCTCTGGTAGTCCGGTGCCGCAATGGTGATAAAAGCGCATGGGACGCGCTGGTTGACCAGTACTGGCAACGGCTGTACAGCTACGCCGTGCAGTCCACGCGAAGCAGTGAACTGGCCACGGACTTGGTTCAGGAAACGTTCCTGCGCGTGGTCCAGAAGCTGGATCGCTATGAGGATCAGGGAAAGTTTGAGGCTTGGCTGTTCCGCATTCTGGTAAATTTGGTGCGGGACAATAGCCGGTCGCTCTCCCGCCACCCGGTCCGGTCCGGGCAGGTGGAAATCGGCGATCAAAAGGTGGATTTAATTGACACCATGCCCGGCAAGGGGCAAAGCCCGGATGCACCGCTGGAGCATAAGGAATATGTGGACCGCCTGTATGCGGCCATGGAAAAGTTGCCCGAACTTGACCGGCAGGTATTATTGCTGCGGCATTACGGCGATATGCCATTCAAGGAGATCGCCCGAACACTGGATTGTCCGTTGGGCACGGTTCTGGCCAGGGCCCATCGGGCCTTGGGCAAATTGCGTGTGATGATGGAGGTTGGCCATGAAACGACCCGCTAAACTCAGTCTTTCGCAGACCTGCCTGCTTGATGTCTCCGGTGAACTCGGAGCCGGCGCCAAGGAACACCTGCAGCAGCACGTGCAGAAATATCCCGCCGCCCACCTGGAATATGAACTCGCCCCCGGTCGCTATACACTGCTCCGGTCCCTGCCGGGAAAAACCGACCAACTGGATCAATTTACCCGTGAAAACATTGCCGACGGCATTAAAAAGGGCATCCACCAGGTACTGGACGATCAGCGGCGGCGGCAGCGGCAGGCCGGGCTTGCCCGGTTGTTTTATGGATTCATGGCCGTGGCGTCCGGTGTCGCGGCGGCTCTGGTGGTGGCGGCCGGGGTGTACATTGTTCATGAACGCCAGATAGCCCATCGCCAGCAGATACAGGATGCGGAAAGCACCTTCCAGGAAATGGCCGAATCGCAGCTTCCCGGCGAAGGCCACTCCCGTGTTGACGCCCTGGCCCGGCGACTGGAACTCATGGAACATGACGGCAAAATTTCCGCGGAAGGCAATGCCGGCAATTCCAACATGATGAATCTGCTGGACGCTCTGGATTCCGTGCACGTTACTGACAGCACACCGACACCCGGAGATTCCGGTTATTGATACCGCCGCCTTCGCACCCATCCCGCGGCCCGGCATTTCCGCATGGCCTCAACTGCCCGCATGGCCCCATATGGCATACACCGGCATAATTTTGAATATGGCCCATGAATTGCCTTGCACAATGCCGCCGCCGCGTTACATTTCCGGCTTAGGAGTTTTGCCATGCATCAGAACATGAATCAGAATCCATCTAAAAAGACATTCCGCTTAAACCGGTTTGCCGCCTTCCTTACCGCGGGGATCCTTGCCTTGGCGGCCATACCGGCCATGCACCCGGCTGTCGCGGCCAAACCTGCCCCCGCCAAGCCGGCCGCAAAAAAGCCGCTCATCCGCCTTACGCCGGACCAGATCAACCGGATCATGACCTTTCTGCAGCGGACCCAGCCGGATGTATATCGCAAGGCGCTGGCCCTGCGCCATTCGCACCCGCGCAAGTTCAGTCGGCTTATAAGCGAGGCCGCCCCCAACTTCCGCTGGCTTGAACACCTCCAAAAACATGATCCCAAACTGTTTAATCTCACCCTGCAGGATATCGCCGACACGCACAAATCCTTCCAGATTGCCGGCGAATTGCGCCAGCCCGGCCTGCCCAAGGCCGAAGCTGAAAAACTGCGCGACCGGCTGGTAAAAGTTGTGACGGATCAATTTGATGTCCGCCAGCAAATTCGCACCCATGAACTTAATCGGCTGCTCCGCCGGATCAACACCCTGCGCGCGGACCTGCGGCAGCGCCGGCAGAAACGCGCCATCATCATCGCCAAGCGCGTGCAGTCCCTGATCGGCCGCCCGCCCAGCATGAACTGGTGAGCCGGCCGCTCCGCCCGGACGGTAAACTAAAAATTGAAGCCCCCGCCCTATCCGCCCTGATACCACGGACGCACATCCACCACGGCCATTCCCGCGGCCCGTGCCGCCTGAAAACCAAGTTGCGCATCTTCGTATACCACACACTCGGCAGGCATCAGCCCCATGCGCGCCGCCGCCTCCAGAAAGCTGTCCGGCGCCGGTTTGCCGTGTGCGACATCATCCGCACAAATGACCACCGGGAATAACTCCGTTAAACCGGACACCGCCAATTGCCGGTCCACCACATGATGAAAACCGCCGCTGGCCACCGCGAGTTTGCGCCGCCCGCGTTCGCGCCGGGCGAGCCCCACCACCACGGCAAGTTCCCGGATTTGCGGAATCCCGGCAATGTAATGCTCCTCTTTGCACTGTGTAATGGCCGCAGGTGACGCCGCCGAACCCGCCTCCCGCACCAGCATTTCCGCTATTTTTATCGTCGGCGCACCGGCCAGTGAATAAAACCGGTCCTCCGGCAACGCAATACCCGTACCTTCCAATGCCTTCAGCCATGCCCGGTAATGCACGCCCATGGTATCCACCAGCGTGCCGTCGCAGTCGAATATCAGCCCGCGGATCTCCGGCGGAAGAGGGGCATCAGGGTCGGTTATCCAGCGGTTTTCCACGGCGGCGGGCATTGACATTGTATAAATCCGGCGGCCGCTTTCGCGGTCCGCTCCTGTACTGTTTCTTGCATCACACAAACCGGCGGATACACACCGCAAACGGTCCGGCGGCATTGCCGTTCCATCCGCAATCCGCCGCACAGCCAAGGCCATCCGCCCCGCGCTGCGCGCCACGTATAATAGCAGATTTCCGCCGCTTTTTCCCTTGTGTGAATCCCCGCGTTCATCCGCGGCGTTCCGATTGCCGGCGGATCGGCGTTTCAATCGCACGGGCCGATGGATTACAATGGAATCATGGCATTTAAGCCCGATGACACCATCTGCTTCTGCTTTCATGTTCCGTTACGGAAGATAGAAGCCTTTTGCCGCATTGAGAAGCCGACCGCGGCGTCGCAAATTTCCGATTGCCTTTCCGCCGGCACCGGCTGCGGATGGTGCCGCCCCATGCTTAAAAAAATACATCTGCGCATTTGCGGATCGCACGATCCCTGGTGGCGGCAATCCCCCGCCGATAATAATTCCGCCTCCAACACCGCGGAAAATTCCGCCGCAGGTTTAACCCACCCGCCCGCGGATGACAGCCGCCCCGGCCGCACGGACGATACCGATCCGGCCCAATATGCCCGCGGCCGCCGGGCGTACATCGCCGCGGGTGAAGGCAAACCGCCGGAGCAGGCATAACGCCTCGGCGCCCGGTGAAAAATCAACGCTCGCCGCCGGGGCGAATGACGATAAACAGGGAGGCGATTGAGCTTAAAAAAAACCGCCACGCCAAGCCGGCAAGGGTTGACGGTCGCCGCCGCTGGTGGTACATACAGTGATGATTCTCGGCGGGTTGTCGGGACATTTTTTGGCAGGAGCGCCCGCAATGCACGATATGGAAATTTCAGCAACCGAAAATTCATTCACCGCGGAGCACGCCAAGTCCGGTATTCGGCGCGGGCTCACGCCGCGCCTGCCTCAATTGGCGGCGGCCGCCGCGTTGGTCGCAGCGGCCTGCGGCCTGGCGGGATGCGGCAATTCAACCTCCGGCAAGGCGGATACGGCGGCCATTTACGCCAGTCAGGACGCCGCCGGTCTTACGGTCAGCGCCGGCGATTATCGCCCGGCGGCTTCATTCCCGGTCGCTCTGCATTCGCCCCTTTCCCCCGAAGCCCTGCAGCAAGCTGAATCCCGCGCCAAACAAAGCCCCGCCGCTTATTTGGCGCCTCGTTCGTCCATGCGGGATCTGCGGCATGCTTCCGCAATGCTGGCCAGCTTGATCTCGCAAGGCGGCCTGCGGCACAACTTCAAGAGTCTGCTTGAAAGTCAAAAAGGCCAGGTTGAACTGCTCGCGTCACAGCAGCGAATCAATAAACTCAGCGCCGCTTTGCTCGAATTAACCACCCGCTTTAACACCATTACCCAGGATTCCGCCCTGCTTAATTCCGACCGCCTCAAGACCGCGGAATTGCGGACGGAATACAAAATTTATGCCGTCATGCACAAAAACGCCTTGCGGCGCGCCGTGCATGCCCGCGTCGTCGCCCGGCGACGTCTGGCCGTCGCCCACAAACAGGTTGCCAGGCTTGCAAGCCGGCTTGCGGCCGCCAAATCCCGCCGTGATGCCTTGAATTCGGCGGGGATGGCATTGGTGGTTAAATCCCATAATTCCACCGGATCGGTTTCGCTTAATGAATACAAGCAGGCCATGGGTAAAATGGATCAGGCCGCAGGCGTTTCGCAAAAAATTGAATTGATTGCCGCCCACCTGGCGCAGGCGAAAGCCCACGAAAATCTGCTGGCCATGCAAGCCGCGGCCGCCGGCCGTCATGCCGTTGAACTCGCCGCCGCCCGTAAAACAGCCGCCAGCGTGGCCGCCAAAGCACTGCGGCGGATTGCCGCAATTCAGGCCGGTGCCAGAGCCGTCATCATTGGCTCGGCGAATAACCGGGGTGTTCCAAGTGTCGGGGATCAGTTCACCGTGGTTGCCGCACAGTTAAAAATCGCCCTGCACCAGGCGGATGCCGCCATCGCGCTGTCCAATCAGGCCCGGCAGGACCTTAAACAGGCTTCGTTTGAACAAAGCAAGAACAGCATCTATGCCAGCCAGTTGGCCACCCGCGGTCTGCGGCCCAATGATCCGCTGATCCTGGCCAATGAAGACCATAACCTCCAATCGCTGTTTAATTTGCAGGCGGCAATCGCATCGATCAATACGGCCACGGCCTGCCAGATGAAATTGCAGATATTAAAACTGCAGGGACTTTGCGCCAAAGCCGGCGATTCTATTTACCCGCTGATCAACCAGACCGCTCCCGTAGCCGCGCCAAGTCCGACGGACCTTGCATCCTGTGGCGCGGCGGCAGTCACCGCCTTAAACAACGCCACGGATGATGCGAATCTGGCGTTAAATCCCGCACCGTCGGGTCGTTCGCCGGTAAAATGGCTGGCCCCGGCGGTTACTTATCAAGCGAATCTTGCCTTGGCGGAAATTACGCCAAACCTGACGCTTAAGAAAAAATATCGGGAAGCCGCAAATGCCGAGGCACAAAAGGCTAATCAACTTAACCCGTTCCTGCGGCTTGCCACGGTCAAATAAATCGCGAATTGCGTAACAAGCGACGCGGAATTTTATTTCTACCGCCGAATGCCCCTGAGCATTAGGTCTTATAATTATTAACTGTTGGCCCCGCATTCAATCGCTCCAACGGTGTTTATGCTATCCTTTTACTTTGACGAATGTTTATTTGGAATTTAGTCGCTTGACATTATGCCCTAAACTGAATATAAGAATAGTGTTATTTTATGGCCGATCTAATTTATCGGCCCTGATTGATTGAGGTGCTTTATGACTGTTGAAGATGCAATTCGGGCGATGGCAGGCTTGATGGTTTTGTTGAGCGTTGCCCTCACGCTCCTGGTCAGCCATTGGTGGCTTCTGCTGACGGGCTTTGTCGGGCTTAACCTTTTGCAGTCCGCTTTCACCCATTTCTGCCCCGCCGAAATGGTATTCAAAAAAATGGGCATGCGCTGCAGCCGCACCTGATCACGCGCCGCATTCATGACTGCCGCAGCCGCGCCCTCCAGCCGACCGCCGACCGTGCGGCTGCGGGAAATAAACAGTCCGCCGCTGCCGGCCTACGGAGTTGATTTGCCATGAAACAATCGCGATTCCAATGGAAATTGCCCCGCCGCGCGACCGTGGCCAGGCTCGCGGTCGCCCTTATCCTTTCGGCAATCGTGGTTGTGCTCATGCTCTGGTTCAGCGACTATTGGACTCCAAAAATTTCCGCCGGTCCGGTTGCCCAATCCGCCCCCGTGCGGCGCTATCACGGCCCGCTGCTCACCGCACGAATCATGCACGTTCCCGTCAAGTTTTTCGCCGTCGGCACAATTGAGCCGATCGCGCCGGTGGTGCTTGCTCCCCGCATCATGGGCAAAATCATTTTCAGCCGTCTCCACGCCGGCCTTGTTGTTCAAAAAAATCAGATTCTTGTCCGGCTTGACCATAGAACCCTGACCGCGGATTTACACCGTATAAAGGCCGCTGCCGCCGTGGCCATGGCCGGACTTAAACAGGCGGAATTGGACCGGCGCCGGACCGCGGAGCTTTTCAAAACCGCGGACATCACCAGGGCCGCCATGGATCTGGCGGATACCCGCCTTGCCGCGGCACGGGCCGAATATGTCAGCGCCATGGCCGCCCAGCAGGCCGCCGCCACGCAACTGCGCTACGCGGCGATCCGCAGCCCGGTCAACGGCGTGGTGATGGAAAAACGCGTCAACACCGGTGACACCGTCATGCCCGGACAGGATCTGGCCCGGATCTACAACCCGGCCCATATGCAACTCACCGCCGTTGTTCCGGAATCCTATGTGCGCCGCCTCCGGCCCGGACAATCGCTGACCATGCGGCTCGCCGGCTTTCACCGCCGCTTTGCCGTGCATGTGCGCCGCATCATTCCAAAAGTCAGCGTACAGACGCGAAGTTTCACCGTTAAAGCCGCCGGAACATTTCCGTCCGGCGTTTTTCCCGGAATGTTCGGAAGGCTGGAAATCCCGATCGGACAGGAGAAAGTCCTGGTGATCCCGGCCTCCGCCATAAAAAAAATCGGCCAGTTGGATATGGTCAATATCGTCACCGGCGGACCGGGCGGCCGGATGCGCCGGCAGTTGATCCGGCCGGGCCGCAAATTCGGCGATCTGCGGGAAATTCTTTCCGGGCTCAAAGCCGGTGACAAGCTGGCGACCGGAGGCTCATATCATGACTGAGCCGCACGCAGTCCGCGCTGAACCTGCCGCCGCCCGTGCGCCCGCCGGCTTGCTGGAAAGAACCGTCCATACATTTCTGCATTCCCGTCTTTCACTGATTTTTATCCTGCTTTCCGTGCTTCTTGGCGCGGCGGCATTATGGCTCACACCGCGCGAGGAAAATCCGCAGATACTCGTCCCCATGATCGACGTGTATGTCAATTTTCCCGGTCATAGCGCCCGCAGTGTGGAACAACTCGTTACCACGCCGCTGGAAAGACTCATTTATCAGATTCATGGCGTGCAATATGTCTACTCCACCAGCCGGCGCGGACATGCCATGGTCACAGCCCGGTTTTTCGTGGGCCAGGATGTACAGCGCAGCGTCATGAAGGTCTACCGCAAACTCAACAAGCACCTGAACCTGGTGCCGCCGGGCGTTACCGGCTGGGCGGTAAAACCGGAAACCATCAACAATGTCCCCATTGTCACGCTTACTTTAACCAGCAAAACCGCCTCTTCCGATGCCTTAAACGATACCGCCCAGGAACTGCTGGCCCGGCTCTCGGCGATTCCGGATGTTTCGCGGGCCTATCTTGTCGGCGGGCGGCCCCGGACGATGCATGTTTACCTCAATGCCGTCAAAATGCAGGCATACGGCATCTCGCCGCTGCTGATCAGCCGCGCGGTGCAGGCGGCCGATGTCAGCGTTTCAGCCGGGTCTTTTAAGGAAAGCAACCGTGAATACCAGGTGATCGCCGGAACACCGCTGACCAACAGCCGGCAACTCGGCCGCCTGGTGGTGGGCGTGTGGCGGAACCAGCCGGTGTATCTGAATTCCGTGGCCAAAATTGTCGACGGACCCGCCACCGTGGATTCCTATGTTTGGCACCATTGGGGACCGGCCCGCAATTTCCCGGAAACCGCGGGCTTTCGCGGTGATATCATCGCCGGTTCACCGGATAAACAGCCCGGCAGCCCGACGCCGGCCATCACCATCGCCCTGGCAAAAAAAGCCGGCTCCAATGCCGTGGCCATGGCGCAGCAGGTGATCAGTGCGGCCCGCCGGCTGGCCCCGGCCGTTATCCCCGCCGATATGCAGCTCATCGTCACGCGGAATTACGGCTTGGCTTCCAATGAAAAGGTCAATACGCTGGTGGTCGGCCTGCTGGTGGCCGTGGCCATTGTGGTCGCGCTGCTTACGATCGGCCTGGGCTGGCGCGAATCCATGGTTGTGGCGGTGGCCATTCCGGTCGTATTCGGCATCACGCTGGCGGTTAATCTGATGCTGGGCTACACAATCAACCGCGTCACTCTTTTCGCCCTGATCCTGTCGCTAGGCTTGCTGGTGGATGATCCGATTGTGGACGTGGAAAATATTTCCCGCCACTTCGCCCTTGCCGGCAGGGCATCGCGCCGCATCGCCCTGGGTGCGGTAACGGAAATTCTGCCCCCGCTGCTTGTGGCCACGCTGGCGGTCATTCTGTCATTTGTCCCGATGTTTTTTATCACCGGCATGATGGGCCCGTACATGCGGCCCATGGCCCTTAACGTCCCCGTGGCCATGCTGGTTTCCCTCCTCGTTGCGGTCACCATCACGCCGTGGCTCAGTTATCATGTGCTTAAACATAAATGGAAAATCACCCGCGAAGAAGCGTTGCCGGGAGCGGCGGATCCGCATCAGGCCGCGGCGGCAAAACAGACGTTGCGCTACCGCATTTTCCGCCCGCTCATGCTCCCGCTGCTTACATTTCCACCGCTGCGATGGCTGTTTCTGGCCGCGGTGGCCGCTATTACCGTCGGAGCCGTCATGCTGCCGGCACAGCGGCTTGTGCCGCTGAAAATGCTTCCCTTTGACAACGGCACCGGCCTGCTTCTGCTGCTGCATGAACCGCGGGGCACCACCCTGGAACAGACCGATGCCGCCGCGGCCGCCCTCGGCCGTTATCTGAAAATCCAGCCGGAAGTGGTGGATTTCACCAGCTATGTGGGCACCGCGGCGCCCATGAATTTCAACGGCCTTGTGCGGCATTATTTCCTGCGCAACGGCCCCAATGACGCACAAATCGCCGTCGATCTCGCCGGCAAGGACCGCCGCGTCATGCAAAGCCATGACATCGCCCTGCGCATGCGCAACGCCCTCACGGCCATCGCCCAAAAAAATGGCGCAAGACTGGCCATTGTGGAATCCCCGCCCGGCCCGCCGGTGCTGGATTCAATTGTCGCCCAGGTTACCGGCAATCCCGGCGTACCCTACCGCCTGTTGCAGGCCGCCGCTTCCACCGTCCGCCACCGCCTGGCCATGGAACCGGGCGTGGTGGATACCGACGACAGCATCCAGGCCCCGGAAAAACGGCTGATATTTAAGATTGATCGCACCAAGGCCGCCCTTAACGGCATAACCGCGGCGCAAATCGCCAACACGCTGCGCGTCGCACTGCACGGCAGCGATATAGGCCTGGTTCACCAACCCCGACGCCGCACACCGCTTGAAATTCGCCTCCGCCTGCCGCGGCCGGCGCGGTCAAGCACGGCCATGCTCGGCCGGTTGAATATCACCGGGGGTAACGGCCGCCTGATCCCATTGACGGAGCTTGGCCACTGGCAACACCGGCAGGCCGGACAGGCCATTTACCATAAGGACCTCCACCGTCTGGTGTACGTATATGCGGATACTGCCGGCCGCCCGCCGGTAAATGCCGTGGTGGATGTTGTGGCTGATCGCCTGCGGGATTCCGCCACCCCGGCCGTTGCCGGCATGACGCACACAGGCGCCGGCTGGATTCACGAAGTTAAACCCCGGCCGCTGGCCGGCCGCTCATTTTTCCATAACGGTTCCGGAATCGCCTGGCAGCTTCCACCCGGCGTTCATGTTAATTTTGCCGGCGAAGGCGAACTGCGCATCACGGAACATGTATTCCGTGATCTGGGAATTGCGTTCGGCGCGGCCATGGTCGCCATCTATGTTCTGCTGGTCGCCCAGACCGGCGCCTTTCTGCTGCCGTTAATTATCATGCTGGCCATTCCGTTGACCATTCCCGGCGTCATGCCCGGATTTTTCCTGCTTAACCAGATTGACCGCTCCACCCCCGGCGGCTATGCCTCGCCGGTCTTTTTTACCGCCACCGCCATGATCGGCATGATCGCTCTTTCCGGAATTGTGACGCGAAACTCCGTTATCCTGATCGATTTTATTCACCGGTCATTGGAACGCGGCATGCCCCTGGCCGATGCGATTTTGGAAAGCTGCGTGGTGCGGCTCCGGCCGATTCTGCTTACCGCCGCCGCGGCGATGTTTTCATCCATCCCCATCCTGACCGACCCGGTATTCAGCGGCCTGGCCTGGGCGCTGATCTTCGGTCTGTTTGCCTCCACCTTTTTTACTCTTTTTGTGGTGCCCGTGGCTTACTGGATTTTATTCCACAACAAGCCGGGCCATGGCCTGCCGCTGAACACCCAGGACTAACAGGACCATCCGCCGCCGCTTGCCCAATGACGATAATTTCCGTAGCATAGGGGGAGTGAAGTTGAGGTTTTGCCATGAACGACGCCATAATCACATTCGACCCCGCCAATATTATTCCCGCGGATAACACACCCACGGCCCGACCGGCCTATACCGCGGTAATCTGGTTTATCATGCTGGCTGCGGCCGTTGCGGCTTTCATCGGCAATATTTATTTTCGCGTTCATCTGCTGCCCACCGCACCGGTGCACATGGTTAAACAGTACCTGATTATGGGCTTTTTCCTGCATTGTGCCGGCTGTTATCTGGCCGGCGGGTCCATCGCCGTGGCGCCCAAAGCCCGTGCCGCCCTGGGCCTCAGCGTGCTGGTGCTGGCCATTAATCTGCTGTTTGTTCTGGGACTGATCTTTACCGGCCCGGCCACCATCACCTACATCCGCTGAATTCCGCCCGCTGCACGCCGTGCAGCGGCAAACGCCCGGACGCCACTCACCGCGGGAGCCTGTCGGCATGAAACAGCCCGCCTCAAAACGGCGCAGCCTTCCCCTGCTCCCCAGCACCGGTCCGAATGTTCTTTTGCAATATTTCGCCGCCATGCACCGCCACTTTGGCGATCAACACTGGTGGCCCGCGGAAAGTCCATTTGAAGTAATGATCGGCGCGGTGCTTACCCAAAACACCAGTTGGCGCGGCGTTGAGCTGGCCATCGCCCGCCTGCGGGACGCTTCCGCCATTGATGCAGTTGTGCTATACCGCCTTGGTCCGGTTGAAATCGCGCCGCTGATCCGCCCGGCCGGCTATTTTAATGTCAAAAGCCGCCGCCTGTGGAACCTCGCCGCCTGGTTTGTAGAAACGCATCATGCGGATTTTTCCGCCCTTTCCCGCCTGCCCACGCAGATCCTCCGTGCCCAATTGCTGGCAATCCGCGGCATCGGTCCGGAAACCGCAGACAGTATCCTGCTTTACGCCCTTGGCCGCGGAATTTTTGTGGTGGATGCCTACACCCGCCGCCTGCTTTTCCGCCACCACCTGCTGCCCCCCGCGGCCGGCTATCACCAAATGCAGCAATTCATGACTGCCGCACTTCCGGAAAGTGTGGAACTGTATAATGAATTTCACGCCCAAATCGTAAAAACCGGCAAACAGTACTGCCGCCCATCACCCCGGTGTGATCACTGCCCGCTCCGCCGGTTTTTGCCGCAATCGACGGTGGCCGGCTCGGGAAAACCGCCGCCTCCGTCCACGCGGCGGTCCGCTTAAGATCCGGATTTTCCCGGACTGTTTAACGGCAGGATCAGCACGCTGCGCTCGCCGGTGATGCGAAAACGGGCCTTTTTATACAATTTCAGTGCCGCGACATTGGCCTGGTCCACCGCCAGAATACATTGCGGCAGCCGCCGCTGAACCAGCGTTTGCAGCACATGGCGCATTAAAAATCCGCCGATCCCGCATCCCCTGGCCTCCGGGATAAGCCCCAGATACACCACTTCCAATGACGCCGGATTCACGTGCGCGGCCAACAGCACCACACCCACCCAGTCTTCCCCGCGCCGCACCAAAGACCACAACGCAGGCGCAAACTCCCCCACCGCTTTGTGGCCCGCCATTACATCCGTCATGGACCGCAGCCCCGCCAATTTCGGACAGTCCCGCGTATCCCGGTAGGTGGCAAAAATCGTGGTCGCAAACACATGCTCCAGCTCCGGCCGGTACGGCCATAAGCTGATTCCCTCCGGCGGCGCCGGACGCGGCAAAAACAGCGGCGCATTGCGATCCATATAATACAGATCCGCCAGGTCCCGGAACCCCGCTTCACGAAACACCGCGGCCGAGCCCTGGTTATCCGCATCCAAAATAGTTTGCGCCAGCACCATCCCCTCCGCGAGGGCGTGCGCGGCGGCCTGCGCAATACAACCGCGCGCCGCCTCCCGCGCATCCGGATACCGGCTGATGTTGGTGCTGTAAAAAAGGGCCGTGCGCCCGGGGCTTTGCGTCCACAGGCAGGCGGAGATCATCCGGCTCCCCTCCATCGCCACCACCTGCCGCATAAAGCCTGCGCCATGCAGGCTGAACCAATTCTCAAAATTCTGCCGCCGGGAGTGCGCAGCGGCGTCTTCCGGCCGCCCGGCGGATTCCGGCCCGTCCAAAATGCAGGCCAGTCCGCGGCGCGCTGTCGCCAACGTATCGGGTCTATTAATTTCCAGCGTCTGCGCTGTCATGCAACGACGGCTCCTCAACCGGAATGGTAGATGCGGTGATGCATTTCCGCAATTTGTCGCCTCATGCTGCGGTTTTTGCCGTCCCGGATTTTATGGGTAATCCTGTCCCGTGGGCCGGATCACCAGTTCATTGATATGCACATGCGGCGGCTGGCATACCACAAAACCGATGGCCGCGGCCACGTCCTCCGGCTTAAGCACCGCGCCGAACTTCTGCACCATTTTGGTGAAATTGTCAAAGGTGTAACCCGCGACATCCTGAAATTCACTTTCCACAATCCCCGGCTTTATTGTCGTCACCCGCACGCCCTGTCCGCACACTTCCCGGCGCAATGCTTCCGCCGCCGCCGCAATCGCCCATTTGGTGGATCCGTACATGCCGCTGAACGGTGAAATGTTATGCCCGGCTACCGACCCAAGCACGACAATATCACCCTGTTTTTTCTCCGCGAACCGCGCCGCCGCCCGCCGCATCAGGTGCATGGCCCCAAGCACATTGAGCCGGTAAAGGTATTCCCATTGTGATTCATCACTCCCCAGCAGGCCGCCCGCCAGCCCGCGGCCGGCATTCACCACCACCATGGACAGTCCGCAGCCTGTTTTTTCACCCCAGGTCTCCGCCTTCGCCAGCAGTTGATCAATTGCCGCATTGTCCGCCGCATCCGCTTCCACCGCCAGCGCCGCCCCGCCCATTTGTGTGATATGCGCCGCCAGGGTCTCCAGCCGCGCCATCCGCCGCCCACTGACCACCACCGCCGCGCCCAGCTTCGCCAACTGCGCGGCAACCGCACGGCCTATCCCCGCGCTGGCGCCGGTTACAATCGCCATTTTTCCCGCCAGCGGCAACGGCGGGTTTGATGTCCTGGCTTCATCCGGTTCGACCGGTGTTTTGAGCATGGTAGTTTTCTCCGGTTTATCAGGCGGGCACTATCGCCCGCAAAATACTATATAGCCGCTTTGCCGCCAAATCCTGCCGGGTCTGCAGCAACGTCATGAAATTCCACATATCCGCCGGGGAATCAATATCCGCCAGCACCTCTCCGGTCCGCAAATTCAGGCCCGCCGCCGCGGCCCGATCCCGCGTTTGCCCCGCCACCGCGCCTGTTCCCCAGTCAATATTATCCAGCAACACCTCCGCCGCCGGCCGCAGCCCGATGGCCACATAGCCGCCATCATGCGCCGGCAGCATCGCCGCATCACAATCCGCCAGGCTCACCGCCGCCCAGTGCAAATGCCCCGCCCGCAGATAAACCGAATCCACCCCGATGAATACCGCTCCATCCGCCCTTTTTAAAAAGCACTCCGCCGCCGCAAACTTCATCCGGCAACCCAAATCGCCCGGCGGCTGCAACACCGTGCGCCAGCCCGGCCAGTTAAACTGCTCCACCGGCTGATCCAGCGGATCCACAAACAAAACCGGATCCCACTCCACCGCCAAACCATCCATGATCAGGGAGGCCGGCGCCGCCTGCGGGTGCGGCCCGCCCGCCGCCGGATTTATTGCCGCAACCTCCTCCACCAGCCCGCGCATGTGCCGCATGAATGCCGCATGAATCGCCGCCGCCTGACCGGCCGATATCTCCGGGCAAATCAGCCGCGTTTTCACCCGGCCCGCCGCCGCCGCCCGCGTCACCAGCACCACGGAGATCCTGCGCACCGGCCGCCGCGATCGCCGGTCATGCATCAAGGTTGTTTCGCCGTGGTTCATGCTTCAATTTCTTTTGCGCCGGCGGATCTTTCCATGGACGCTGCCGGCATATTCAGCTGTCCGCCGCCCAGCCAGCCAAAGCGATACGCGGCCAATATCCACCAGTTGCGCATGGTCCGGCCGACGGTTCCCTTCTTCCAGTGCCGCGAACCAATGATGACCGGATAATCCAGGTACAGCGGCGGCCCGATTGCCTTAAGCCGCAATGAGAGTTCCAGATCTTCAAATTTTTCCTGCCTTGGAAATCCGCCGATCCGCGCCAGCGCCCCGGCTTTAATAAACATCGCCTGATCGCCATATGGAATTTCCCACCACGCCGCCCGCCAGGCATTGCCGGCTTCCACCAGTCGAAATCGCCGGCGTTGATCCGCAATCACATGCCCAAATGCCCCCCATTGCGATTGCCGGTTCATCCGCACCGCCTGTTCCAGCCGCGATCGCCACCCCCGTGGAAATACCAGGTCCGCATGGGCGATAAGCAGCCAATCCATCGGCTCGGCGACTCCCGGCAGGCGCCATGGCTGCCGCATCCGCCATGCCCCGGAATCGCCGGAAAAGGCCAATGCGGAAATACCCGCGACAATCGCCGCACCGCGCGACGGCCCCGGCGGAAAAATCATTCGCACGCCAAAACGGCGCGCCGCCCGCTGCGTGCGCGCATCCCCCAGGCAATTGGCCACCACCACCTGGTCCGCGGATTGCAATTCCGGCGCCAGGCTTTGCAGGCATTTTTCCAGCAGTTCCCCATCCCCGCGGCACGGTACCACCACACCCAGCTTCAGCCCCTCCGCCCGGGCTGCGCCGCCCGCATGAACCGGCCCACAATAAGTCAAGCCTGAATTTGCCGTGCGTTCCGCCGGCTGTTGTGTATCCATATACCGTTGGTCGCGGATGGCCGGCATTTCTTGCGCCATATGATGCGGACCGGGAGAAAATGGGATTTGCAGGTTCTGCGCCATCAAATTGATCTCGTCCCCGGCGGCACTATCGCAGCGGAAAGCCGCCCTCACCGGCTACGGATTCACCACATGGCGTACACGCAGCCGCCGGTCGCCGATAGGTTCGCCGTCAATCACCAGCTGCACAAAATAGTCGCCGGATTTATCCACCCGGACATTCATGAAGGGAACCACAATTTCGCCTTCCGCCAGCGGGTCCGTATCATTCAGGCTCACATTCACCGGTGGCGCGAATATCACATTGCCCTCGCCATCCAAAATGCGCATCGTCGCCTCGGATGGCGCGCGGATATCGGATACCGCCGCATAACCGAAAAACGGCGGCAGAACGGCCGGAAACCGATTAAACCCGATCGCCGGCGACACCCCGAAAAGTGCGTACCGGCGGGCGAGCATGTCAAAGGTAACCCGTTCACATAATACAATTGCCAGCAGATGCGGTTTTTCAGTCATAATTCATCCAAATTTCATCGCGGCACAAATTGTGCGGCCATAACGTTGTAACCCCAAATGTCCGGCCTGTAAAACCCGCACCCGGGACGTCCAAATGCTCGGCCGACGGGCATGCCGTCGCCTGCCCCGCCACCCGCACCGCGGCCCGTACTTTGGGCCGCCCGGTCCGCCCTTCTCACTGACACACCTGTGTCAGGCGGATGAAATTCGGTGATTTTCTTATTGCAAAGTCGTCATAAATCAATATATTTGCTTAAGTGGGGCGTGCTCCCGCCGCTTAACGCACTGGAGCACCCTGTTCATCCGCTGCCGCAGCAGCCTTCGCGCCGCCCTGTCCGGAGGGAGCCAGAGAGCAACCTCCTCCCTTCCGGCAGCGGCGTGTGCGAATTCCCCCGGCCGGTCCCGAACGTTCCATTTCCCACGCACTGCGGCTAATGCCCCCGGAAATTTCCACTTCTTTCGCTTCCTTCCCCCATTTGCCGGCGTATAGTCTTGCGTGCTGCAAAAGCCCTGTCGGCGGATTTTACCGCCGCTTGTGCCGTAGTTAAGGATTGGCAAGATGACAACACCCACATTGGAAATCATACCGGCCCAAACCGACGCCCGGACACCGGTCGCCCACGTTTCGCGTCCCCGCGCCGCCCTGCTGATGGGGTTATACCTGGGCACCCTTGTGCTGCCCCTGGCGCTGTCCGCCATGGGTCACCCCGTCCCGGCCGGTCAATTTATAAAATCGCTCGCATTGGGTTTTGGTCTTGTCGGACTGATGATCATTGCCACAAGTTTCATTCTGGCCGCACGCTACCGTTGGATCGCCGACCCTTTCGGCCTCGACGCGGTCATGCTTTTCCACCGCCGCATGGCTGTTGTGGGTTACTGCTCTATACTGGTTCATCTGGCGTTATTGTCTTACCTGAATACCAACCTGCTTACGCGGCTGTGGCTGCCCTGGCATTTGCAGCTCGGCCGGATTGCGATTCTGCTCCTGACCACCCAGATTATCGTCAGCCTTTACCGTGCGGCCCTGCGCGTGGAATTTGAATTTTGGCGGATCATCCATCGCTTTCTCGGCTTGGTCGTGTTGCTTATCGCCTTTGTTCATGGGCTGCTTTCAAGCGGCGGCTTTGCCCCCTGGCCCCTGCGCATTGTGGTATTGGCCGTCGTGGCCGCGGCCTTGTGGTCTTGGGCATGGAGCCGTCTGTTCCGGCCGGAACAATTAAAGCAATACCGCTACCGCATTCAGGATGTTTACCAGATGAGCCGCGGACTGTGGCGCATTAAGCTTGCACCCGTCAACGCCGGCCGGGCGCTGCGTTACAGCCCGGGGCAGTTCGCCTATTTTAATTTTCACCGTTCCGGGGCCGGATCACCGGGCGAAGAACATGTGTGGACCATCGCCTCCAGCCCCAGCGAGCCGGACGGACTTATGCTGGCGGTTAAGGAACTTGGGGACTTCACCCGCACCATGGGCCAATCCAAATCCGGCGACATGGTGACGGTGCACGGTCCTTTCGGCCGCTTTTCCCATCGCTTACATCCTTCCGCCGATGAGCTTGTGTTCATCGCCGCCGGCATCGGCATCACCCCTTTCCGCAGCATGATTCGCTGGATTACCGACCACGCGGAAAACCGCCGCGTTCTGCTTTTGTATGCCAACAAATCCCGTGGTGATATCGCCTTCCACCGGGAGCTTGCCGAATGCCAGAACCGCGCTGACGGCACGGTGCGCGTGGTTCATGTGCTCAGCCGGCCGGACCCGGACTGGACGGGCGAGCACGGGCATATCAACGCCGCAATGATTAAAAAATATTGCGACGCCGACCTGACCGGTAAAACCTTCTGGATCTGCGGGCCCGGCGCGTTTACCGCGGCAATCATTAAATCTTTACGCACCGCGGGCGTGCCCGCGGATAAAATTCATACCGAAGCCTTTTGCCTGGCCCACGCCCCGGTGCAGCCGGACGGCCGCGGCCGGCGCCTTAACGCGTTCAGTGCCGTCGCCGCCATGGCCGCCCTGCTGATGGTGCTGCTTTTCGCCCTGATCCGGACGGATTTTCTGACCGCACGCGGCGGCGGGCCGCATCATTCCGCGGCCGCGGCAAACCGGGCGGCACACCACTTCGCCGGATCAGGTCGCCGCGCAAATTGACTTCCCCGGCCGAAAGTGGTAATCACGGCTTCATCGGCGGGTTGTGGTGCGCAACCCCGCTTGCTGTTTAAGGAGTGCGGTTATGCAATATGTGAATCTTGGCGCCACCGGCTTGAAAGTCTCCCGGATCTGCCTGGGAATGATGACCTACGGCAGCAAACAGTGGCGGCAGTGGGTATTGGAAGAGCCGGAATCCAAGCCGTTCATCCGGCGGGCATGGAATGCCGGCATTAATTTCTTTGACACCGCGGATGTTTATTCCATCGGCGTGAGTGAGGAGATTCTGGGCCGCGCCGTAAAAGATATCGGCATGGCGCGGGAAGAGGTGGTGATCGCCACAAAACTTAACGGCCGAATGGGGGAATCCCCCAACCAGCAGGGGCTTTCCCGCAAACACATTCGCAGCGCCATTGATAATTCGCTGCGCCGGCTGAATATGGATCATGTGGATTTGTACCAGATTCACCGCTTTGACCCGCACACCCCGATCGAAGAAACCATCGACGGCCTGCACGACGTGGTCAAGGCCGGCAAGGCATTGTATATCGGCGCATCATCCATGGCCGCATGGCAATTCGCGGATTACCTGCATACCGCCCGTCGCCTGGGCAAAACAAAATTTGTGTCCATGCAAAATCATTACAACCTGATCTACCGCGAGGAGGAAAGGGAAATGATCCCGCTCTGCCGCCATGAGGGAATCGCGGTTATTCCCTGGAGTCCGCTGGCGCGAGGCTTTCTGGCCGGGAATCGGAGTGCGGCGGAAAAAGGCGAGACGCTGCGCGCCAAAACGGATGACTTCGCCCACAAGCTTTATTACCAGCAGACGGATTTTGATGTTGTTGACCGGCTTACGAATATCGCGGAAAAACGCGGCGTCTCCAATGCCCAGATTGCCCTGGCGTGGATTCTGCATCAGCCCGGCGTAACCGCGCCGATCATCGGCGCTTCCAAAGACTATCAGTTGGAGCAGGCGATTGCCGCCGTGGACATCAAACTTTCCGCCGAAGAGCTTGCCTCGTTGGCGGAGCCGTACCGCCCGCATCCGGTACTGGGCCACGGGTAATGTTCCAACGCGCAGCGGCCCTTAACCGGCGGCGTTGTGCCGCCGTGCTCCATTGCTTCAATGGGACAGTAGTATGCACTTAACCGGCGGCATCGCGCCGCCGTGCTCCACGGCTTCAATGGGACCGCAGTATGCACTTAACCGGCGGCATCGTGCCGCCGTGCTCCATCGCTTCAATGGGGCCGCAGCAAATTCGCTGCGGAAAACGCGGACCGTGTATCCATCGCGATCGTGCCGCAGGAACTTC
>JAKBBN010000025.1 GCA_021808485.1 Planctomycetota bacterium | reverse complement strand
CAACGCCCGGGATACCGTACCGGGCGCTAAATTCAATTGACGGGCAATGAACGTCTGATTAGGTGCTTTCGCCATGCCAGCTAAAATATGCTTTGTGCGCACAGATTGCAATGGAGGAAGCCTTAATACGCCATAAAAACGTGATTATGTTACGTAAAATAACATTTACATCCCGTCGAATATTTCCATTTTGGATGTTAAAATCGTTTTCATGTTCTCTCCGTTGCAATCCATTGTGCTTATTCTCCTGATGGAAATGTATACCGCATTTCCCCGGCCCGGCATTCTATCGTTACCTCCATTACTGTCTGCGGCACTTGAAATCGCCTTGGTTCTTCTGCCCGTAACGACGGCCTTTTTTGCCGGCAGAAAGCTGCTTAAGCAGTCTGCTTCGCCGGGGTTTGATGCGGGCCAGACGGGTTTATTTGATGCAGCCATTTCCCGATTACGCATGGGTACATGCGGGCTTATGGCGATAAACTTATGGGTGCTTAATTTCGGCCAATGGGTATGGAATATAAACGGTTTCCACGAGTGGCGCATCGCCGCACAGGCAATTTGGCTCATTCCGATACTAGTCTCTTGGTGCGGACTTTGGACAGTCAGCCATTACGTGCATCGCCGTTTTGATCCCAATGGTCAAAACGCAGATCCGGATCCCGGCATTGCCGTCGGTAATCATGCTTTCCCCGCATGGCGGCCGTATATGCTTATGAATTTGCGCGGCCAAATTCCCTTCCTCGCCATTATCCTGCTGGCCGACCAGTTGCTCCGCCTAGCTGTCAACGGTCTGAACAATTCCGGTTTACAGTCCTATGCCACTGCCGGCAGTCTTCTGGCCACGCTGGTGCTGTTTGTGGCTTTGCCATGGATGCTCGTCCGCTGCTGGGATTCCCGGCCGCTGCCGGACGGCCCGCTGCGCCGTGAACTTCAGGCACTGGCCGCCAAATGGAAAATTAAGTTCACAGACATTCGAATTGTCAATACGCATTATCTAATCCCTAACGCCGCAGTCCTCGGTCCGGGGCGGATATCCCGATATTTTCTCATTACCGACTTGCTGTTGGAATCGTTAAATCATGATGAAATCCTGGCCGTGTTCGCGCACGAGGTGGGCCATGCGCATCATCGTCATATAGTTCGGTATATCGTGGCGTTAACCGCATTGGAATTGATAATTATTTCACTCACCGGTCTGGTCATGAGCTACTGGCCCGGTCATGACCAACTGTTCAACTCCCTTGATATCGTCATCGTCGGCATGGCCTTTATTTCCGGCTTTTCCCGCATCAGCAGGCAGTGCGAGCATCAGGCGGACTGGTTTGCCGCCCGTCATATGGCCGGCGAATTTGCCCGCCCCCCTGCCCCGGCGCCCCGTCCCGTTATTATGGCCATACCGGATCCATCCGACGGTATTGCAGCCGCACATATGCCCTGGTTTTTGGAATTCGAAAATCCCGCTCCGCCTGATCAATCCACTTCGCCTACACCGTTGATGGCCGGTGCCGGCGTGATGGCCGACGCCTTAATGCGCCTGTCGGAAGTAACACACCGGCCGCTTGATAAACCGGATTGGATGCATCCAAGCATTCGCGATCGCGTTAATCTGTTGTTTCGCCTCGCGAATTCACCGGATGAGTGCGCAAGATTCGAGCGCCGAATGAAACGGCTGAATAAGTTCGTTTACGGACTTGTGCTCTTGGCTATGGTTCTGATGTTTTGGCCCTGACCCGACATGCGATGTTTGACCTGTCCGATGCGTCAGCAGGTTTGTCGCCGCATCTGCGGAAGCCCGGCATTTTCAATTTTCCCGGCATATGGTAGCATTCGAGCGTGCAAAGACACGAAAAAAAACGACGATCCATCCGGCCCGCAAAAGTATTGGCCAAACCCATTGTCGGCGTGGTCGTGGACGGTGTGATGGGGCATGGCAGGGCCCTTATTCGCGGAGTCCTGCGGTATGCCAATGCCCGCCGCTGCTGGCTGCTTCATGAGGAGCTGCGCGGCGGCTTTTCACCGGAATTTCAATGGCCCCGGTGCACGGGCGCGATTGTCAGCGGCGGCGCTGCCGGCGTCTTTGATGTCGTTCGGGAAAAAACCCGGTTTATCGTGCAATGTACCGGCGGGGCGGACAGCTCCATCGCCCCCGTCGTTTCCGCGGATGATCAGGCCGTCGGTGTCATGGCGGCAAACCATCTCATGGAATGCCGCCTGGTGCATTACGGATTTTACGGCCGGGCACGAAGCCGCTTTTCCTTGCTGCGCCAGCAAGGGTTTGAAACCGCGCTGGCGGCAAAAAAGTATGCGTGCGCCGTATCACCCGTGGAATGGCCCGAAGTTTATTTATGGACATTTCGTGATCATTGGCCAGCGCTGCAATCATGGTTGAAAGGCCTGCCCAAGCCGGTTGGTATTCTTGCGTGCGATGACATGGCCGCGCACGACCTTGCGGCGTGCTGCCTCCATGCGGGCATCAGCGTTCCGGAGCAAATTGCCATCATCGGTGTTAATAATGATGACCTTTTGTGTGAAAGCTCCTGGCCCCCGATTTCCAGTGTGGAAGTTGATTTTGTGCATGTCGGATTCCTGGCCGCCCAAACCATGCATCAACTCATTGAAAATCGCCGTATCCCCGCCGGTTCCAAAGAAACCCTGGTCGCGCCCAAGGGGGTCGCCCGGCGGATGAGTTCGGATGTTCTGGCCGTGAGCGAACCGCAACTCGCCGATGCCATAAGATTTATCCGCCATCATGCCTGCGATCCATGTACCGTAAAAGATGTCCTGCGGCAGGTCCCGGTGGGCCGGCGCTGGCTGGAGCGTCATTTTCTGGAAAAAGTCGGCCGTACACCCCATGATGAAATCATCCGGGTGCGGGTTGAAAATGCGTTGCGACTGCTGCGACATCCGGAAGAGAACATTGAACACGTTTCCGATATCTGCGGATTCAGTGCCGTGCCCAATATGGTTCGCACGTTTCGGCAGGTTCTCGGCTATACCCCCGCCGCCTACCGCCGGCAACACATGTGGGGTTTGCGAAATTCCTGATCCGGCCGGCTCGGCTGATAATTGCGCAAAACCCGGAGCCGGCGCCGCATACACCCCGGCCGATAACAGCAATTCCGTGTCAAATTAACGAGGTGAGGGAAAAATGGAAATGCGGGCGAGAGGAGTCGAACCTCCAAGTCTTGTGGACACTAGAACCTGAATCTAGCGCGTCTGCCAATTCCGCCACGCCCGCGGAAGAAAGTACTATAACCGCTTAAACGTTAAAATCCAACCCGGCGAGTTTTTAACTCCCCAAAAAAGCGAAAAACTCTTTTGCATGTATCATGGGCCACACGCCCCCCACGCGGCGGCGCAAACGCCGTACATGGCTGGTTCATGGACCCATCGCTGCACAAAGCCCCGAAAGCGGCTCATTTTTTTCCGGCCGGAGCAGGCACGATAACCGCATCAATCGGATAAATGACGGCATTGCTGCAGATGATCGGCTTGCCGACAACCTTCGCACCGTCAATCGCCGTGATCTGTTTACCGTTGGATGAAACCAATGCCTTCTGGCCGTTGCCCATCACCTGCACGGAATTCCGCGAGGCCGCCGCAGGGGTAATTCCCGCAAGGCTGATATGGTACCACAGCAGATTCCGCAAAGGCTGATGATTGGAATTACTTTCCAGTGATTTGAGTTCACCGGCCGGCAATCGGGCAAAGGCCGCATCCGTCGGCGCAAAAATGGTATAGTTGCCCGCCATCTTGAAAGTATCCCCCAGATTGGCGGCACAAAGCGCGGATTTGAATTTTGACAGGGCCGGCTCCGAGTAAATCACCGAATATGCCGTGTACTTACCGGTATCCGCCAATACATGACGGGCGAAACCCGCTCCGCGATATTCACACCCCCACATCCCCGCCATGGAAATGCTCAAAACCGCCAGCCCCGCTGTCAAGCCCAATTTCCGCAATGTTCGCATCGGAGATTCCTTATAAAAAAGCACTTACACTGCCCGGCACACGAATTACAGTGCCCATTACATGCGGCGGCCATAGGTCACTGCCGTTTTGCCGCCGCAGCAGGCCATCAATCGATTGTTCACGGCCGCCGACGGCATTTATTATTCCCGCCCCGCCGTAAACTTACAAGTCTGTTATCGGCTGGCCGCAACCCATTTACTTCGTTATTATGCCAGAAATAGCGGTCGGTATCAGTTTTTTGCCGGTTGATACCGGCGGCCGGACCCCTGCTGCAGGCCGCCCGCCGAATGGCGGCGCCCAAGTGACGGGCTTGGCGGTCAATTTAAGGATAGGTCCGCGCCCCATCGGCTGGGAAGACGGATTCCAGCCGCGGGATAACTCCGTGACCGGCTTTTCGGACGTTAGCTTTTCAGGACAGGGTCCTCCGATGCGCCTCGGTATTCGCAACAAACTTGTCGCAACGCTGGTCATTGTCGGCCTTATTCCGATGGCTCTGAGCCTGCTGACAATTATCAGCCTTGGCGCCAGAACACGCCTCACCACTATTTCCCGCGCCTATGATGCCACGGCTGCCGCCGCCGGACATGCCATATCGCTTCGCATCCGCATGGAACTCCGCCGCCTGGTGCTGTTGGCAAGCCTTCCGGAAGTCATTCAATACACCCACGAACAGGACAAAAGGAACGCGCCGCCGCTGGGGCAAAAGGCATTGCAGCCGGATGCCCTCGCCCGCCGTATAGAGAAATCATGGTCCACCCTTACTCCGCAAACCGATCCCCTGCGACAGATATTGCATAATCCCATTGCGCTGCGCATGCGATTGATCAGTCGCGATTTGCCCCGCCGCTATCACCTGCTGGCCACGGACCACTTCGGCCATGTGATTGCGGCGGATATCAAGCCGTCAAATTACCTTCAGCAGTCGCAGTCGTGGTGGAAAATATGCGACCAGGGCGTGCGCGGAAGAGCCTATGTCAGCTCAATAATTCAGGACGTTCACACCAACGCGGCGGGCCTGGTGATTGCCGTCCCGATCCGTGCAGCCACGGGGGAATGCCTGGGATTCATCCGGGAAACGCTCGGAATCGAAACCTTGCGCCGGCAATTCAAGCGCAGCCTTGGAATGTCCCTCGCCACCCTGCAGATTTACGACCATTCCCTGAAGACAACCGTTTTCGTATCCGGCAATGTGACGCAGGAAAAGCGGGCAAACCGGCGATTTTTTGACGGAACTGAACCCGGACTTGAAGACTGGATAAATGATCTGACCAGCGGAGCGATCATCGGCAGCGCCAGAATCCGGCTGACCAATCTCAGCGGCGCCGCCGCGGCGGGCACCACCGCTCCGGTCTGGTCGATTATCGTCAGTCAGCCCACCAGCCGTGCGCTTTCCCCCATTCTTTCCCAGGCCGCCACACTGATGTTCGCCGGCCTCCTGCTCATGATCAGCATCATGGCTGTCGGCTATGTCATGAGTCAAAGGGAAATCATTCAGCCGATTCTGCGGCTGCGTGACGCCACGGCCGCCGTCCGCCGCGGTGAATTGAGTATACGCATACTTTCCGATGCGACCGGCAAATCAATTTTCCGTGACGACGAACTCGGCCTTCTCGCCAGGGATTTTGAAACCATGACCCGGGACCTGCAGCACAAAATTATCGAACTGCAGAGCAAGGAATCAGCCAAACTGCGCTTTCTGGATCTGGCGGCGCATGAGCTGCTCACCCCCACCACCAAAATCAAGTCATCCGCGGAACTTCTGCAGTTGATGTTTGAAAATGCGGCCGCCGCCGGCGGAGCGCAAAGCCCGGATGAAAAACGCCGCATTGATCGCTATTTTAAGCAGATCGCCGAAAGTGTTCAGCGTCTGACCCGCTATATTAATTATTTTTATGAACTGGCCGCGCATGATCAATTTACGACGCGCATACGCCGCGAACCGTGCAATATCCACGACATCATTCTGAACGTCGTGGATCAGAATCGCGATTTTATCATCGCCCGTGAACAGGAGATTGTTCTTAATGTTCCGGACAACCTGCCCGTCGTTCAGGGCGATCCGGATAAAATCGCCGACATTCTGGACAACCTGCTGCGCAACGCCAATCAGTTTTCCCCGCCGCATTCCAGGATAGAAATTTCCGCCAGCCGTATTGTGGGGGGACGTGTTGAATTAATGGTTCACGATCAAGGCGCCGGCATTTCTCCGGAAAAGATCGCCAATCTGTTCAGCCTTACGCCCTCCGCGGCTCAGGTGATGCACCATCGCAGCGGCGGACCGGGGCTGGAGGGATCCGGGCTCGGCCTCGGCCTGCTCGTCGCCAAGCGCTTTGCCGAATACCATGACGGAAAGCTGCGCGTGGAATCAGGGCAGTCCGGAACCCGGATCTATGTTGAACTGCCTATTAACGAAGATTCCGGTGATTTTCCTCTCTCCGGTGCATCCGGCGGCACGCTCAGCCCGTCGGCTGATGCGGGTGCGGCGCCCGATGGTTCCACCCCGCAAAAGGCGCCGAATTCGCCATGAATCTTGTTTTTTTGAATCCGTACTGGATCGCCGCGATCCCGCCTGTCATTCTCGCCGGCTGGTGGCTGGCCCGCAATACCGGAACGCCGGTTGCGGTGTTCACGATTCCTGAATTCTGGCCGGCGGCATCAACACCTGCGCTGCATGCCGCAAATCGGCGGCATACCCGAATCAACCGTTTTCTTCTTGTGATCGTCGCGGCGGCCGCCGCTGCGCTGCTCGCTGTCGCCCGGCCGCAAATCCTTATTCCACCGTCAAATCGCGCCCCGCCGGAAATTGACGCTGTCGGCCGCATGGCGCCGAACCACACGCGGGTGCAGCTGTTTGTGCGTGTCGCGGCGGATTCCATTAAATCTTTCCCATTTCGGTCCTGCCGGATAAATGCGTCATGCCTGGGCCGTACCTGGACGAAAACAGTATCCCCCCGCCGCATCATCGGCGGTGTCCTGTTCCGGCATTTGCCCGTTGTTCCGGATATTGCTGTTTCCGTTTGGTTAAGGGGGAATTCCCGCGGCGGTGATATACATCAACAGTTGCTGTTGATGCGCCGGCGCCGCCCGACCCCGGTGTATGTCAACGCCGCCTCACAACTTCCGGCGGCACTGTCCCGTCTGTTGCACCTGCTGCCCGATATTCAATGGAACCGGCCTCATCACAACCCGGCGATCTGGGTCTTTTCCGGGCCGCGGCAGTTGGATCAGGATAGAGCGTTTATCCGCACCATCGCGCCTTCTCCGACACACACGATCGTCCTGTGCATCGGCCCCGCCGCAGCACCGGCAATGCGGGTTACGGGAATTGTCCGGCAATCGCCTTCCGGCAGGCCCATCATTATCGCCCCGGATAACCGGCTGTTTCACGCCGTTAATTTTTCGTCCGTGCATGTCGACAAAATGTACGGAGCCGTTTTTGACAAAGGGTGGCACCCGAAGATACGTGTCGGAAATCACATTTGGCTGGCGAAATTGACCACCGTGCGGACAGGAGTCACCTGGTATTGGCTTGCAAGTCCGCCGTCGCGCCAATTCACGGACTGGCAGCATCACACGTCATTTGTCGTGTTTTTTATGAATATGCTTTCCGGAATTTCAAGCTCCAGCGGCCGCAGCGCGGACTGGTGGAGGCCGAAATCCGCCTTGGCGAGCGGATCTCCGGCGCCCGTCTCCGCCGCCGGCAATACTTATCCGCTTGCCGCCCCACTGTCCCTTTTAGCCGCCGGCCTCGCCCTGATCGCCGCCGCCGGACTTGCCCGGTTTCCGGCCGGATCGCGTGCACGGTAATCGCCGCAATAAGACCGCCGGCACCGCCTCCCCGCGGGGTTATTTGGCATCCAGCCAGTTATCCGCCCAGCCGATGTCCACCTTTAGCGGCACACTCAACTCGATCGCCGTTTCCATCCGCTCACGGATGCCCGCGGCGTAATGATCGATCAGACTGCGCCGGCATTCAAAAACCAGTTCGTCATGCACCTGCAGAATCATACGAATCTCCCCTGATTTATCCGCTATCCACCGATGGATATTCACCATCGCCTGCTTGATCAAATCCGCTGCGGAACCCTGCACGACGGTATTCACGGCCGCCCGTTGGCCGAACTGCCGCAGTGACGGATTGGAAGAATGAATTTCCGGAATTCTCCTTCGCCTGCCCAGAATGGTGGCCACACTGCCATGCACCATGGCATCCTGCACACACTGCTGCGAAAAAGCATCAATTCGCGGAAATCGCTGTTTATATGCGTTGATGAACACCTCGGCGTCATGCCGGGAAATTTTCAGAACTTGCGCCAGCCCGAAGGCCGTCTGGCCGTAAATAATGCCGAAATTAACCGTTTTGGCCATGCGCCGCATGTCCGTCGTGACATCCTCGGCATTGACGTGGTAGATCTGGGCGGCGACAAATTTATGAATATCCTGATCATCGGCGAATGCCGTCAGCAGTGCCGGCTCCTGGCAAAAATGGGCGAACACGCGTAATTCAATCTGCGAGTAATCCGCGGTCATGATAAGCTGGTCCGGGCCGGGCGCCACAAACGCCCGGCGGATTTCCCGCCCCGCAGCCGTCCGAATGGGAATGTTCTGCAGGTTTGGATCGCTGCTGGACAGTCGCCCTGTTTCGGCCACGGTCTGGTTAAAACTGGTATGCACACGCCCGGTCCGTGGTGAAATCTGACTTATTAGCGCGTCAATATAGGTGCTTTTGAGTTTCGCCATTTGCCGGTATTCCAGGATCAGCGATGGGACCGGGTGTTCCGCCGCAAGCGATTCCAGCACATCCACGTCCGTGCTTGGCCCGGTTTTGGTTTTTTTTATGACCGGCAACCCCAGCTTCGTGAACAGGACGGCCGCGAGTTGCCGCGGAGAATCCGGATTAAATGCTTCACCGGCCTGCCGCATAATGTCAGAACGCAAAGCCTCAATCCGGGCGTCCACATCCCGGGCCTGCCCCTTCAGCACGGCGGCATCCACCTTTACACCGGCAAATTCCATATCCGCCAGCACCATCATCACCGGCATTTCCAGCTCATAAAACAGCCGGTCAAATCCCTGCTCGGAAATTTTCGGTATCAGATACCGCGCCAGACGAAAGGTCACGTCCGCATCCTCCGCCGAATATTCCGCGGCCATGGACACCGGAACCTGTGAAAAACTCAGTTGGGCGGAACCTTTGCCGATGAGGTCGGAAATTGGAATCGGCCGCAGCCCCAGAAAATCGGCGGCCATGGCATCCATGGAATAGCTCCGACGCGCCGAATCCAGCACGTAGCCGGCGATCATCGTATCCAGAAATGTTCCACGCAATTCGATACCGCAGGCTCGCAGCACGTTCAAATCATATTTCAAATTCTGGCCCACTTTTACTATCGAGGAATCCGCCAGCATCGGCCCAAGCGCCTCCCGCACCTGTTCCAGCGACAGGCAATCACCTAGGCCGGCCACTGCCACATACCATGCAAGCCCCTCCCGCGCACACAGGGAAATGCCGCACAAATTTGAGCGCATCGCCCCCAGTGCATCCGTTTCCGTGTCCACCGCCAACCGGCGATCCGGTGATTCCGCCAGAATTCGCGCGATCCGGTCCGCCATTTCCGCCAATAAGGCCGGTGTATTCACCAGGCGATAGTCCCCCTTCACCGGCTGAATATCCGCCACGGGCGAAGCGGCCGCGGACATCGGCGTATCGGCTTGCCTTTCGGGCTGAGTCGGCATAGTCACGGTTTGCGTTGATTGCGTTGCATCGGCCGGTTGGTTAAACAAGTCAATGACAACCGCATTTCCCACCCCCTTTTTCGCGACCGGGGAGGACATTGAAAATGCCGGCTTGGCCCCGCCTCCCGCAACCGCCGGCCCATTTTCTGTCCAGGCCCCGGCTACCTGCGGCAGCAGGGGCAGCAGGCGATTGAAATCAAGCTCTTCGAACACCGGCGCCAGTCTTTCCAGGTGGTCCGGATGCGGACGCATGGCCTGCAGTGCAATCTGGACATTTAAATCATCCCGCAAATTCACCAGTTTTCTGGCCCGGTCCAGCACCGGCAAATTGTCAC
Organism: Planctomycetota bacterium; assembly: GCA_021808485.1. Classification (GTDB taxonomy): domain Bacteria; phylum Planctomycetota; class Phycisphaerae; order WQYP01; family WQYP01; genus JAJYPG01. The sequence continues at coordinate 29,776 of JAKBBN010000025.1, read as the reverse complement.
GCAGAGCCTGCCCCACCTTTCCGGGAATTTCCGAGGCACGGGCGATCAACGTATCCAGATCGCCATACTCCTTGATCCATTTGGCCGCCGTCTTCGGCCCTACACCGGGTACGCCCGGTATATTGTCCGCCGTATCACCGGTGAGCGCCAGAACATCGCGGGCCTGATGCGGCTGATAACCCTTTTTTGCCAGAAGCCCGGCGGCATCCATTATTTCGCCGGATTGAATATCGTAAAGCCGCACATTCGGGGTAATCAGTTGATCCAGGTCTTTATCTTTAGAGCAGATATAAATGTCCAAACCATCATCACGTTCCGAACTTACCGGATCGGTCAGCCTCCGCACCAGTGTGGCGATCACGTCATCCGCTTCGCACCCCTCAACCCGGAAAATTGGAATTTCAAGGATGGACACAATCTGGCAGATCCGGTCAATCTGAACCGGCATATCTTCCGGCATCGGCTTACGCTGCGCCTTGTATTGGGCGTCTATCCGGTCACGGTCGCTGCTGCCGGCATCCATCGCCAGCCCCAAGTAATCCGGACGCCGCGTCTGCAACAGCTTAAATAGTGCTGTCACGAATCCAAAGGTGGCATTCGTGGGTTCACCATGGCGGCTCGTAAGGCCGGTCATGGCATGGTAGGCACGGTAAATTTGAGCGTGGCCGTCGATAAGGTAAAGACTTTTTGCCATACCGCCCATTGTAGCGGCATTCATGGATATTGCCCCGGCCTCGCGCGGGCGACGCTAATTGCCGATAGCTCCGCCGTCTACACTGCCGGACATCGGTCCCGTCGTATAGCGCCGTTCCAAAAAGGCCAAGCCGATGCGCGCAATCCTCGGCAGCACCAGGATAAGGCCCACTCCCATCAGCGCAAGTCCGGCATGTTCCACGGCCAATGCATCGCCACGTGCGATGAATATGGCGTGTGCCCGGATTGGTGGCCCGCCCCGGCGCCATCCTCCGGAAGGAGGATTCCACGCTCCAAGCGGAAATGGGCGACCTGCGGGATTAATCCCCTCCCCATCGGGCGCAAGGCCCGGTCCCATCGATGTGGATGTGGCGGCAGACCCTCCCGGCACGGGTTGCGTATTCGGTGCAGCAAAGCGCGGGGCGGCCGGATGCCGTGCAAACGGACGCAGCATAGCCCGGCCGGCCATGGGGGAAACCGGGAAAAAATGCACCGTCGGCCCGCTGTTGCGATAATTGCCGGCCACAGAGATCACAGAGGACTCAGAGGCCGAAGAAAAATTGCCATAGCGCCCAAGATGAGGTACTCCCTGTCAACTGGGCGCAAAACAGGCTTTGCTAAGAGAGAGTCTTCCCCCGCAGCAAGGCAGCCCCGCAGAGGAGATTGATAACTTTCTTGGGACTGCTGGCACAGGGGACGCCAGATCGCCGTGTGGATCGTTCGGAAGCCGCATCCAATTGGCCCGCCTCATCGGAGCCATCAACGCCGAAGATGTAGCGCTGCTTCGTGCGGTCAAGAAACTCCGAAACCACGTCGCCCATGCGGTTGAAATCGATTTGGAAAGCGATGCTATTGCGGAGGGCTTACTGGCCGTCTACAAACAATACAAGCCGGTCTATCAGATTATCAGCTTGATTTTAGAGCTGGCACGGGCGGGAACCCCACTATTTTCGAAAGAGTTCGAGAAATTGTATCCCGACAAGTGGCGGGAAATACAGGCGTCTCTCGACAAATCGAAACCGCAGTGGCAGGAGGCTATTAAGTCAATTACGGCGTTCTATGAGACGAGGGGAATGAAGCCACCCGAGACACCTTTTACGTCGATAATGTCTTTCGGCATAGAACATCTGCTTAGCAGTAAGACCGAAATAAAGGCCGCAACAATCCTTTTTCTTCCCAACATTTTGTCTTACTGTAAGATACGCTTCGATCTCATAATTCAGAATACGAAGCAGGTGGACTCTCCCGCAGAACAGTTCAACTTGCTGTCCGCGTTTGTTGCCGGCGTGCCTGCGGGCACCAAAGAATAAAACGAACAACAACCGATGTTGCTGGAGAACGTATGGTTCGGCACCGCCAGTGGCGATTTCTGGAGCGAGAACGGGTGGATATCCCGTCCGACCCTGCCAGATGCATATACGGAAACGTATCCTCTGCCAGCCAACCGTATTATTCTGATCTCTTGCAGCGCAGCAGCAAGCGAGCCAGTCGAACCGAACTGCCGGGCAATCCACACGTTTACGCCAATTTCCGGCAAACGATTGCCGCTGACAGTACCTTTCGCTTATTCATTTAGGCTTCTTGAAAACAGGCACGACTTGCAATCCCGGATATTGCGAGGTTCGGCCGGGAGCCCCTACCACCTCCCGCAGGACGCCGCCAGGGTACAGGACGGCCAATGGACGTATGCGCAATTTATAAAGTCCGGTGAGCCACGTGTGCCAGCTTCGTTCTGGAATTTGCTCAGTTAAGGGAATACTAAAATCTGTCGGGCTTTTCATTCTCAGGAACGTCATCAGAACAGGCGGTACCGGGCCGCGATTAAAATATTGGCCCCGCATGGCGGGTGGCGCGGATTGCAATAAATGCTCAATCTTGTCGCCCGCCTCGATTCGCATCGCTGAGTTGAACCTATTTTGTCCTTGCGGCCAGGCTACATATCCGTGCCCGATGAGCCACCACGCCATCGTTATATTAGCCAAGCCCAGGGCCGCCATTACCCCTGACGTGAGGTAGCGGAATTTGCCGGGAAGAAGAGCGATTGCCATGCATAGGGAACCCGCAGCGAGTAGATATTGATTTCCCGGGCAACCGGCATGCGAAAAAGGGGAACATGTTATCAACATGAACGTCAACGATCCGGTCGCCAACAGGCCGGCAAGTAATCGGCGCAGCCGTTTATCTCTGATCGTCCCCCAATGGATTAATGCAATGGAAAGCAGCAGCGCTTGAACAAACATTCCCAGGAAAAGGAGAACGGCCATGTTTGTAATCTCCATTCAATGTTTCACGGGTGGAACGCTCCCAATATCCTTCCAAGGTGCAAGCACAAATTCGCCGGTTGGCGCTCGCAGCACGCCGCTGGGTGAAACCATGCGTGCCCCCGTAAGCCGGTCCTGCATGGCATGCCGGATGCTGCAATTCCGGCCTGAACTCCATCGGAATCCTAATTTCCCGGCCGTTCGTCACCTGATAGAGCGGATATTGTGCCCGCCAAGCGGGTAACGGCATGCGGCCAGTATGGCCGCGTTCCCGAGGCTGGTGATCGATTGTTTCCGCCGCAGGTGGATTGCGCGTTGCGCTCATCGCTTGACCTCAAAATTTCCCTTCGATCGCTGCCAAATTGGAACCTCATTTATTGACTGCGCATCATACTATCTTTGATAATCCCTAGGGACAACCTAAAAAACATGCAGGCAAAAGGCCCCCGGCCCGCCCCGCGGCCGGATGATCAGAACCGTAACGCCGGCGGATGCGGGCTGTCAGCCCTTGCTTCCCTCGGTTTTTGGTTTTGCCGCTTCCGATGAAATGAATAAGTTGCGCAATATCGTTTCGCTGCTTACTTCCTCCCCACTCAGCGCCATCGCAAGTAATTCACCGCCCAGCACGTCCGGCGCAATAATAAGGTCCGGCCCGACGCGCCTTACCCGCGTCAGATTCTTACTGTTCTTAACCGCCGCAACGGTTTTGGCGGTTCCCCCCAGCTCCCGTGCCGCCAGAACAATAAATGCATTCTCGCTGTCATCCACGCGCAGCGCCAATATGGCCAGCGCGTCTTTTCCGCCGGCCGCGCGGAGCACTTCCACATCCGACGGGTCCCCAACCGCAAGATCCGCCGGTTCCATCCAGGGGTTTTCCGGCTGGTTGGGCATGATCACGGTCACCGGGAAATGACGGCTCTTAAGTTCCCGGTAGGAATTCTGGGCCAGCGGATTGTCACCGGCAATAATGTAGTGATTCTTTCGCATACGCTTTTTTTCTCCTGCCAGCAATTTCTGCATGCGGCTGTTGACCAGCGGCACGATAACCGCGGATATGGATGTCGCAAATACCGTAATCCCCAGCACGATGATGGACATGACAAACAAACGGGCGTCATCGCTTTTGGGTACGATATCGCCGTAACCGACGGTGGAAAGTGTAACCACGGCGAAGTAAAGTGCCGTCGTGAGATTCTTGATCGGTGGACTGAAACCCTGCCCAAGCACATAGGCCCCGAACACCGAATACCCAAGCAGCAGGATGACGCTTACAGCACTGAAAAGCGTGCCCGCCGCTACGCTGGAGCGGGAGAAGGTGCGGTGAAATACCAGCAGGCTGATCAGCAACAGGCCGTTAAAGCCGATTAAACCTCCCCATCCCAAGTGGCTCTGGTGCAGCAGCAGAGCCAGCGTGGCTCCGGAAAGCAGCAGTGCCACCGCCCAGGCAAATCGCGATCGCATTGCCAGGCCGAATGACATTATTAAAATCACCAGTCCGGCCAGCGCCTGCGGTATGCCATTAAGACCATGAAGCAGCGGCAACTGTCCCACGTGCAGCACCGGCTTGATATTCATCATGGCCGGCAAGCCGGGTAAAAACCGGGCCAAACCATCCAGCAGGTTCCACAATCCCAGCGATCCAACCGCCAGCGCCACCGGCATGTGTGGAAACCACCGGTCCCACCGGACGCGCTGCCTAAATATGCGAAATTTATTGCGAAATGCCTTCTGAAATTCGCCCTTGAAGCGGCCTGTTTTATCGCTGGGAATTCGCGGCATAAATATTTCCGTCCGGCGAGCCTGTCGCAATATCACGTCCCAAACCGCCGTCGGCTGCGAGATGGGCCGCCCTCCTCATTGGTACCAGAACACCGGGAATTTTCAACGGCAGCACAATACATGTCAGGTGATCAGCTTCCATAACGATGCTATGCCGCCGCTTCATTATGCTCCACTTTCTCCAGGATTAGATGCAGGATAACCTGATGGCACTCCTGAATGGGTCCGCTCTGTTCGCCGGCGGCCACAACGGCAAGGTCACATAAAGGTCGCAACCGCCCGCCCCCCCTGCCCAGCAGCCCCACCACTTTCCCTCCCCGGTCGCGCATGGCCCGTGCGGCGGCAATCAGGTTTTCGCTGTTACCGCTCGTGGAAAACAGAACCAGCACATCCTGCGGGTTCGCGAAGGCCTCCACCTGACGGGAAAAGACCTTGGAAAATTCCCAGTCGTTGGCAATGCATGTAAGCGCCGTGCCGTCCGCGGCAAGGCAAATGGCCGGCAAGGCCCGGCGGTCCGACTGTGAATAGCGGCCGGTTAATTCTTCCGCCAAGTGCAGCGCTTCCGCCGCGGAGCCTCCATTGCCGGCCGTCAGCAGTTTTCCCCCGTTAAGCAGTGCCGTTTTAATGACCGTTGCAACCGCATTAACCGCCGGCGCCTGGGATTTCAGCTCGGCCATTGCCGCTGAAGTACGGTCAATATAATTTTCAATCCATGCGTAATCGACATTTGTTAGCGGCTGTGTCATGGGGAATATCATGACGGCAAGTCAGAAATTGAGCAAACAGATTCATTGATCGGCGAGCGATGACGGGTATGAACCGATCCAGCCGGAAGCTTTCGCCCGCGTTTGAATAAAATCCCGCAATTGGGCCCGCTGCCGTTTACTACTTGCATCGCGGCCTGTTGCCGGCGCATCCGTTGGTGGAGCACCGGAGTTTGGCTTTGGCGCCATATGGCTGACTGGCTGCGTCAACTTCACCTTTTTTTTGCGAACGGCCTCACGGGGTTTTGCCGTGCTTACGCCGCTTGGCCGCGCCGGTTTCGCGTTTTCGGCAGTCGTCAGCGGCCACTGAAATATAATTCTGAAAAGGCGTTTGCCGGGTGGAATTTCCGGGTAGTGGCGTTTGAGTTCCGCAAGCAATCCATCTTTGTCGGAAAATCCGTCTGCGACGGCGTCCGCATCAGTGAGTTGATCAAAGCCGGCGAGTTCATCGACGCGGACAATCAACATCTTTCCGAGTCCGGGTGTGTAACTAACCTGACCGGCGCGCACCACCGGCCGGGACCACACGCGAATGGTTTGTGTTTTTTTGCCCGCTCGCACCAGATCAACCAGATGTTTCTTTAAAAGCAACATGAATGGAAAGGATAGCCGGGATTCAGGAAGTCGTCATGAGGGTGGTAATCAGAACAATTTCGTAAGGGTGAAATATTTATTGAGACAGAGTCTCAATTGACTTCGCTTATTTATAGTCGTAACATGGAATCGGTATATGGGAAAGTCCGACAGGCTGCTGGTTTTAGGACCTTTTTCCGTTTGATGAAGGTGTTTTAGCAATGCCCACTGATGCCGGAACAATCGAGAATATCGCCAATAAAGAGTACCGCTGGGGTTTTGTAACTGATATTGAGGCGGATGCGCTTCCCCGCGGTCTTAATGAGGACATTGTCCGTGCCATCTCCCGGATCAAACAGGAGCCGGAGTTTTTGCTTGATTGGCGATTAAAAGCCTTTCGCCACTGGCAAACGATGACCGAGCCGACTTGGCCGAATGTGCATTATCCGAAAATTGACTATCAGGGCATCGTTTATTATTCCGCTCCCAAAGCGAAAAAACAGTTGCAAAGCATGGATGAAGTCGATCCTGAGTTGCTGAAAACCTATGAAAAGCTGGGCGTGCCCCTGCATGAACAGAAAATTCTTGCCGGCGTGGCGGTCGATGCGGTATTTGACAGCGTATCGGTGGCCACCACGTTCAAGGAAAAGCTGGCGGAAGTCGGAGTTATTTTTTGCTCGTTTTCCGAAGCGGTGCAAAAACATCCGGAATTGATTAAAAAGTACTTGGGTTCCGTCGTGCCATATTCGGATAATTTTTTTGCCACATTGAATTCGGCTGTATTTTCCGATGGATCATTCTGTTATGTGCCCAAAGGCGTGCGATGCCCCATGGAACTCTCAACCTATTTTCGCATTAACGCCAAAAATACCGGCCAGTTTGAACGTACGCTTATTATCGCGGATGAGGATGCCTACGTGAGCTACCTGGAAGGTTGCACCGCGCCGCAGCGTGATGAAAATCAGCTTCATGCCGCCGTGGTGGAACTTGTGGCCATGAAAGGTGCTCAGATCAAATATTCAACGGTTCAAAACTGGTATCCCGGAGACAAGGAAGGCAAAGGCGGCATTTACAATTTTGTCACCAAACGCGGCAAATGCCTGGGGGAAAATTCGCGGATCAGCTGGACGCAGGTGGAAACGGGATCCGCAATTACCTGGAAATATCCGAGTGTGATTTTACAGGGTGATAACAGCGTTGGTGAGTTTTATTCCGTGGCGCTGGCCAATCATCGGCAACAGGCGGATACCGGAACAAAAATGATTCACATCGGCAGGAACACCCGGAGCACCATCGTCTCCAAAGGTATTTCCGCGGGTTACGGGCAGAATACCTATCGCGGCCTGGTTAAAATTCTCAAAGCGGCCGGCGGGTCGCGCAATTACACCCAGTGCGATTCAATGCTTCTGGGCGATAAATGCGGCGCCCATACATTTCCGTATATTGACGTGCGGAATACCAGTTCAAAGGCGGAGCATGAAGCCTCTACCAGCAAAATCGGCGAAGATCAGCTCTTCTATTGCAAACAGCGCGGTATTTCGCTGGAAGATGCGGTCAACATGATCATCAACGGATTCTGCAAAGAGGTGTTTAAGGAATTGCCCATGGAGTTTGCGGTTGAAGCCCAGAAATTGCTGGGCGTAAGCCTGGAAGGAAGCGTTGGCTGATCAGACAGTCAACGGTATGAAACGACCGGGATATTTATTGAAGGAACCCCTGAATGCCTATGCTTGAAATTAAAGATTTACATGCCTCGGTCGGCGGCCGGGAAATTCTTAAAGGAATCAGCCTGGCGGTAAACGCCGGCGAGGTTCATGCCATAATGGGTCCCAACGGATCCGGCAAAAGTACGCTTGCGTCCGTGCTGGCCGGGCGGGAAACCTACGCGGTAACCGGTGGACAGGTGCTGCTGAATGGCGTGGACATTTTGGATATGTCACCGGAAGAGCGGGCCTGTGAGGGCCTTTTCATGGCTTTTCAATATCCGGTGGAGATTCCGGGTGTCAGCACGGCCTATTTTCTTAAGGCGGCCGTCAACGCGATACGTAAACATCGCGGCGAGGAAGAGCTGGACGCGATGGATTTTCTGAAATTGATCAAAACCAAAATGAAGCTTCTGGAAATGGACCAGAGCTTTCTGAACCGGTCGGTCAATGAGGGCTTTTCCGGCGGCGAAAAGAAGCGCAATGAGATTTTTCAGATGGCGGTGCTCGACCCCAAGCTCGGCATTCTGGATGAAACTGATTCCGGACTGGATATCGACGCCCTGAAAATTGTTTCCAAGGGAGTAAATTCGCTGCGCGGTCCGGACCGCGCAATGCTGGTGGTCACACATTATCAGCGGCTGCTTGAGTATATTGTGCCGGACTTTGTCCATGTGCTGCGGGATGGAAAAATAATCAAGTCCGGGGACAAAAAGCTGGCACTGGAGCTGGAAGCCAAAGGCTACGGCTGGCTGGATACGGCAGCCTGAGGTCAACCCGGGAGAATTCGACGACACGGCCGGCCCGGATTAAACCGGCTTTCGGGCCTACCGCACCGGCTTTTGCACCGGAGTAATCCGGGGAGTTTTGGTTTTCATGACACAATTGACTTCGCAACCCGCCCCTTCAACCGTGGCCCCGTCAACCGGCCTGCTGACGGAGATGTTGTCCGCCGGCCCGGACCATGGTACGCCGTGGCTGGGTGAAATTCGCCAGAGCGGGATTCGACATTTTCAGCGAATGGGTCTGCCCACCACAAGCCAGGAAGACTGGCGGCTGACCAATGTCGCCGAATTAGCCAAAATTCGGTTCAGCCCGGCGGCAAGCGGCAAAGCGGCTGCTATCGGCGCGGATATTACCCGGCCCTGGAGCTTACGTTCGACGGGCGCCAACGAATTCGTCTTCATTAACGGCCTGTTCTCGCCGGAGCATTCCACATTTTCCGCCAGTGCGGCCGGTGTGGCGCCGCTGGCGCAGGCGGCGGCCAACCCGTTATGGCGGGAATCCGTTTTCGCCCATTTGGCCCTCCCGCAAACCAACGGATTTACCGCCCTGAATACCGCGGGCTTTGCCGACGGTGCGTTTATAAGCGTTCCGGCGGATCTGATTGCCGAAGCCCCGATTCACCTTTTATTCATCAGTACAGAGGCCCCGCATGCAACCCTCGCGCAGCCGCGGGTTTGTATCCATGTCGGCGCCAGATCACAAATCACCGTGGTGCACACCTATGTGAGCACAGGCGGTCAGCCGCACCTGACCAACGCGGTGGTGGAACTTGCCGCGGAGTCCGGGGCGAAAGTGGAAATTGTGAAACTGCAGCGCGAAGCCCAGACCGCCTGGCATATCGGGCAGGATTTCATAAAACTCGCATCCCAGGCCACGCTGCAGGCGCTGTCCCTGAACATCGGCGGCGCCGTGGTGCGGAACAATGTACAAGTCCGCCTTGACGGTCCTTATGCGGAAGCCACATTGAACGGCATCACACTGATCACCGGCCGGCAGCATGTGGATAATCAAACATTGCTGGACCATGCGTTTGAGAATTGCCCCAGCCATGAGCTTTACAAGCATTTGCTGGGCGGGCAGGCCTCCGGCGTATTCCGCGGCAAAATCCTGGTGCGGCCCGGGGCGCAAAAAACGGATTCAAAGCAGACCAGCAAAACCGTTCTGCTTTCGGATGACGCAACCATGGATTCGCAGCCGCAGCTGGAAATATATGCGGATGACGTGAAATGCACGCACGGGTCCACCACGGGGCCGCTGGACGATGAGCAATTGTTTTACCTGCGGTCCCGCGGCGTTGATGCGGCCACCGCCCGTTCGTTGCTTACCTATGCCTTTGCCGGAGATGTGCTGGGGCGCACCTGGCATGGACCGTTGAAGGGATATCTGGAGGAGCTGGTCGTTGCGGAGCTTCACCGCCTGCATCTTGACCGGACCACATCATGAACAGGCCTGTCATTGAAAACTCCGCATCCGCCGCCGCCGCGCCCCGCCGGTCGCCGCCGTCGGCGAATTCCGTTTTTGATATGTCGCTCCTGCGCCGGGATTTTCCAATCCTGCAGACGCAGGTTCGCGGCAAACCGCTGGTGTATCTGGACAATGCGGCGACGAGCCAGAAACCCAATGCCGTCATAGCGGCCATTACACGCTATTACAGCCATCAGAATGCCAACATACACCGCGGGGTATACAAGCTCTCCGCGGAGGCGACAACCGCATATGAAAATGCCCGGGAAAAAATTGCCCGTTTCATTGACGCGCCGGCAGCCGAAGAAATCGTGTTTGTCCGCGGCTGCACGGAAGGGATTAATCTGGTCGCTCATTCCTGGGGTTTGGGCAACCTTCGCGCCGGCGATGAAATATTGCTTTCCGGCATGGAGCACCATTCCAATATTGTGCCATGGCAGCTGGCGGCGGAACGGACAGGCGCTAAAATTATTCCAGTGCCGTTTAAGCAAAACGGCGAACTGGACATGGGGCGTCTGGCGGAACTTCTCTCCAGCCGCACGCGCATTGTGGCCATTACCCACATATCCAATGCACTGGGCACCATCAATCCCATTCAACAGATAACGGCAATGGCGCATGAACATGGTGCGCTGGTGCTGGTGGATGCGGCACAATCCGTACCGCATATGGCAATTTCCGCCAAGCGGATCGGCTGTGATTTCATGGCTTTTTCCGGCCACAAAATGTTCGGGCCGACCGGCATTGGAGCGGTATGGGCGAGAAAATCACTATGGGATGCCATGCCCCCCTACCAGAGCGGCGGCGACATGATCCGCACGGTAACCTTTGAAAAATCGACATGGAATCAGGTTCCGCACAAATTCGAAGCGGGAACGCCGGACATTTGCGGAGCCATCGCCCTGGGAGCCGCGGTGGATTATCTTACCGCGGTGGGAATGGAGAACATTGAATCCGCGGAGCAGGACCTGCTGGCTTACGCCCAGCAAAAACTCCTGTCCATCGATGGTCTTTCGATTGTTGGAACAGCCGCTCAAAAAGCGGCGGTCGTTTCCTTTACCATGAAAGGCATTCATCCGCATGACATCGGCACGATTGTGGACGAAGAGGGCGTGGCCATCAGAACCGGCCACCATTGCTGCCAGCCGGTGATGGATTTTTACGGCATTCCGGCCACGGCGCGGGCATCGCTTGCTTTTTACAATACACGGGAAGATATTGACCGGCTTGCGGCCGCCCTGGAAAAAGTGAAAGAGGTTTTCGCCTGATGTCTGATCTTCGGGATTTGTATCAGCAGACCATTCTGGACCACACCAAACGGCCGCGGAATTTTCATGAAGTTGCCGGGGCAAATTACTGCGCCCACGGGCACAATCCGCTATGCGGAGACAAGCTGACGCTTTACCTGAAAATTGAAAACAACGTGATTCGTGACGCCGGATTTCAGGGCACGGGCTGCGCGATCTCAACGGCGTCGGCATCCATGATGACCGAGGCGATTAAAGGCAAAACGACGGGCGAGATCGAACCATTGTTTGAAGGATTTCATTCCATGGTGACTGCACCCGTAAATGTTGAACCCGGTGAAGCAAAGTTGGAGTTCCTGGGCAAATTGGCGGTATTTTCTGGCGTGCGGGAATTTCCCATGCGCGTCAAATGCGCCACCCTGGCTTGGCATACTCTCATGGCGGCGTTAAAGGACGGCCATGGTGCGGTAAGTACGGAATAAGCCGGTCTGCCGACCGCGGGAATTGCAAGGATTTATAACATGCCGATTACAGTATCCGAATTAGCGGCTGCGGAAATCAGGAAAATTATCGCGGAGCAGGGGTTGTCCGCGGACACCGTGCTGCGGGTGGGAATAAAAGGCCGGAACCCCAACGGATTCAACTATACTCTGGACCTTACGGAAACAAAAAACGCCGATGACATCACCGGCGCATCGCTGGGCATTGCCGTGGTGTGTGATCCGGTAAGTTACCCAAGCCTGGACGGCACGGAAATTGATTTCAAAAACGAACACGGATCCCGCGGATTTATTTTCCGCAATCCCCATGCGGTAAAATTACCGGTGCGGCCGGCAACCGCCGCCGCGGATACCCCGGGCCATCCGGGAGATCAGGGTGACGATGAGGCGAACAATCCCAAGGGCGTCACCATTACCGATGCGCTGAACAATAAATTGATGGAGAGCCAGATCATAGAAAAGCTGCGCGGAATATTTGATCCGGAGATTCCCGTCAATATCTACGATCTGGGGCTGATTTACCGCATTGATATTTCCTCCAGCCGGGACGTGGTCGTGGACATGACCCTGACCGCTCCGGGCTGCCCGGTGGCCGGCACCATGCCCCCATCGGTGCAAAAAGCGGTCCAGAGCGTGGAAGATGTGGCCAGCGCCAAAGTGAACCTGATCTGGGAGCCGCCATGGACAAAGGATCGCATGTCGGACGCGGCAATGCTGCAATTGGGAATGTTCTAAGTTAACTCTGTGATATGGGCCGGCGAAGTCAAATTCAAACACTGCGTCACGGCGTCTGACCAAGGCCGCGCGAATTGATTAGCGTCAGGCCCTGCCGGCCCCGGCTCAGATTCCAAACTATTTTTCGGGCCGCCGCGCTGGCTTTTCCCTGTTGACCGGTCACCACCGCATCGTGTCCGTTCAGGCCGTAAGCCTGGGCAATCTGTGTTCTTATATTCATTGAAAGCACATCCGCCACCAGGCGGATGCCCATTAATTCCAACGCGGATCTCTGCGCCCGCACCAGCGATAACCGCACGGGTCCTCCCAGCCCCAGTTCGCTGCCGCGGGCGCCGGTCGTATGAGTCTGCGAAAGTGTGGCCATTAATTCATGACAATCAAGCAGAACCAGGCCCGCATTGCCGTTGGAAGTTGACGCGGGAGCCGCGGTAGATTTTACAGACAACGGATTTTTCAGCGGAGTCATGGGGCGGAACACCAGCCGCACATGGCGCCGCATGGATAAAATGCCGGTTTTGGCGTGATAGGACAACGCCTGACGCCAGGCAAACGCGCTTTGACCACGCTGCGAGGGTGTATGTTTGCCGCCGCCGGCTTTGCGGTAATCCTCCAGCACCATTCGACCGGCGGAGGGAATTCGCAGCACTTTTTCCACGGCGTTGTAGGTGAGCATCCCCGCGTTAAGATACAACCGCGTCCGCAGCAGGCCCGCGGCGCTATAGCTCGACTCCCGCGCAATCACAGGCTCTTTATTTGCACCCCTCGCTTCAAGCCATGCCATGTGCAAACCCGCGCGGCGGGGCCGTTTGTAAAAACGTACGCGCAATTGCGGGCAGGATAATGAACTGTGACGCAAAGGTTCCCCGCGCAACGTGACGCGCACACGCGTGGAAAAAGCAGCCGTGTATTTCTGGCCATCGTAATCCATCTTTCCCGCCCAGCGGACTTGGACGTGGTCCGCCGCCCCGCCGGATTTCGCCGGTTTTCCCGCCAAATTCATGATGCCAGGACCGGGAACCGTCAATGATTGGTTGCCGCGGCGAAGCAGGATATGCGGCGCTGAAAGGCTGTCCCGGCCCTGCTGAATCTTCGGCCATGAACTGACCGCGATCGCCGTGCCACCCGCCGCCTTGCCGGCGGAAAGTGATGCGACGCCCAGTTGCCGGTTCCCGCGCAAACTCGCCGCCGTGACGGAAATCGGCCGCCCCATTCCGGAAATTGCCAGCCTGACGGCATGCCATGCGTGAAACAGGGTAATTTGATATCGGCCGGACGTCTGGGATCGTCCCGTGCCGTTACGCAATCCGGCGGGCGCCGGCTCCAGGTTTGCCGTCAAATGTTTTGCGGCCAGTTTGTACACGACGCTGCCTTTTCCGCCGGCCTTGTTTTGCGCGTGGAATAAAAGATGAATGCGCTCATCGGCTTGAAACAACGCCGGAACCCTGCGGCCGGTGGACGCGTCCGGATGCGTGAAGAGTTGAAGCTGGCCGCAGGTTATCTGATCAGGTGAAGTTCCAAAAACGGACCGGCTTTGCACCAGCACTTTTCCAATCGCGGAAAAATATGACAATTGCGGCCCTCCCGCCGGGGCATGGCCGGGCCGGGGCGCCGGCCGCCGCAGTTTTGCCGTTATCTTTTGCCCTTCGATGCGCAATGCCCGGTTGTGGATAACCACATCGCCCTGTACTTCAATGCGACGGACGGCCATTTTTTCGCCAGCCTTATTGCCCGGCGAAATGAGAACCTTGAGTTGATTGAGCCAGCGACCCTTCCAGTGTCCGGATCGTCCTCCAAGTCCGGCAGTCGCGGTTGCGGCCGCCCCGCTGGTTCGCGCGTCGGGTTGAACCGCAAATCGTCCGGGACCTGTGAGCAGCAGTTGATGCGTGAGATTATTAAACAAGAGCCGGCGACAGGTCAGGCTGCCGATGCTTGCATCCGTAAATGTCAGCGGATGAAGTCCTCCGGAGAGCATGGTCAGAAGTTGCGGTCCTGTTTGATACATGACACGCGACGCCGTGCCGGTGCGCTGCGGGCCGTCGTGCAAATGGACGGGCTTTCCGGCACGCCCGTAGGCCACAAGAATGGAATTATGCGCCGACACATTTTTAATTTGCGAAACATTGATGTCCGGCCGCACTGTCAGCGGACCGATCCAGTCAACGATCAGGTCATTCGGATTTGCTTTCTTTTTTTCGGGCGCCGGCGTCTGGCCGGAATTGCCATGGTTGGCGCCCGAAGCCGCCGCATGACCGGTCCCGTTCGCATTGCCGGTTGTGGGCGACGGCGAACCACGGCCCGGGGTAAACAGCAGCATCAGCCGGTGCGCTGCCAGTGTCCGCACGCCCAGGGATACCAGCACCGATTTGCCGAAAGTGAGCTTATAGACAGGTGATGCGGGAATTTGACTCCCGGTATGCGGCGAATGTTCGGACTTATTTGAACCCTTTGCCGTGAGTCCGCCCGACGGCGATGTCGCCGGTGCGCGTGCCCCGCCGCCCAGTGCATTACGAATAATGAGCCGTTTACCCTGGCTTATCCGCAAATATTCCAATGTTTTCTTGCGGACGTTGATTTCCGCGGTAAGTTTGCGACCATTGAACCGCAAACGATCTCCACGAATATCAACGCTGCCGCCGCTGGTAAGCAGCCCTTCCTGATAATTGAATTTAATGGCACGGGAGAGCCGCATTTGAATTTGACCGGGCTGTCGCGCGGTTACTCCCGGCTTAAATGAGGCCCGCGGTCCGATCGTAATCGTCGGATGGCCGACCAGTGATCCCTTTCGGGGGTAAATTTTGCTGGACAGGGCGCCGCCAATCTGGTCCACGGCTACATCGCCGGTCTGGCTTGTGATCAGCACAATTTGACCGTTGGTCGTATAAAACTGCATCTGCGGCAGGGTCAGTTTATAGCGGCCGTTGCCGACCGGAACCGCCTGCCTGCATCGTAAAACATACTCCAGATTACCATGCGAATCGCGCGTTTCCGCCACCAGGTTCACCATCCCGGATCCACTGGCCACCCCAAGCGGATGAATATCGTGCATGCGGGTTGGACCGGAAGGAAACAGAATTCCACGAACGGCAAAAAATATCCCGACCGCAATCGCCAGGCTCAGAAAATAGATGATGATTTTTTTACGCATGAACTCATTTCATTTCGGCCGACCAACGGGATTTATCGGCGCATCGCCCGGGATAAACGCCGGAGTCGACCTTTCAACTGTACCGGCTTATCGCCTGATGCCACAGGTTCATTCCTTTGCACAGCCATTCGACTGCGTCACGCACGGCGCCATAACCCCCGGGATATTTGGTGACGTAACGCGCCATCGCCCGCACCTCTTCGGCGGCGTCGGCAACGGCGATGGGGCAACCGCAACGTCGCATAACCGGCAGGTCCGGAAGATCATCGCCGATGTAGGCCGCCTGGGCATCGGTGTAGCCAAGCTGCGTAAGCAGATCGGAATAAATCTCCAGTTTATTGGATACATTCTGATATACATATTGAATACCGAGTTCCTCCGCCCGGTGCTGCACCACCAGGCTCTCCTTTCCGGTAATAATGGCAATCTGCCGATTCAGGCGTTTCCAGATCACGATGCCTGTGCCGTCACGCACATGAAACCGCTTGATCTGCTGGCCGGTGTCGTCGCGGATAATGCCGCCGTCGGTAAGAACGCCGTCCACATCCAGAATCAGCAACTGAATTTCCGGACTTATCACCGGGGCCGGGCTGGAGGAAACGGGTTGCAGATCATTCATGAACAAACTCCTGAAAATTCATTTCCACGCCCCATCCGGGCGCGATGCAGAATCATATTCTGTTTTAATCCTGCTGCAACGGGCATGCGGTCCGCGGACCGGTTATGCAATCATGCGCAGCGGAACCAGGTCCTGGACATCAACAAGCCCGACCGGACGGCGGCGGGCATCCACTACGGGAAGTTCATCAATCCGATACTGGTTCAACAGCGCCATCGCTTCGCTGGCCAGTGCGTCAGACCGGATACACCGCGGATTCACCGTCATGACCGCATGCAACGGCTTATCCAGAAGGGTTGAATCCAGCATAATTCCGCGGCGAAGGTCGCCATCGGTAAAAATGCCGGTGAGCCGGTTCTGGTTATCCACCAGTACAATGGCTCCGGGCCGCCTGCCCCCGGTGTGATCCATTGCCAATGCCTGTCGCAATGTCCAAGCGGCGCTGACGGGGTAAAAATTTTCGCCTGTACGAAATCCCATTACCTCGCTGACTTTAAGCAACTTCCGTCCCAATGACCCGGCCGGATGAAATGCGGCAAAATCTTCCGCCGAAAATTTCCGCAGGCTCATAACACCCAGAACCAATGCATCGCCGATAGCATTCATGCAGGTGATGCTGGTGGTAGGCGCAAGCTGCAGCGGACAAGCCTCTTCAATAGAACCCATTTCAATACAAATTTCCGCCAGTTTGCCCAGGCTGCTGCTTTGCCTCGCGGTAATGCAGATAATCTTTACCCCCATGGCCTTGAGTTGATTGCCCAACTGCAGCAACTCGTCGGTTTCTCCGCCGTGGGAAAGAAAAAGGGCGATGTCCTGTCGCCGCACCCTTCCCAAGTCGCCATGCAAGGCTTCCACAGGGTGCAGAAAGTGTGAAGGCGTTCCTGTACTGGCAAAACTGGCGCTGATGCGCTGTCCAGCCAGGCCGGATTTACCCAGGCCGCTGATCACCAGCACGCCCGGAGATTCCAGCCCCGTTTGCCCGTAAATGGCCTGCATGGCCAGAGCGATTCGAGAGTCCAGCCGGTCGGCAATAATTCGCAAAGATGCAGATTCCGAGGCGATAACTTGCCGGGCTGCCGCCAGCAGGTCCGTCGTTTTCCGAGCGGTGGAAGAGACACGGCGGCTTTTGCCGCTACTCGTCCGCATCAGTTTTCCGGATGTCTTCATAACCGCCCACAATAAACGATACCGGTCTTAACTGCCAATGATTATGATGCCGTTTCGGTGCATCCGGACCCCGCCGTTCCAGCCGCGGTTGGACGCAATTAGGAAGTGCAATGCCGGCGGGAATTGGCCGACCGTCAGCCGCGCGGACAGGCATCCGGCGGTCGCATGGCCGGACGGTCCGCCGGGTAGTCAACAGATATTCGCAGGAGATTTCATGAAAAGCTTTACGGAATACCTGACGTTCCATGTGCCCAAGCGAGTCGATTTTGTGCATATAACGCCGCAGCTGGAAGATTGCGTCCGGCGGAGCGGTGTTAAAGAAGGGCTGTTGCTGTGCAATGCCATGCACATTTCGGCGTCCGTTTTTATTAATGACAATGAATCCGGCCTTCATGAGGACTACCGGCAATGGCTGGAAAAACTTGCCCCTCACCAGCCGACGAATCAATACCGCCATAACGACACCGGCGAAGACAATGCCGACGCCCATCTGAAGCGGCAGATCATGGGCCGGGAAGTAGTCATTGCAATCACCGCGGGCAGGCTGGATTTTGGCCCCTGGGAACAGGTTTTCTACGGTGAATTTGACGGCCGGCGAAACAAACGCGTGCTGGTTAAAATTATCGGCGAATAAGTGACAAAACACCAACCGGCCGATCCGGCGAAAGCGGGTGAATGACCGGCCCGCACGTGACGGCCTTATTGAACCTGCTTTTCTTTTTTTTCCGCCGTTTTCCAGCGGATCAATTGATAAATCAAAGAGCATGTTGCCACGGCCGCCAACAGCGCCAACATCCGCAAAGGGTGGTCCAGCAATTGCCCATGAAGACGCCGCACTTGTGACGGGTGAGCGCAGGCAAGTGTTACCCCCAGCACGCCGCCGACCGCCAGAACACTTCCCTCCAGTGTGCATAATAAAATCAAACCGAGGCGAAAGAGATAAAGCGCCACAATTCCCACCGCCACCAGGCCCAGAACCGCCGGCACCCAGCGCAAATCCGGCGGTTGATGAAACCCGTGCCATAGCGCAATGCCGCCGATACAACCGATCAACCCGCCGGCGATCATGGCGGAGGCCTGCATCAAGGGCACGGCCAGCAGGCCGACAATAATGCCGGCCAGCGCCGCCGCTACGCCGGCAACAAAGGACCAGTGCACCAGATACATGCCGAAATACCAACCCAATGCAGCGCAGTTGGCCATCAGCACGGCGCGGTAATGCCGCCATGACACAAGCAGCAAGATCAGCCCGGTCAAGGCAATAAGTGCATCCCAGCGAGCGTCCGCCGGGGGCAGTGCGCGAAGTGCCGCGGTCCAATGCTTGTAGAAAATTTGCAGCAAATGCTGCCCGTGCTGCACCCATATGAGGGGTTGGCTGGATGGGGAATTGGGGCTTTGGGTCATGACGAACATCATCCCTGATGCAGGCTGATTCGGCCGTATGCGCACGGCCAGGCGCCGCGGAACGGAATCCCTATTTCTTTTCTTCCGCGGCCGCGGTTTTCTTGTTCTTTTTTTCCCGATGAATATGGCGATATTGCACAGCCATTCCCAATATGCCAAAGGCGGAAAAAATCCATAGCGGATGCAGATGCGCATCGGCCCATTCGCGTGCCCGCGGGGCGTACCAGATACCAAGAATATTCAGCCCGGTGAAAAGCATGAGCACACCCATCCACGCACCGCCGACCAGGCTGGTGCCGCGCGGAAACACAATGCCCAGCAGGAACGCAATTAATCCGACCCCGGCGGCAATGGCATACATTTCATTGCGTTGCGCCGCCGGCATTTTCCTGAGAATGCCGATCACGCCCTTGCCGACTTGCGATGTTTTAATCCAAAGCCATGTCGGCGCCGCCCGCCCCCCTTTGGCCGTCGTCGATCGGGAAGTGGAAGGTGGTGCTGCTTTCCGTGCCGGTTGCGATGCGTTTCCATGAGTGACGGCGGCCGGCGCCGCGGTAAGTCCGCTGATGGCACGGGGAGTCCATACACCTGCATAAAAACTCATCAGCCCCACCACCACCGATGCCGCCAGAACGGCCGCTAAAACCGCCTGCGCAATTCTGAATAACAGGCCGCCAAAGATAAGGCCGACTATAATTCCAGTAATAACCGTTGTCAGGCGGGCGAGTGTAGCGTGCCACAATACCGGCGCCAGAAAGCCCGCCGCCGCCCCTGTCGCCACCATCAACAGGGCCACCAGGGGCCGGGCGGCACGGATGCCATTCAGCCATAAAATGCCGCCGACCGCTGACACTCCCAATACGGCCGTCAGCCAGATCCAAGAAATCGGGGGAATTGCACTGCCGATCACGTGCCGCTTCCTGCTAAAACCACATATATAGAACCGGCGACATCCTGCTCGCCTGTATCCACACTATGGTAGCCGAAGAAAGCCGGGAATAAAAATATGGCTCGGTCACGAAATCCAATGCTTCAACGACATGTACCCGCCGGTATCGGTAGCACTAAGTTGCGGTGGGCGGCCGGGCGGACATTGTTCCAGTAAATCGCCAATTCAATATTCCCCTTGGAATTGCCGGAACAACTGGTTAAGCCTGTTTCGACAATCCGTCCAATTTCAGCTGTGACGAATGATGTTTTCTTGGCGCTGCGGGTTTGTCCGGATAGTCCTGATCGCCGGCAAGGGGCTGGCAGGAATTCACGAATTCTCCGGATAAATGGAAAACCGTTCCTGATACTTTCCCCGGATTTGGTAACCGCGGCATTTCATGGTAAAACTTTGCCGATTGGCGGCGTGAAGCCGTGGAAATATTACCGATTAACCAGCGAGGTAAACAGATTGCCGGACCATAACGACACCATCACAGCGCCAAAAGGATTTCTGGCCGGGGCAATCGCCTGCGGCATCAAAGCGTCGGGCAAGCCGGATTTGGCGATACTCGCGTCGCGCACGCCTGCGGCGGCCGCGGCGGTGTTCACCACCAACAAAGTTGTCGGTGCACCGGTGATAGTCGGACGGGAGCATATCCGTGCGGGCCGACTGGGCGCCTGCATCGTCAACAGCGGATGCGCCAATGTATGCACCGGTCGGCGCGGGATTCAGAACGCAAGGGAAATGTGTTCCCTTGCATCCGACGCGCTTGGAGCGGCCGGGATGTCACATCCGGCGGTGGAAATACTGCCGTTCAGCACCGGTGTGATCGGCCGCTTTCTGCCGATGGAAAAAATTCGCGCCGGCATCCCACAGTTATCGGCGGAATGCGGCGATTCCGCAGCGCACGGCAGAGCCTTTGCCATGGGAATATTAACCACGGATCTTGTGGCTAAAACCGCCGTTCATCGGCTGAAAATTTCCGGCCGTACCGTCACCATAGCCGGTTGCTGTAAAGGGTCCGGCATGATCGCGCCGAACATGGCCACCATGCTGGCGTTTGTGGCGACGGATGCAAAAATCCCGGCTGCCGCGCTTCGGCATATTATCCGCCGCGTTACCGCGGAGACATTTAATTGTGTCACGGTAGACCAGCACACCAGCACCAGTGATACGTTTGCGTGCATGGCCAACGGCTGTGCGGAAAACCGGGCTGTCAGCATGAATTCCGCCGCGTTCGGCAGCTTTTCCCGCGGTTTGCTGACGGTGTGTGATTCACTGGCCCGGCAAATTGCCCGCGATGGTGAAGGGGCCACCAAGCTGGTGACAGTACGCGTTACCGGTGCGGCATCCCCGGCGGATGCACACAAGGCGGCCATGGCGATTGCCAACAGCCCGCTGGCCAAGACAGCGATCCATGGCGGCGACCCGAACTGGGGGCGTTTTGTAAGTGCCGCGGGTTACAGCGGTGCGCGGATGAATGCGGAGCGGGCCGGCTGCCGGGTCGGCGGCATCACCGTGTTCCGCTCCGGCCGGCCGACGGTAATCGACCTGGCGGCGGTGGAAGCGGAAATGAAGCGCCCGGAAATTGAAATTTGCGTGGATATGGGCACTGGAAAAAGCGGAAAGGCCAAAGTATATACCTGCGATCTGTCCCGGGAATACATTACCATCAACGCCGATTACCACACCTGATCTCTGGCGGCGCGGTTATCCGCGGCTTACCTGGATCGTATAAACGCTGCGCGGCGGCAAAGCCAGATGAATATGCCGCTCCGCACCGATTAATCGAGTTTGCCTCAATGGATTTTCTCCGACGGTAAATTGGTAAATTTCGGCATGCCATCTCCCGGAGCCGATCGGCGTAAGATCGAGCGTAAAGCGTCTCTCATGGTGATCATCGTTGAGCAATGCCACGGTCACGGTTCGCTGCCGTTCATCAATCGCGGCAAGAGTATCCGCACTGGATGAAAAAATAAATCGGCAGCCCGGCCGGAAAAACCGGCTGAAGGCCGCCATGACATGGTATTTGTCGTGGATATTAAATTCAGTCGCACTTCCATTCAGCGGATTGAACATAAAACCCCACCCTCTTGCGGAATCAACCGCCTGCCAATATACCCAGGCGGCGGGCCGCAGTTCCCGCATATCCTGTAATATCCGGCGGGCCATTTGCATGCCCGTCGCATCGCCGTCGCCATATTCCGACATCCACAGATGTTTTCCCGCCTGGGCGGCGGCATTTCTCAATGCCGCCCTGTCGGACCCATTGTAGCTGTGCGTATTGATCTGATAGATCAATGCCCGGGTCCGCGGACTGTAAGACCGCCAGCTTCGCAGGGTTTCATCAATGGAATTGTCGTCCGGTGCGGCAATACTTGCATTCAATCCATGGCTTTTGATCGCGCTTGCCAGCAATGGAATCAGGATATTCTGCTGCTTGTCTCCGATATGGCATCCTTCCTGATAATTGCCGAACTTCCACCAGTGGGAAACCGGCTCATTAAACGCTTCCAGCGTTTGAAAACGGATGTTTAAGTTTCGGCGGAAATGGGCGGCGACCACCGCCAGGTAATTCGCAAACGCTGTTTGTGCCTCTTGCCGCAGGTTATCCCCCCCGCCGACGGCGCCCGTTACACTACCGCTTTGCGTCATGTAATAAGGCGGGGAGTTGCAGAAAGCCTCCGTGCGGGTCGCCCCCATTGCCATTGCTTGCCGCAGTATCGTGATCTGGCCTTTATCCGCGTGCCAATTGAATACGCCGGGCCGTGGCGAAAACCCCGGCACCGCCGCACGGTATTGTATGAAATGATATTTTGGGTTTTCCCCGCCGCCAATGTTATAGCGCACCACCGTCAATCCCAATCCGCGTACCGGATTAAAGATGCAGTCCATATAATGCCGACGGATTCTTTCCGGAAACGCACCCACCACATGCGCCCACCACGCCAGGCTCACCCCCCAACCCTCCAGTTGTTGATACCGCACCTGCGGTTTAAGGCGAATGACTTCCATCGGCCTCGCGGAGGCCGCATCCGCCATGCCGGGAACCGCGATTGCCGCACCGACGGCCAGCAGGGCCTCCCGCCGGGATATGCATTTTTCTGGCATGAAAACTCCATCCGACTGTTGCCCGGCTATTGCCGGCCGCTTCCGTTCCCTGCGGCATTGCCTTAACTACTACCGCCCTCCATGGATATTGTATTCGTATTTCCAGCCGGGCGAAAATTCGCCGGGCGGGGCGTTTCGTCGCAGTATGCGGAGATAAGCCGCAATGCCGGACCTGTCAGCCCGGCGGGATTTGGCGGGCAAGGCGGCAGGCCATACAATATCCGGGCTGAAATTGTACCCTTAAGGAGTTACGGGTGTCTGAAGAAAAATTTGATCTGGTGGTGATTGGTTCCGGACCGGCGGGATATGTGGCGGCCGTTCGCGCGGCACAGTTGGGAAAGCGGACGGCGTGCGTGGAACGGGCTGAACTCGGCGGTATATGCCTTAACTGGGGCTGTATTCCCACCAAGGCCCTGATTCAGGATGCGCATTTCATGCATCAAATGCTGCATGTGGCGCCGGAATACGGCCTGCAGGTTGACGCGGCCAAATTGCAATGGGAAAAAATTGTGGCACGGAGCCGCGGCACCGCGGCCACAATGCGTAAAGGTATCGAGTTTTTATTTAAGAAAAACAAAATCGCGACGTTCACCGGCAATGCGTTTGTAAGCAAACCGGGCACAGTGGAAGTGCGCGATGCACAAGGCAAAACCATCCACACACTAAGTACGGATAAGGTATTGATTGTAACAGGGGCCCGCAGCCGCGACCTGCCGGGAATCAAGCCCGACGCAAAGCGCATCATCACCAGCCGCGAGGCGATGGTTCTCCCCCATATTCCGCAGCGCATGGTAATTATCGGGGCCGGGGCGATAGGTGTGGAATTCGCCTATATTTACAACGCTTTCGGTGCAAATGTAACGCTGGTGGAAATGCTGCCGGAAATCCTGCCCATTGAAGATGCCGAGATCAGCGCCGGGTTGCGGACTATTTTTACCAAGCGTGGAATTGACGTGCGCACCCAGACAAAAACTGAAAAAGTGGAATTGACGGACAAATCCGTCCGGGTCACCCTGCAGGACGAGGCCAAAGGCGGTCGGACTACGGTTGACGCGGATGTGGTACTGCTGGCCGTTGGTGTAACCGGCAACGTGGAGGGACTTTTTGCCCCCCCCGTCCAACCGCTGGTGGAGCGCGGCGCGATTAAGGTAAACAAAGCCTTTGAAACATCTGTTCCGGGAATTTACGCCGCCGGGGATGTGATTGGCCCTCCCTGGCTTGCCCATGTCGCCAGCATGGAGGCTACTATTGCCGTGGAGCGCATGTTCGGCCTGAACAACCGTGAAATGGATTATTCCTTGATTCCCGGATGCACCTATTGTTCCCCGCAGGTGGCCAGCGTGGGGCTTACTGAGCAAAAGTGCCGGGAAATGGGGCTTAAATACAAGGTCGGCAAATACCGCTTTGCCAACAACGGCAAAGCCCAGGCGATGGGTGAACCCGATGGCATGGTAAAGCTGATTTTTGACGAAAAACATGGCGAACTCCTGGGGGCCCACATCCTGGGAGCGGAAGCCACGGAAATGCTGGCCGAATTGGTTCTGGCCAAACGGCTGGAGGCCACTGCCACCGAACTGTTTACAACCATTCACGCCCATCCAACGCTTTCGGAAACCATTATGGACGCGGCCGCCAATGCCGCTGGTTTGGGCCATTGATTTTTCCGACCGGACAGGCCGCATGCGGTATTGTATTGATCAGGCGACAGGCAGATTGAAACCAGCTCGGGTGAAAAAATGACAGCAAACCCGGATAATAATCCTTTTCTGAATCGGCCCAATGTAACGGTAAATCCCGCCGGACCGCCGGTCGGTGCGCCTGCCCCGTCGCCGGCGACGCCGCCGGGGTCTCCGGCCGGCGGCAAACCGCCCCCGCGCCCAACCCACCATCGCAGCCCGATGCGCGACACCATTGAAACAGTGCTTCTGGCGTTGATATTGGCCTTTTCATTCCGGACGTTTTGTGTAGAGGCATTTGTGATTCCCACCGGATCCATGGCCCCCACGCTCATGGGGGCGCATTTCCGCGTGATTTGCCCGCAATGCGGCTACCGCTTCAATGTCAACGCGGATGTCAATGTCCAATGGCTGCCGGTGGCCAGAAATTTAAACGGATCTCTTCGCTATACGCTGGAGTATATTAAAAACGGCGAACTGAATGATCCATACGGTTTGCCGCTGGCGCCTTACATCATGTGCCCCAATTGTCATTACATGATTCCGGCGGACTCCCTGCCGGACAAGCCCATCGTACATCGCGATGTTACCGGCACAAGACTTCCAATAACCGGGGATGTCGCCTTTCCGTTTGCATCCAATGGCGATCATGTGCTTGTGCAAAAATATCTATATTGGTTTGAGCACCCCAAGCGATGGGATATTGTTGTATTCCGGGAACCGATGCGGGGCAAACAGAATTTTATCAAACGGCTCGTCGGCTTGCCCGGCAATACCGTTGAAATTGTGGATGGCGATGTATTTATCAACGGAAAAGTGGCGCACAAGCCGCCCGCCGTGCAGCGTGCCATGCTGCAGCTTGTTTATGACAATGATTATTACCCACGTGACGCCGGCAAACCCCGCAGAAGATCCCCCACTTGGACCAACCCGTGGAAACCGGAGGGAACCGCGGCGACTGCCGCACATTGGAATACCAACGGCCCCACGGTGCGCTTTCATGCGGGAAAATCCGCCGGCGCCGGCACGATCATATTCGTCCGGCGGGGAAATTATTTGATGAATGACATTGGTTATGATGACAAGGCCGCATACTTTGAGGGCGGCAGCATAGCCGGTCATTCGCTGGTGGGGAATTTATTTCTGCATACCGTGTGGAAGCCGGATACAGATCAATCCGCCATCAGCATGACGCTGGGGAAGGTGGATAACTGTTACAAAATACGCCTCCTGCAAAGCGGAAAATACACGCTTTCCCATTGGCGGCAAGCGTCACACACATTCAGCCCCGTGCCGCCGGCAATAATGGATTTTCATCATTCAGCCCCAGCCATTGTGGCAAAAACTCCGTGCCGCATCAGCATGATCAATGACGATCATCAAGTTCGACTCTGGATCAACGGACGGTTGGCGATGCAATATACCAGCCCATGGACGGTTGATCAGGCAATTCATCTGGTACACCAACAGGACCTTGACGGCGAGTTATCCCCGCTGATATCCGTGCATGTTCAGGGAACCTGCTCTTTACGCCATCTTATTTTGATGCGCGACATTTATTACACGCAAATGCATATCGCCAACACAACACTGCCCGGCACCGGCACGATGAATCATCCGATCACGCTTAAAAAAGGCCAATATTTTGTCCTGGGCGACAATTCCAATTACAGCGATGACAGTCGCGCGTGGAATCGTGTGGAACCGCTGTGGCGAAGGCATCATCTGCCGATGGGAGTTGTGCCGCAGCGATATATGATCGGCAGAGCGTTCATCGTATACTGGCCCGCCGGCTTTCGCCCGCTGCGCTCCATCAATTGGGCGATTGTGCCCAATGTCGGAAAAATGCGTTTTATCCGTTGAAACGTTTGAAAACACCGCCCGGCTCTCTTTGTTCCCATGTATTTCCAGCGACCCGGATAACAGCCGGTCCGGCGCAAGCTTACGAAGGATGCAGGATTTGTCTGGTCAGCAGTTTGATTCCGTTACGCTTCGGAAACGCCGCAGCCTGTTTTACGCAATAATCCTTGCGGTCGGATTGATTCTGACGTTGGTGATGGCTTTTCAGGCCCACATGCGCCAGCAAAAAAAGGAACGGACTCATTCCACCGCACAGGTCAATGATTTTGACCGCTGGACGGTGCTGGTGCCGCAGTTCCTGAATCAACATAGGAACTATACAAGTGACAGTTTTCCCAATCCGCCGGTTACTTTGCTGGCTTTCGCCCCGCTGATGAAACTTTCACCCCCCGATGCACAGTTTGCCTGGGTCTGCTGCAAATTTCTATTCTGCCTGATTATTTTCGCGTCCCTGCTTAACCTGATTCGCCAGAGCGGTGTGCTGCTTTCGGAGTACGCCATTTTACTGATCCTGTGGGTTTGGTTATGGCCCGTGCTCGGCGATATGCAAGAGGGACAGACCAACCTCCTTATGCTTGCGCCGCTGGCCGCGGGATTATGGACGGTGCAGGGCCGCCGTTTATGGCAAACGCAGCTGGGCGGCGTTCTTATTGCACTGGCGGTCTGCATAAAAGTGACGCCGATTATTTTTCTGATTTATTTCGCCTGGAAAAGGGAATGGCGGGTGACGACCGGCATACTGCTGGGACTGGTCCTGTGGCTGCTAATTGTGCCCGGTCTTGCCTTCGGCTGGAATCAGAACCTGCTGTGGCTGGGCCAATGGGTCCACATCATGATTCTTCCCTACGTCCGCGGCGGGCATGTGCAATATTTTGTGGGGCAATCCGTGCCCAGCTTTCTTTCCCGGCTTATCCGGCACGTGCCGGCGTTCCATTATCATGCACCCGGCTCGCCGGCGTGGCGCCATCAATACATCAACCTGCTGAGCCTTCCGGCAAATGTCAGCGACTGGCTGATACGAATTTTCCTTATGATCATCGGCATTTGCGGGCTGGGCTGGGCCGCAAAAAAACTGCCGATGCTCAAATCCCGGCGTTACGCCCTGGAAATTGGAGCTGTGGCCACGTTCGAACTTTGGGCCTCCCCGCGAACATGGGTGCCGCATTTTGTAACCCTGGCCATGGCGCTGTTCGCCGTGGCGATGGTGATGAGCGATCCGCTCATGACGGCAAAACTTCGCCGCCGCGCGGCGGTGACATTGGCCATGGCCGGCTTTCTCATGTTCATGACCACCGATGTGGGAAAAATTTTCGGCCATAACGGCCATCGCTGGTTGCTGACGTTTGGCGTATCCTTATGGGGGTCTGTATTGCTGATGTGGACCATCTTTACCGCTGCAGGGCGCCTTCCGGAGATTTCCCCGGCGCCTGGCACGGATGTGAAGGGCATGAATCAACCATGAACGCGATCTGTTATCTGGCATTGGGCAGCAACGTGGGAAACCGGCAGGGCTTCCTCCAGGCCGCCCGCACCGCCATCGCCGGACTGCGGCAAACCCGCATTTTGGATTGCTCGCAAGACCACCTTACCCGGCCCGTGGGCGGGCCGGCCGGTCAGAATGATTATCTTAATGCGGCCCTGAAGATTGAAACCACATATCCGCCGCAGGAATTGCTGGAACAGTTGCTGGCCATTGAACAAATGCTGGGCCGCAATCGCATGGTGGAAGGCCGCAACGGACCGCGGACTATTGATATCGATATATTGTTTTATAATGATATAATATACACTTCTTCCCAGCTCACAATTCCTCATCCACGGATGGATCAGCGGGCCTTTGTGCTTATGCCGTTGTGCGACATTGCACCGGATTTAATCCACCCGGTGCTGGGCTGCCCGATCAGCCTATTGGCGGCCCGCTGCTATGCCGGCGGATACGCCCGGATCGATCAAACCACGGATTTGCAGGAGATTCTATGATCGTCGTGTCAGGCATTGCCGAATATCGCGAAGCCCGCCGCAAAATGAATTTGAGCGGGCCGCTGGTGTTTGTACCCACCATGGGGGCGTTGCATGCCGGCCATGGGGCATTAATCAGCATGGCCCGCGGTTTGGCGGGATCCGCCGGGGCCGTGGTCGCTTCCATTTTTGTCAATCCATCGCAATTCGGTCCGAATGAGGATTTTCATCGTTATCCGCGGCCGTTTGCCGCTGATACCGCCCTCCTTAATGAATTGGGGACCGATCTGCTTTTTGCCCCGGATGTCAGTCGGATGTATCCAGCCGGCCCGGCGGTGGTAACCGTGGACCCCGGCCCTTTGGCGGATGTACTGGAAGGGGCGATACGTCCCGGCCATTTCCGCGGAGTCTGCACTGTGGTTGCCAAATTGCTGGCGATCGTGACGCCTGATATTTTGATTCTTGGCCGCAAGGACTATCAGCAGCAGGCCGTGGTAAAACAGATGATTCAGGACTTGAATTTTTGTACCAGCCTGGTGGTGGCGCCCACCGTGCGCGAACCGGACGGCCTGGCCATGAGCAGTCGCAACCGCTATTTATCCGCGGACCAGCGGCCGCGCGCTGCGGCAATTTATCAAGCATTGCAAAAAGGGCGGGATATGGTGTTAACTGGCCGGGCGGATACCGCGTCATTAAACGCTCTGATGACGGAGCATATAAACCGTGCGGGGCTGACGGTTGATTACGCCTTGGCGTGCGATCCGGATACGCTTGCGCCCTGTGCGAAATATGTGGAATGTCCGGTGGTGCTTCTGGCTGCTGCGCGGCTGGGCAATACGCGACTGATTGATAACCTGTTGATCGAGAAATAAGCCGGAAAAATTGCGCTCACGGCAGGCGGCCCAATGACTCAACGCTTATTATTCCCAGCCATGGGCACCCAGCCGATCCGTGGCCAAATGCAGGGGCCAGCCCGCCGCCCAAGCAGGTAAATTACAGGTGCGGCAATTATTTTTGGCGACAGGTGATATTGCCATAAATTGGAAGCGTCGAGAAAAACCGCATTTGGTGGCAAATACATGTATTTTTCTACCGCTTTGCGAATTTATAATTTCTTCTTTTTTTTCTTGCGTTCGGCGGATTCCTAATGTAGAATTATCGAGCATTAAGGGTGAGTGAGCGCCACATTTCATTGTGCGTGGTGCACACTTTGGTAAAAAAAAAGGCTGGGGGGCTGAGATGGGTTTTCCTTTGGCACGTGGATTGCTTTTAAGGAAGTGAGTTGGTTTTGTGGTGGCCGCCGTTTTTTTTCTCGGAATGTTCCGAGGGACCGGTGAAAGGCCTTGTTGGTTTGGCTTAGGGTTTTCAAACCTCAAGAGTTTAGAGAGCGCAAGGACGT
>JAKBBN010000109.1 GCA_021808485.1 Planctomycetota bacterium | reverse complement strand
TTCCGATCTGCGAATGAAGATGAAAGTTGCCGCACTGTCGATCAGAAGCGGTTGACAAAAAGTGTGTTCGGGATTTGGCGGAGCGCGGTGTTAACCCATGATAGTCGCACTGCTTTATATTAACGTGCTATTTCTGTTGTTGGCCCTTGGACTCATGATTCTTTGGGCGCGGATGGCCGTGTGGATTCATGTTGATATGGCCAACCTGACCAATCAACCGGTCCTGGTCTGGAAATCCGTCCTGGTCGGCTCATTGTTGCTGATGACCATCATCTGGATGATCGTCCCGACCTTTTACGCGGCTTTTCCGGTGAATCTGCTAATTGCGGGGGGCACCTTCGCCTGGTACTGGAGGATTCGCACAGCCCAGCTGGGCTCCAGCGGCAGCGGTCTGGTGGGCGCGTTAACCGGAAAAATAGGCCAGTTGGCGGAAGGACGGCAGGCCGCCAGATCCGCGCAGCAACTTATATTGTCATACATGAAAGCCGGCGGCGCCCCGATACCGCTGCCCCGGACGGACGATCCATCATGGGCCAGTATGCTGGCGGCGGATCAACTTCTGATTCAGGCGACGGAAGGCCGCTCGCAAAAAATTGAACTGATTCCATCACAACAGGCCTACGACGTGCACTTCACGGTGGACGGCGTTGCTTATCCGCAATCCGGCGTGCAACGCAATACCGCGGAAATGGTCATACAGGCGGTAAAGACACTGGCGGGACTTTCGCTTGAGGAACGGCGCCGCCCGCAGCGCGGAATGTTCATGGCGCGTGATCCGGATCGGAATATTGTGACATGGACGGCTCATTCCAGCGGTACAACCGCCGGTGAAAAACTCGTCATTTACGCGAATGAAAAAGATTCATGGAGGCTTCCGCTGGATCATCTGGGATTCTCCAGCGATCAACTCACTGCCCTAAAAACGATCATGAAGCAACCCGACGGGCTGGTCATCTCAGCGGCGCCTTCGCACATGGGTCGCACCACCACCCTTTATTCATTTCTCGGCGGTCTGGACGCCTTTACCACCAGTATTCAGACGCTGGAAATAAATCCGCGTGTGGAATTCGAATCCATCACCACCACCAAATTCGATCCACAAGCCACGGACGCTATTCACTCCAAAGCCCTGCAAAGCATCATGCTCAAGGACCCGCATGTGCTCATGGTGGCCCAATGCCCGGATGCGGCAACGGCGGATCTGGTTTCCAAATATGCGTCGGCCGAGCATCAGGTTTATCTGGGATTAAAATCGTCGGATTCCCGGGCGGTGCTGGAGCTTTGGCGCAAACTGGTAACGGACCGTGACACCGCGGCCGCATCGCTTCGCGCCATTATTTCGCAGCGACTGGTGCGATTGTTATGCCCGACATGCAAGGTGGCCTATCAACCGGACAGCGCCACCATCGCAAAATTAAACCTGCCGGTCGGTCGCGAATTACAGTCGTTTAAAGCCAATACCCAGGCCGTGCGTGATCAACGCGGAAATTTGATCAAATGTCCGGATTGCGGCGGACTTGGCTATCGCGGCCAGACGGGCATCTTTGAAGTTCTGGTGGTTAACGACGAAATTCGGGCGGCAATCCGCGAAGGAAAGAATGCCGAGGAAATTATTACCCTGGCACGAAAATCCGGCATGGTCATGCTGGTGGAGCATGGCATCCGGAAATTCGCGATGGGAATAACATCCATCCAGGAAGTTATCCGCGTGTGCAGCGCCGAAAAACCGGCCTCCCGAAGCCGTGCACCGGGATCGGCAGGCGGTTCGAGATCGGGCGGATCGACTGCGGGCGGATCCCAATCCGGAGGGTCAAGCGACGGCGGAGCCAGAGACGGATCCCAAAAATCAGATGTAAAGCCGGCAACGAAAGATGATGAGAGCGGCTCGATTCCATTGGCTTAATTGAGGCAAATGCGGCAACCGGTGGTGTGCCGCATGGATCGCGTGGTTAATGCGGGATGTCGCTGAAAGGCATTCGACGCAAAAACGAATACGAAGGTCGCCATGATACTGCAAATTATTGTTCTGCTGTTTATTCTGCTTGCAGCACTGTTTTTAACCACGGAAGGCCCCCTGACAGCCGTGCTGGTATTCGCCAGCGCGGTTTTCGCATCCGCACTGGCCATGGGCATTTATGAACCGGTATCCC
This sequence comes from Planctomycetota bacterium, assembly GCA_021808485.1. Lineage (GTDB taxonomy): Bacteria > Planctomycetota > Phycisphaerae > WQYP01 > WQYP01 > JAJYPG01. The sequence continues at coordinate 6,958 of JAKBBN010000109.1, read as the reverse complement.
ATTTTTTCATGGGTATGCGGCCGGGCTATGCCCGCGGCGCGGCATTTTTGCTGGTCTTCTTCGTCGGATTTTCCGTGATCCGCTCATTGTTTGATTTTCTGGTGCGCGGCGATATTGATATGCCGTTGTGGCCGGCCAAAATAACCGCCGGCATAGTGGGCTTTTTTACGGGAATGATAATCATCGGCAGCGTGGTGATAGGTGTGGAAATGCTGCCGTTGCCGACGACAATTCTGGGCTTTAACCGCTATCCGCAGGGAATGACGCAACAGGCGGGCAACAGCAGCGGCCTGTGGCTGGCGCCGGACTCATTCACAATTGCAATTTGGAATTCATTAAGCGGCGGAGCATTCGGCGGGTCGCCGAGTTTTGCCGCCGTACATCCGGATATTTCCCGTGAACTTTACGGTTATAGACATACGATTCAATACAGCGGGCATCATGCACTTGCGCCGCAATTATTGAAAGTTCTGGGCGAAGGCGAGCCGGAACATGTGCTGCACCTGCTGGGTATTCCACAGCCGCCGGCCGGACGAAAGATCATTCTGATCCGAAGCCAGGTGCGGCATGGGTCCAAGCCGCCGGCAATCAGTTCCGACGGCGGGTACTTGCGGCTTACGCCGACCGAAGTCCGGCTGGTTACAGCCCAGGGGAGTCAGTATTACCCGATCGGCTATCTGAAGGACGGCGCGCAGTTCCGCCCATTGACGCTCAATACACCGATTGTGGATGATTATCGACGGGTGGGCGGTAAACATGTGGTTATTCAAAACTGGATATTCCAGGTAAGGCGCGATCAGAAGCCGCGTTACTTTGAAATAAAAGGGTCCGCGCGGGTGGATCTTGCCGCAATCACGCTGCCCAAATCCCTTGCGGCATTGCCGGTGGCTGACTATCCGCAACACCCCTATGCCAATTCCACACTGGCGATATCGCTGGACGCCGGACAGGGCAAGGGGCTGGTGCACTGCTGGATTGTGCGGGCATCAACTCCCAAGCAGCATATTGAATATGCGCTGCAAAACGCATTTCACCGCCTGGGGATCATTTCGCGGGCGATACGAAAAAATGACGCCGCTTGGACAAAGGCGGAAAATGCGGTAAAAGGCGAGCCCACACCCGGCGAAGCCACCATGTACCGGGGCCAGGCGAACATGCGCATGCCGGACACCGCATCCGCGCCTGAAGACTGGGAATTAATGATCCCGATATTTCTGAATTCACAGGTCGGCAAGACGACATCCGACTCATTGTCACGCCTTAAAACCTATGTGAAAGGTACGTTGCTGCCGTTGTTAAAGCGGGACCGCACGGCAAGCCTTTCCCTCGTCGGCGCCGCCCGGCAGACAATTCACATTGCTCCCGGTGGTTATGTACTTTTCGCATGGCGGACAAGCGCGGCAAAAATGAAAGTATGGCTTGGAAGCGCCACCGTAAAGGCCGGCTCTTCCACAACCAAAGTACTGACTTCCCAGAATCTTCAGGTAAATTATGATTTAAGCAAGTAACTTGCGACAGGAAAAAATCGCCCGCCGGGTTTGAACCGCGAGCCGGATAGAAGTATCGTAATAGTTGCGCTGAAATCCGCACGGTGCGGCAGCGGCAGGATATTCCTTTTTTTTCGGAGGCTGCATCATGGCTTTTACATTGCCGGATTTACCATATGATTTTTCCGCCTTGGAACCTGTTATTGATACGCTGACCATGCAAATCCATCATGGGAAGCATCACGGGGCGTATGTCACAAACTTGAACAATGCCATTGCCGGTAAACCCGCACTGGAATCCAAGACGGTCCAGGCGATCATCGGTAATTTGGCCGGCGTACCGGACGATATCCGCCCCGTAGTGCGCAACAATGGGGGCGGGCACGCCAATCATTCCATGTTCTGGCAGATCATGGCTCCCAAGGGCAAGGGCGGCGGCGGTGAGCCAACCGGCGAACTCGCGGCGGCCATTAATTCCACCTTCGGGTCGTTTGCCAATTTTCAGGCCAAGTTTAACGAGGCGGCCACAAAACGTTTCGGATCCGGATGGGCATGGCTGGTGGTAAAGGAAGGAAAATTGTCCATCGGCTCAACGGCCAATCAGGATAACCCGCTTATGGGCGAAGCAATCTGCGGGCTTGGCGGCACGCCAATCTGCGGTGTGGATGTATGGGAACATGCTTACTACCTCAAGTACCAGAACCGCAGGCCGGAATATCTGACGGCATGGTGGAGCGTCGTAAACTGGGCCAAAGTCGCGGAATTTTTTGCCGCGGCAAAATAAAATAATAAAATCTTGTCACTTGATCACATTGATTGTCGAAGACCGGGGTGGTACATGCACCACCCCGGTCTTTTTTTTGCGGATTAGCTCGCCAATGTTGATCCGTATCAACCGGCAATCAGCCTCCGGATCTGGTGTAGCCACGGCAGACATAATCTATCATTTGCACAACCAGGGCGGTCCATCCGGTTTGATGTGAAGCCCCGATGCCGGCCCCGTTATCGCCGTGGAAATATTCGTTGAACTGGAGCAAGTCTTTCCAAAGCGGGTCTTGCTGGAATGCGTTCTGGCCCCCAAGAAACGGCCTTCGGCCGTCTTTTCCGGTAGTAAAAATGCCGATCATCCGCCGGGACATTTCCTCGGATAAATTTAGCAGATTCATGGTTCGGCCGGAGTCGACCGGTGATGGAACTGTAAGCGAATCGCCATAAAAGCGATGAAATGTTCGCAGCGCCGTGATCAAAAGATAGGCGGTGGGAAACCAGATGGGACCGCGCCAATTGGAATTCCCGCCGAAAAGTGAGGTGCGGGATTCCGCCGGTTCATACGTAACCGTCCACTGTTTATGGTCAAAACCGATGGAATACGGATGGTCCAGATGATAGCGCGACAGTGAGCGCAGGCCGAAATCCGAAAGAAATTCCTGCGGGTCGGCGACACGCGCAATCGCACGCTGCAGGCGATCTTTGCTGGCAATGCTGAGCATGCAGTAATTGCCGTCGGCGGACCAGGTCATCCCTACGCACCGGCGTTTGATATGGTCCTGCATCACGCTGGATTCCCAGCGATCTTTAAATGCCGGCAAACTTGCAAACCAGCTTTTTTCCAGCACCTGAACGGCGTAAAGCGGTATAAGGCCCACACCGGAACGCACCCGCAGCGGGATGCTTTGACCGGAGTTTTGGCTGGTGATTTTGTCGTAATAAAATCCGTCCTGATCATCCCAAAGGCCCACACTGCCGTCCGCCGGGTCGTTTATGGCCTGGGATATGGCCAGGAAATGGTCAAAAAATTTCAGGGCCAGATGGCTGTAAACCGGATCATGCTGGGCCAGTTCCAGACCAATGGTCAGCATATTCAGACAAAAAAGTCCCATCCAGCCGGTGGCGTCCGCCTGCTCCAAAATGTGCCCATCAGGCAGCGGCTGGCTGCGGTCAAACACGGAAATATTGTCCAGCCCCAGGAATCCGCCCTGAAACACGTTATTTCCACGGCTATCCTTGCGATTGACCCACCATACAAAGTTAAGCAGCAATTTATGGTACATGCGTTCCAGAAAAGCCCGGTCGCCGTGCCCGTTATGCTGGCGTTTTTCCATGTTATATACACGCCAGGCGGCAAGCGACTGAACCGGCGGATTGACATCGTCAAACGACCATTCATACGCCGGCACCTGACCGGAAAGGTTTTGAAATCTTTCGCTGACCATCAGTTCCAGCTGTGATTTGGCCAGTTCGATATCCACATAACCCAGGGTAAGGCAATGAAATGCCCAATCCCATGCGGCAAACCAGGGATATTCCCACGTATCCGGCATGACGATGACATCCGCCGCTTTAAACCGGTTCCAGCCGGCATTGCGCCCTGTGCGGCGCTGCGGCGGCGGATAATCGCCGTCGCCCTTAAGCCACACATTCACATCATAATTATAAAACTGTTTGCTCCATAAAAGCCCGGCCAGAGCCTTGCGCTGCACGTCACGCATTTCCGCGGCGCACGAATCCGGAAGAAGCGCGGCGAAATATTCATCAGATTCGGCTTTGCGCCGGTTGAATACGCCGGCAAAATCATGAAATGGATCGGCTTCACCCGCGCCAGCCAACACCAGTTCCACGACTTGTTCCTCGCCGGCGGCCATAAGCCAGTTGTAATGAAGGCACGCCTTTGTACCCTGCGAACGGGAATTCACGGCATTGTGCCGCCCCATCACCAGGTAATCATGAAACGCGTCCTTAACGGCCGGGTGTGTGTTGGGAACGCCATAAAGCTTCTGGCGGTTGGTTTCATTGTATGTGAAAAGCGGTTCGGCAGGCCCCCTGGCCCAAAGTTTATATGATCCCAATTCCGGATGATCGGCCTGCAGCACCACATCCCCCCCGCCCTCACCCCCAACCAACTGTATCACCGGTTCCCTGCCTGATTTGTCGGCTCCCCAGGACCATGTATTGCGAAACCACAGGACCGGCAAAAGATGGCACATGGCGGAATTCTTACCGCAGTTCTTAATGGTGTAGCGGATCAGTATTTGTTCCGGCGATTGCTTGGCATATTCAATTTGAATGTCAAAAAAAGCGTCGTCCGCGAAAACACCGGTATCAATCAGTTCATATTCAGGCTGATCCGGCCCGCGATGCCGGTTGATTTCCACAAGCTGGCGATAGGGAAATTCCGCGTGCGGATAGCGGTAACACATTTTCATGTAAGAATGGGATGGGACGTTATCCAGAAAATAATAATATTCCTTGACATCCTCACCGTGGTTTCCTTCCTGATTGGTAAGGCCGAACATTCGCTCTTTAAGAATCGGGTCATGGCCGTTCCAGAACGCCGGCGCCAGGCACAGAATTTGCCGACTGTCACACAAGCCGCCGATGCCGTCTTCATTCCAGCGGTAAGCCCGGCTGCGCGCCATATCGTGGGTGAAATAACTCCAGGCGCTGCCGTCGGGTGAATAATCCTCGCGCACGGTTCCCCACGCTCGCTCCGCCAGATACGGCCCCCATTTCCGCCAGGGAGCCGCCGCCGCACTGTCGGCCATTCGTTTATGTTCCGCGGTAAAAGATGGCTGAGTCATGCAGACCTCACAAGAATAAACAACCCAGTCAAGGTCTACCACAAAACCCTGTTTGATTCCAGTGCCGGCAAGAATAAGCCGCATGCAACCTTTGTGCCGCCGGGACACTCACGTCTGCTTGCCGGGAGGCGCCGCATACGGCATCAGCCGGCCGCCGGCAGGACGCGGTCCGACGGTTCGACCATTGTCGCCGGGTTAAGCAGGTCATTGAGCTGGTCCGCGGAAAGCGTGGTCCGTTCGACGGCCACCTGCCGAATGGTTCTCCCGCTTTTCGCCGCTTCCTTGGCAATGGCCGCCGCAGTTTCATATCCAATCACCGGCGCCAGCGCCGTGGCCAGCATAAGACCGGATTCCACAAGCTCCGGCCCGCGCGATGTGGCCGTTAACCCGGCGATGCACTGATCGGAAAAATTGGCGGACGCCCGGCCAAGCAAGACCACGGATTCAATTAAAGCCGCGGCCACGACGGGCATGGCGACGATCAGCTCAAAATTGCCCGTCGATGCGGCGGCGGTAATGACGGCATCATTGCCGATGATGCGTTGGCACACCATCAGCAGGCTTTCGGCGATCACAGGATTCACTTTTCCGGGCATAATTGAGCTTCCGGGCTGCACGGCGGGAATCTCAATTTCCCCAAGACCGGCACGCGGACCGCAACTCATCCAGCGGATGTCATTGGCTATTTTCGTAAGACTGATGGCGATTGTTTTAAGAATGCCGGACGCAAAGGCCGCGGAATCCAGTGTGGACTGGGCCTGAAAGTGGTTATCGGTTTCCATCACCTTTATCCCGGCCCATTGAGAAATCAGGGCACAGACCGCACGTGAAAATTCAGGATGGGCGTTGATGCCCGTGCCCACGGCCGTTCCGCCCAAAGCCACTTCGGCAAGCTCGGCCTCCGCAACGGCCAATCGCTTGATGGATCGCTGCAGCTGGCCGGCAAAGCCCATAAATTCCTGCCCCAGGCGAATGGGCGTCGCATCCTGCAGGTGTGTCCGGCCGGTCTTAATGACTGGCCAAAGCTCACGGCTCTTTTGCAGCAGCGCGTCGTGCAGCTTCTTAAGCCCCGGTTGCAGAACATGTTTCATTTCCGTAAGCACGGCGACATGCAATGACGTGGGGATGGTATCGTTGCTGGATTGCCCCATGTTGACATGGTCATTGGGATGAACCGGAGCTTTATCACCCCGCTTGCCGCCCAGGAATTCATTGGCGCGGCTGGCAATAACTTCGTTAAGATTCATATTCGTGCTGGTGCCGGAACCGGTCTGATAAATATCAATGGGAAATTGATCCCGAAGCCCCCCGGCCGCGATTTCATCCACGGCCCGGCAAATTGCGTTTTTGCGATTTTCATCCAAAAGACCGAGATCATGGTTGACCAAAGCGGCGGCTTTTTTCAACAGGGCATGGGCCTGGATAAAAGCCCACGGCATGGGCAGGCCGGAAATTGGAAAATTACGCACGGCCCGCAAGGTCTGCACGCCGTAATATGCATCCATCGGAACTTCCAGGGGACCGATGGAATCTTTTTCATTGCGAAATTTAGACGGGGTAACAGCAGACGACATAGGAAAAACCTCCAAAAATCAGCGACCGGGCCGCGTTGTTAATTAACAGCAGTTTAAGAGGTTAACCTGCCCACTTCAAATATATGATGCGGTTTGAGCCGCACGGCAGGGCCAACCGCCGCGTCAAGGTTTTCTCAACCAATTGATTTTCATCGCCGATAAGAGTACAAGAATAGGGCCTCTGCCATGTTCGTGTTAGCCCGGCTTATTGCTTCGGACCGATGAACATTGCAAAAGGACCCCGAATGAAGGATTAAAGGCCCTCCCAGCTCATCGCCGCCTTCGACGTGTTGGACGACCGGAGCCTGTAGTTGCGCCG
>JAKBBN010000024.1 GCA_021808485.1 Planctomycetota bacterium | reverse complement strand
ACTGCTCATCATACTATCTTTGGCGGTCGCCCGCGGCAACCCCGTAAAATCCCCCGATCCCCGTATAACCATGTCTCCGAACTGTAATTCCCTGCGGCTTTGGTTTTAACCCGAAGGCCGGAAACAATTAAATGCGGAACGCAATCACCGCCGGTAATCGCCCCAATTATTCGCCGCAATCGCTTGGTTCGTCCACCCGTTAAGCCATCGTCGCGCGGTAGCCGATAACTTCGCCATCTTCCGGCAGCGGAAGGAAGCGGGCGCAGGCTCCCCAGGCATTGATATCCTGCGTGACTTTCAGCAGCAGCACATTGCGGCCATTCCGCAGCCGCACTTTTACCGTTTCCTGATCCGGCACAAGCCCGCGCGTGGCGTTGTTTTGCCAGACCGGTTTTCCATTCAGCCATGCTTTGACACCGTCATCGGTGCCTAAGGCCAGTATCGCATCCTGAGAGCCGCGCGCCATGACGGCGGCGCGCAGGTACGCGACGCGATTATTTCCGCCAAGCAATCGTTTCAAGTCAACCACAAAAGGATTCAATGAATCGGTTCCCGCCGGAACTTTAACCTGACGCCAACGCACGTGAGCGCCGGCTTTTTCAGGACCAAACGGGATGTCAAAAAGTTCGGCGTAAGATTTTCCGGCCCGCATGTATGGGCCGGCATAGTGCCATTGTGTGATGAACCGCACCGGCGCCTGGGTGCGAAAATTCGGATAGGTCAGCCATTGCCAGGGAGTAATCCCGGACCAGATTGCGGCCATATTCAGCGGTTGCGGCAACCAGGATCGAAAAAGCGACTGCGTGCGCCAGCCATTGCCGGCCGAGGCGTAATCGCACAATATCAGCTTGTGGCGCGAGCCATCGGCCGCACGCATCGGCACGGTGCAAGCCAGGTTTACGCCGTGCGCCGCGGCGATCCGCGGTTGAACTTCCACCTCGAAATACCCATCACCGCCGGCTTCAATCCGCAGGGCGGTGGCGGCCTTTTCCGCAGCCAGCCGGCTATCCATCGCCAGCAGCAGCGGACCGCGAAACAGTGCAACCGCCGGCGAACCGGCCGGGTCCCGCATGATCCGACCCCGCATGTCCAAATTCAGCGTCACGCGGTCGCCATTTTTCCACTGACGATGGATCCGCGCGTATTGTCCCGGCGGCAGCGGCGCCCGCACCGGCATGCCGTTAACTTTCAGCGACACCTTGCGGCTCCAGGATGGAATGCGCAGCCGGAGCGTAAAATGTTCGGCCTGTTGCAGCCCAATGGTCAGATCAATCCGGCCGTCCAGGGGATAGCCGGTGCGCTGGCTCAGCGCGGCGTGCCTTCCCGAAGGGAGCGGCAGGTTAGCCTCGCCGGCGTTATACAGATTCACCGCAATTCCGTCGGCAGTGGTCATGACGGCCCAATACGGGGTCATCATAAGCCCGCGCTGGCCGTTGCACACACAGCAACTGCAGACGACATTTGCGGGGACATTGTATTGCTGCGACTGCTGGCGGGCCGCAAACGATGCGTCCGCCCAATTCGGCACGGTGCATTGCTGATAACTCGGCACCCGCTGGCCGCTGAGGGCCGAAAAGTACGAAAACCAGTTCCCGTTCGGCAGCAGTGCCGCAAGCAGGGCATTGTGCAAAGACTGTTCCAACTGTTCGGCATAAAGCGGATCGCCGGTGAGTTGCAGCAGGTGCAGGCAATAGCGCATCCATGTTTCCGTAACGCACGTTTCAGACGAAAAACGAATGACGGATGCCTGACCGTGCCCGCAACCCGCCCACAACTCGGAAGCGGAGCCTCCGCCGTGGGCCATTATTTCATCGGCAATCACCCCATGGGCATATGTAACGCACGCCCGCAGGTACTCGGCCTTGCCCGTAACGCGGTAAAGCTCGCAAAGGCCCTCATAGCAGGAGGTCATTTCGTACGCTTTCGGGGCGTTGATGTTGTCCGGCGGCGTCCCGTCCAGGGCGCTTTTCACCAGCTGCATGCCCTGCGGCGCCAATTTACTCGGTTTGCTCCACTGGCCCACAATATAGTCGGCATAATGCAGGTATTTGTCCTCACCCGTCCGCTCAAACAGCATGACAATCATGGCGAGAATGGAACTCGACGGATCGCCCTTCCAGGCGGCATACCCGGTATTGCAGATGTTGATCCTGCCCGGTCCCACCTGACTCATCAGGTAATCAATGCTGCGGGCCGCGGCGGCCAAAGTTTTTTTATCGCCGGTAATATCATGATAATCCAGCAGGCCCAGCAGTACATATTTACGGCCCCATATATCCCATGTGCCCAGTTCGGACCGGGAATTGTAGGTGCCGATGTAGCCCTGCGGCGATTGCGTGGCGAGCAATTTTTGCACCGCTTCCGTCAGCTTGGCGCGGTATTCCGGTTTGGGGTCGTAACCGTAGGCCATGGCGGCGGCATCAAACCACTTGCCCCAAAATTCGCATCGCCACTCCTGATCACCCGAATCAGCCTTGGTGATAAAAGGATCAATCAGGCGATCCACGCTCTGGGCCATCGTTAAGTTGCCGATACAGGCGGTAATACGGTCGTGCAACAGGCCGTAGAACTTCACACAACCCATGCCCGCCGGCGTCATGCGGGCCGCCGCGGAACCCGGTCCGGCAACGCGGTCAAGCCAGCCGGGCGGTCCAACCGCGCTATTTCGCGCCGGCAACGGCCCGGCCCCGGCCAGCGACGGGAGTACGACGGCGGCCGAGGCGGCCAGCAGGGTGCGTCGCGAAATGCCCGGGTGCGCAGCGGCGGATTGCCCGTTTGCCGGTGCGGGGCCAGAAGATTTCCGATGATTATTGAACGCCATATCGGTTTGCCTGGTGAAACAACAACACGGTTTTCAACCGGATATTCCCATAACGGATGATTCGTTACATTCTTGCAATTTATCCGGGCCGAACCGGTTGCAAACTGCCGGCTCCAGGGAAAAAGATTCCCCGGAGTTTAACGCCGCCGGCCGGGAGGGGCAAACGGTAAAATGGACCGGTCACATTATGGTCCCCCCCACCCCGAAAGTGCGGCCAAATAAATGGCAACAATCCGTCCGCAATTACGTTATAATCAGCAGAGCCAAAATGGAGCGAAGTTGGTAAAAGCCAGAGCCTATTCGCGTTCGGGGTGCAGAATATGACAACCATGGATTCGTCCGGCCAATGGCCCGCGGAATTCGAGGATATTGCCGCCAAGCTGGAAGAGGCCGGCAATAAATTTCGTCTTGCGCAAATTCTGGCCGGTCTTTCCCGGTTTCTGCTGGTAACGTTCGCCGTTACAACCGGTGTCATTATTCTGGCCGGGACACTGCCTCTGCCGCACTTGATTGATTGGCTGCTGCTGGCCCTTATTCCAGCCTCCATCGTCTGGGGCTACATTAAATATCTGCATGGTCATATCTGGCGGAAGCCGGCATTCGGCCAGATCGCCCGCTGGGTGGAAACGGAAGCCGCGAATCACAATTTGCCGCTGGATAACGGCCTGATCAATGCCGTGCTGCTCGCCGGCGAGATGCAGCAATTGCCGGCAGTGCCGGCCGGCAGCCCGCTGGCGGACCCACGGCAGATTCTTATTCCGCAGGTTCTGCGGGAGATAAAGCACGGCCTTTCCAGTCAAAACCTTAATGAAGTGGTCCCGTGGCGCCGGCAACGCGGCCCATGGTTACAAACCGCCGCGGTTCTGCTGCTGGCGATGGTTGTTTTCATTCTGTTTCCCGGATCACTGACGCGCGGCCTTGCGGTGCTTGCCGAACCCGGAACATTTATTCCACGCCAGGGGCTGGCGCGCATTTTGGACATAGGTCCCGGCACGGAAACGGTGCTGGCCGGATCACCGGTGGAGTTCAGCGTTAAAGTTGCGGTTCCGGGAAACAAGCTGGTTACCGCGACCCTGCATATCCTGCTGAAAAGCGGCGGGCAACGCCGGCTGTCGATGGTTGTTTTCGGCCGGAATAACAGTTCCTACCGATACCTGCTTACCAGCGCCGCGGAAAATCTGCGGTATATGATTTCCGCGGGGGGCACGCAAAGCCAATGGTATCACATTACCGTACTGCCCAAGGTAACGCTGGCGGACTATCGGATCATCGTCACCCCGCCGGCCTATACACATCCGGCCAAGCCGCAAACCGTTATTCTGCTGACCGGACGGAATATCTCCGCGGATTCCGGATCCCTGAGCGTGCCGCAGGGCAGCAGCGTTCAGCTGACGGCGACGTTGAACCATGCGCTTATTGGTTCCAGCGCCCTAGTTGAAACCGGCAAGGGAAAAACACTGCCCGCCCAATCCGCGGACGGCCGGAATTTTACGCTCCGCCTGATTCCGCGGCATTCGATGAAATATGACTGGCTGATTGATGATGCCAGCGGCAAGAGCCTGCAGCGGTTTCCAGCGGCAAGCAACGGCAGCGGCGGCCGTTTCCGCCTGGGAATTACCATGGATCAGCCGCCGGTGGTGCATGTGCTTGTGCCGCACCGCAATGTGTTTGCATCATTGGGGGAGAAACTGCCGATTGAAGTGCGTGCGACGGATGACTACGGCCTGACGATGGTGCGGCTGCAACTCGGTGTGGGAAAAAAGGCGATGCGCACCATCCGCCGCTGGCCGATTCCGAATGCGGAAAACGGCCTGCCGGCCACGGCCACGACCATCAAAATGTTATTGCCCATTTCCGCCGGCAAATACAGAACCGGACAGGTGCTGCATTACCAGTTCAGCGCCACGGACAATCGGGATATCAGCTTCGGGCAGACCCAGCTTGGCCCGCAGACCGCGGCGGGAAACATGTACGCGATCCGGATTCAAGCCCCGGCGACGGTTCCCGCCGATCGGAATTTGTGGCAACGGCTTGAACAGCGCATCCGGCGTATGATCGCCGCGGAGCAGGGGTTGATTGTGCAGGCCAATCCATTGCTGGGGATGATAACACTGAATCATGCGCGGCACATTGCACAACGGGTGTACACGGGGCAGACAACGCTTAAGGCAACCATGCTGGATACCGCGCATCATTTTCCCTTTGCCGCATCAATGACCAAAATTCAGAGCGCCCTGGTATTGCTGGCCGGGAAGGATGCCACGGTGGCGGCGGTGCGTGCGGACGATATCACACACATTTCCGATAACGCGGCGGCCGGTTTCATCGGAAAAAAACTGCACAATCGGCAATTGAACGTGCTTAACGGCCTGAAGGCGATGCTGGACATCGCCTCCGCACATGCCCAACCGATTGATTCGGTGGTGTCGCATCAAGGCAGCAGCATTCCCAACCGGCAGCGGGAAATGTGGAAACAACTGGCCATTGCCATGAAAAAACTTGAAAAGCAGCAGAAAGGCGTGATCAACACCAGCACCCGGTTGGCACAGAAACCGATCGCACAATATGACGCCAATGACAAAAAGATGCTTAAGGAAGCCAAGGCGACGGAAGATAAATGGTCCAGGTTCCTGAACCAGGCGCTGGTGAATACCAGTAATCTTACGGAGCAGGACCAGGCGGACGCATCCCTTAAGGACGATGTCGCCCAGATGAAAATCGATATGGCGATGGCGAAGGACGCACTGAAAATAAAGGCCATAAAAATAGCCACGCCGTTGGAGCAGGAAGGCCTGGAAGACGCCAAAAAGCTTACATCGCACATTGAACAATGGCTGATGCAGCAACCGGACACGATGAAATGGGAAATGGAAGAGCCGGTTACGCAAAATGACGTTCCCGCCCCGCCGCTGCCGTCACAGCTTACGGACATGGTGGGAAAATTGCTTGAACATGAAGAGGACATGACCAACAACATGGAAAGCCTGGGCAGTAAATGGAATGATTCCATGAATAAGGGTGTGGGCTGGGGAGCGATGGATGGCCCCATCAGTGATATGAGTGCGCAGGGCGTTACCGGCAACCAAATGCCGAAAAATGATGAAATCCAGGGCCGCAGCGGCGCCGGACGGGAAGGACGGGCCAGCGGAGAAATGGTGGGCGCCACGGACACCCGTAAGGGCGGCCGGCGCACACCCACCCGGCTGACCGGTGATCAATTTGACTCCGGGCAGGTAAAAGACACCTCCGGCCGGCCGCCCGGCGGCGCGACAGGCGGGGGCAAAATGGCCGGTTACAGCGGCGAGGGACTCGAAGGCCCGGCGCCGCTGAGCATGCAAAAGGGTATCAAGCGAATGGCCGGCCTGCAGGCGCAACTCCTGAACCAGACCGACCGCCTGCGATTGACGATGCGTGCGGCCGGTTTCAACAATTTCAAACTGATTGAATCCGAGGTTCTTATGCAGAACGCGGAAAAAGCCTTGAAGGCCTATCGCTATAAGACCGCCCTTCTTTACCAGAAAATGGCGGTGCAAAGCCTGGCGACAGCCAAACTGCTTACCGGCGCACAGGCCCGCCTGGTGGCGGACAATACCCATAACGGCAAAATCAAACGCAAGCTTACCGATTCCATGGTTGGCACGCTGCCGGCCGGTTATCGCAATCCGGTGAAGGCTTATTTTGAAAAACTCTCCCAGGCCGGACAATAAACAACATTGGGTCCGCCGCTTGCACCTCGGGTTCGCGCTCATTCGGCCGGGGCGGGGATATGCAGCTTCCGCAATGCCCATTGTCCATTCATCAGGGGCAAGGCAGGGCCGGAATAACAATTGATTTGTCGCGCGGGTGATTGTTTCCGGACTGTTTGCCTCTTACAATTCCGGTTTGCGAGGAGCGGTGCATGCGAATGTTGCTGACCGGCCAGGTGGGATTAGACCGCAAGGCCTATCTTGATGAAGTGCAGGCCCTGGCGGATGCCGCGGGCGATCGACTGAAGGTATTCCACGTCGGCGAGATGATGTACCGCGAAGCGCCGGATGTCCGCCCCGGCCGCATATTGGACCTGCCGCTTTCACGGTTGAATTCGCTTCGCCGGGCCGTATTCCGCGATATTCTGGCGGAAGCCCGGAACCATCCGAATGTCATCGTCAATTCACATGCCACGTTCCGCTGGAAGCACGGCCTTTTCGCCGCCTTTGATTTTGACCAGCTTGCCCGGTTTCAGGCGGATATTTATGTGACACTCCTGGACAATGTGGAGGCGGTGCACCAGCGGTTGATCCGGGACCGTAATACCGACCATTCACTCAAAGACCTGATGGTATGGCGGGAAGAGGAAATACTGGCCACGGAGATTATCGCACGGGCTGATCCGGAACGTCCGGGTAAGTTTTATGTGCTGGCCCGCGGACGGTCCAACAGCACCGCGGAAACGCTGTTCCGACTCCTGCTGCGACCGGGACAGCGCAAAGTTTACCCCAGTTTTCCGATGAGCCATGTTATGGAAATGCCGGATATCATCCGTGAAATAAATGAATTCAGGCGGAACATGAGCTCGGCCTTCATCACGTTTGATCCGGGCGATGTGGATGAAAAAGCCCTGGCGGATCGCGCCCTTCTGGCCATGCAGGACAACCAGCATGTGCTTTCACTGGAGGTCAACGGCCAACCGGTGACGATGCGCAATCAGGATATATTGTCCATCGCCGGCGATATCAACGGACAGATCTATGCCCGTGATTTTATGATGGTGCGGCAAAGCGACATGATCGTTTCGTATATTCCGGAATTGCCCGATGGGCGGCCCGCCCTGTCCAGCGGAGTGGAGCGGGAACTTCAGCATGCCTACGATCATTCACGCGAGGTCTATGTCATCTGGCGGCCGAAAACGGGGCCCAGCCCATTTGTCACCCAAACCGCCACCAAACTGTTTAAGACGGTGGAAGAGGCGATGGATTACTTCGGCACCCGCGGCTTTCTGAATCCACATTCGCTTTTTGACCGGCATTGCGCGCCGGACACCTGACGGCGGGGATGGCGCATGGCGTCGGCAAAACCCGGTGGAATTGCCGCGGCCTATTGAAAACCGCGTGCGGGATTGCCAAACCGGCCGATCGGCCATACTTTATGGGCGCCTGTTTCGTTGAATGCTTTGGCAGGAGAAAAATGTGACTATTGCCGCGATCAAATTTCCCTTTTCATCAAACCGCATTTTCGGCCTTTTGCTGATAATTTGCGCGGCCGGTCTGTCGGCCGTCGCCGGACAGGCATATGCGGCACCTGTTCGCGTTTCCTGCGTGGGAGACAGCATTACTTACGGCTGGCAGGTTCATAATCGAAACCACAACTCATGGCCGGCGGTTCTGGGAAGAATTCTGGGCCGGGGATATGCCACGCTTAATTGCGGCCACAGCGGCGCCACAATGCTGAAAAAAGGCGACCTGCCCTATTGGCGCCAGCCGGAGTACAAAAATGCAATTGCGTTTCATCCCAACATTGTGGTGATCATGCTGGGCACCAATGATACAAAGCCGTGGAACTGGAACAAACATGGCAAGGAATTTGCCGCGAACACGGAATCCATGATTGATATTTTCCGCAGGTTACCCACGCATCCCCGCGTTTTCATTTGCCTGCCGCCGAAAGTTGTAAAGCCGGCCTACGGCATTAATGAAAAGAACATGGTGCACGGCGTAATTCCGGCGATAAAAAAAGCCGCCCGGGCCACACACACAACCATCATCAACGTATTTGGGAAGCTTCCGGGCAAGATGGCCTATTACATCCATGACGGGGTGCATCCCAACGCCAGGGGCGATGCGGTGATCGCGCATATTATTGCCGCCGCAATCCGCCGCGGGCATGGCCATAAACGGCCCCGTCATAAACGCTGATGCACGCCGATCGCCCCAGCCGCCGGACCGCGAAACGGCCCGCTGCCGCACCACATCAGGCCGACACGCGCCTCAGGCGCGGTCGTGCTCCGCATAGGCTTTGTACGGCCGAACCGCCGCGGAAAGCACCCCTGCCGGCCCCCCCTGGGAATGCAGGCACATGGTGATTGCATTGGTCTGGCCGGAGCCGAATTTAAGCCAGCATTCGGGCAGATAAAAATATCGCTGGCCGCCCAGCTGCCAATGCCGGCCGATGTTGTAACCATTCAGGTATATAAAGCCATTGCCCCGAGCCTGAAGATCAAGGCACCACGGAACCCACACGCCGGCTGTTTTCGCGGGCAGCGTGAAATTAAGGCGATGCCATGTCATCAAAGACAAGGGATCGGTCGCCGGCCCCGATTGCGGCAGTGTTTCATGCCGCCAGCCGCAGGCGCAAAATGACGGGCTTTCCCAATTCAGGGCATGGCCGCCGCTGATCGGTGAAAATTCAATTTCCGAGGCGGGCGATCCAAGCGTGGTCCAGGGACCGCTGAGGTGAACATCGCCAAGCCCCCCGGCGCCGCCGATGTTATGCACAACCACGGCCAATACATTGCGTCCGGGCTTAAGCAGGCCGCGCGTGTTGAATTCATAATGTACGGCATAATTTTGTGTTCGGCCCAGCAATCGACCATTCAGGAAAACCGATCCCAGATCATCAACGCGGCCGATACGGAGCACCGGATGCGCCCCATTCAGTTGCTGCCGCGATGCAACAAACTCCGTGCGGAATACGGCGGTTTGCCCCGGCGTGAGTTGATCTGCATTGATGGAATCCGCGGAGACCCTGCGCCAGGCGGCATCATTGTACGCGGGCTTGATTTCCGGCCGATTCTCCGGGTGGCGGAAATTTGGGATCATTTTCATCCGCCAGGCGTCAAGTTTGCGATCCAGCAGCGGCGGCCGCGCGATACTTATATCCGTCACGCCGTAGAGCGCCTCCATGCCTCCGCCGCCGTTGGCGTGCCCATCATCCTGGTAAAGGATTTCCAGCAGATTATTTCCCGGTTTCAACTGCTTTTCAGCATCCAGCGCCATGGCGCCATCCACCCCGGACTTTCGTTCCACGACAAGCCCGTTCACCCGCGCGACAATGCTTCCGCCGCCGGTAATCTGCACCTTTACCCGGGGAGCCGGGCCCTGCAGGTCCGCCGCGGACAGCTTTACAGTGCGGCGGTAGAACACCGCCCGGCTGTCATAAACGCCCAAATCCACCAGCGTTTGTCCCGGTTTAACCGGCTGCCATCCCGCGGCGCCCGGATCCACGGACCACCGCACGTCGGAGATATTCACCGATTCCGGCAGCGCATCCGGACGCGGGATGGACGCCTGCTGCTCCGGCAGCCACACGCCTCCGTTTCCCGCGGCGCCCGCCGGAAAATACAGGATTTTTGCGCCAAACGGCTCAAGCGCATAGTCAAAGCGCACCAGCCCGTTTTGCCTGCCGATTGTGCGTACAACAGCCGTGCCCGCTCGGGACTGCCCCACCGCCTGGCTGCGGATGAAGTAGTAGCGTGAGCCATCCACGGCTTGCCGCAGGATGACGGTCACGTCCGGATGGCCGGTGGATGCATGAGTCGGCAATTCCACGGCACGGCAAAGCGCCGGCCCGTGAATTTTAAGCATTTCCGCGATTGCCTTTACCCGCAGGAACTTGCCGCCCACGCCGCCGCATTCACGAATCGGCGCGCTGTAGTCATAGGATGTGGCAATTCCCCTGCCGGCCCGGCCGAACATGTTTGTGCCGCCAAACAGCATGTAATAATTGGTGATGGTATCACCGTGCGCAAATACGAACTGCGTCAGGTTGTTGATCTGTGCCGGCCCGCAGCCATTTATGTACAAATCCGCATCCGGCACAAGTGCCGGTGCATCGCCCACACCGGTAAACCAGCCGCCCTGAAGTTCGGCGGTCATGCGCGGGGCGTGCGGCTGTGCCCGGCCGAGGCCGGAAATACTGCCGGCCACCGACGGCACATCGTTCCGCGGATAAAAATCGCAGGTATCAAACACTTTGCGCAGCAAATGGTCCTTGGCCCCCAGGACGCATTGCCCCCAGTTGATATAAAAGGGTACGTCAATGCCGCCGGCAATCGCTGCGGCCACCAGTGAGCGCACATACCGCCGCTTCACCTCCAGGGGGAACGACGTAAAGTCATACTCGTTTTCAACCTGAAACATGATAACGCCGGGCTGACCTTTGGGCCGGCGGGTAATCTGGTGTCTGGCGATTACCGGACAGACGGCGTTGTACCAATGCCGGCTCCAGGCCATGAATGTCGGCTCGTCGGATCGCAGCCAAAGCCCGGGATAATTCGCGGGACGCTTTGTAAGGAGCCACTGCGGGAAACCGCCGGTATCCCATTCCGAACAAATATACGGCCCCGGGCGGGCCAAAACATAAAGCCCGAATTCCTCAGCCATGGACAGGTAATCTTCCAGGTCGGTAAGGTCCACACGGGAATAGTCATCCAAGGATTTGGGCATCGCGTTTTCGTGCACGTTCCAGGTGATATACGTTTGAACGCAGTTGAAACCCGCCTGCTTGATCTTTTCAAAACGGCGGCGCCACAGCGGTTTGGGACAGCGAAAATAATGGAATGACCCGGAATAAATGAACGTGTCCCGGCCGTCAATTGTCAGGCAATGGCCGTCGTAGCGGACGCGGTCCGGAAATGCAAAATCACGGCCGGAGAACGCCGAAGCGGCGGCGGCCGGTTGCACCAATTCGGCCAGTTCGCCCACGGCGATAAGCGACGAAACGGCCGCCGATCCGGCCAAAAGTCCGCGACGTGATATGCGGCATTCCGTTAAAGCTTTATCCATGATTTGACTCCCATGTTGACGGATTCCAATTGTTTTTCCGACGGCGCAAAGACCTCCGGAACGCCAGGTGATGAAAGGTAACATTAATTGGCGTGCGGAAAAAATGCAATCGTGAAGAATGAAACTCCAGCGCCTGGGCGAAAAAGTATTTTTCCGGAGCCTTTGGTATCCGCTTGTGCGGTACGGCCGGCTGCGAATATGCGGTGCTGCAGCCGAAGGTCCGTTCTTCGGCGGCAAATGCATGAGCATGGTTGGAATACAACCAAGGCAATGTTATAGTCCTGCACCGTGGAGGGCTGCGGCGACCGGCAGCCCCGGGACCGGAGATTGCATGTTACGTACAGCCCGCCATCCAGAAGCTGACAAGGCGGAGGTCAATTCTTCGCCCGCGGCGGCAATGCCGACACCGGTGGAATGCCTGCGCAAGAACTGGCCTCTTTATATTTACGAAGGCATTTTGCTGGCCGGCTTTATGATATCCGCATCGCTGTTTACCGCGCTGATGGAATATCCGCGGTCGCCGGCAACACACTGGATTCAATCCCAATTCTGGCGGCGCGGGGTTATTGGTCTGGCCATGGGCGCAACGGCGGTACTGTTGATCTATTCCCCTATCGGCAAACGATCCGGGGCGCATATGAATCCGGCCTTTACAATCGGGTTTCTGCGGCTGGCGAAAATCCGGCTGCCGGATGCCGTCGGCTACATTGCCGGCCAGTTTATCGGCGGGGCGGCCGGGGTATACGCGGCGATTCTTATGCTGGGGCATCAGGTGATGGCCAGCAGCGCGGTAAATTACGTTGTAACCGTTCCGGGAATCTGGGGGACCAACATTGCGTGGCTGGGCGAATTTACGATCGCATTTCTAATGATGGCGACCGTTCTGGCGGTCAACCAGATTCCGCGGCTGGCCCCCTGGACAGGATGTTTTGCCGGCATGTTGATTGTGCTTTTTGTATTGTTTGAGGCGCCGCTTTCCGGATTCAGCATGAATCCCGCGCGCACCTTCGGCTCCGCCGTACCGGCAAATACCTGGACGGCCGGCTGGATATACTTTACCGCACCGATTCTCGGCATGCTGGCCGGTATTGAAATTCACCGGCTATTTGCCCGGGAATGGGTGATATTGTGCCCGCGGTTAAACCATTCGCGCCGCCATGATACGCTGCATCCGTGCGACTGCCTTGCCGACGAAGCGGTGAGCCGCGACAATTCACGGAACAGTTGAATGGGGCCGGCAGGCAGGCCGCTGCATGGGTGCACCGTATTTATCAGGAGTTTTTTTCATGACCACGGACAATCAGTATGATGTGATTATTATCGGTTCAGGCGCGGGCGGGGGAACGTTGGCGCATCGCCTGGCGCGGACAGGCAAGAAAATACTTATACTGGAACGCGGCGGCTGGCTGCCGCGGGAACATGAAAATTGGAACGCCACGAGCGTTTTTGTCGAGAACAGATATGTTTCCAGGGATCCGTGGCTGGATGCCGATGGTCGGTCATTTCAACCGGGAACCCATTATTTTGTCGGGGGAGCCACCAAAATGTTCGGCGCCGCCCTGTTCCGCCTGCGAACGGAGGATTTCGGGCAAATCGCCTACGCGGACGGCATATCGCCCGCCTGGCCGATCAGTTACCAGGACTTGGAACCGTACTATCTTCAGGCGGAGCAACTGTACCAGGTTCACGGCCTGCGGGGCGAAGATCCGACCGAAGGCCCGGCCAGCGGCCCGTATCCATTTGCGCCCATCGCCCATGAACCGCGAATCCAGGAAATTGCGGATTCACTTTCCAAGCGGGGATATCACCCCTTTCATGCCCCGACGGGCGTGATGCTTAATGAACAGGTGCGCCATAACAGCAAATGCCTGAAGTGCAATACATGCGACGGCTTTCCCTGCCTGGTGCAGGCCAAAAGCGATGCGGAAAACATCTGCATTCGGCCCGCATTGGAACAGGGCAATGTGACCCTGCTTACCCATGCACAGGTTAAGAAACTCAAAACCTCCGCATCCGGACGCAGCGTGTCCGAGGTTATCGCGGAGCATGACGGCCGGATGTTGAGTTTTTCAGCCGATATTGTGGTGGTGTCCGCCGGGGCGGCCAACAGTGCGCGTATTCTGCTGCTGTCCGCCAATGACAAACATCCCAACGGGCTGGCCAATTCGTCGGACCAGGTGGGACGCAATTACATGTTCCATAATTCCGATGCGGTAGTCGCGTTGTCGCGTCGACCGAATGAAACACGCTTCCAAAAGACGCTTTCACTGAATGATTTTTATTTCAAGGCCGATGATTACCCGCATCCGCTGGGAAATATTCAGATGATCGGAAAATCAATGGGGCCGATGTTTCGCGGCGATGCGCCAAAATTCGCCCCGGGATTCGCCCTGGAGGAAATGGCCCGGCACAGTGTGGATTTCTGGCTCACCACGGAAGACCTGCCGAAGCCGGACAATCGCGTCACCATCACCGGGGACGGCCAGATTAAGCTCTCCTACACGTTTAACAATCAGGAACCGATGCGGCGGCTGCGCGCCAAGCTGGAAATGCTTTTAAACCATTGCGATATGCACCCGCACCTTATTCCCAATCACGTTTATATGAAAAAAGACATCCCGATCGGCGGTGTCGGCCACCAATCCGGAACGCTTCGCTTTGGGACAGACCCAAAAACATCGGTGCTGAATACCGATTGCCGGGCGCATGACCTGGATAATTTGTACGTGGTTGACACAAGCTTTTTTCCGAGTATCGGCGCCGTGAATCCATCCTTAACCGCCATGGCCAACGCCTTGCGGGTAGGCGACCATCTGGCGGATCGGCTTAAATGAGGCCCTTCCGGCGGCGCGCCGCATGATGGGGCAACCGTCTGGTACAGGTCGGCCCGGCCGGTCGGCGCACCGCGGAAAAACAGCGGTTTCACTGAATTTCCGGATCGCCGCGCGATGCCGGAAATATGCAAGATTTCTGTTGATTTGCCGTTATAATGGATGGTAGTCTTCAGCCGGCCGTCGTCTGCAACACCGAATGCCGGATTGCGGGAGTCAAGCGTTGATGGAATCGCCGAACAATGCCAGTCAAGGTCCAGCGGATGGCGTCCGCGCCGCCGGCGGCGAAATTCCGAAGGCCGCACTTCCGGAAGCGATCAGTGAATCGCTGCTGATGGTGGCGCGTCGCCGGCAACGACTGGTGATTCTTGCCGGCCTGCTGCGGGCGTTGCTTATCATGCTTGTGTTTTGTCTGCTGGCAGCGCTGCTGCTGGGCAGTTTTCCCGATCTTCCATCGGCCGTACGCTGGGTTGTAACGTTGGGACTTTGGGGAACCGTCATCACCTCCACAGTCATCCTGCTGCGGCCGGCTTTTAAGCCCATTCATCTACGGCAGGCAGCCGGATTGATTCATGCCAGCCATCGCGATCATGACGAACGGATACTCAGTGCGGTGGAATTTTCCGAGTTGGAGCATCCACACGAAACCGGTTCTCCGGAATTGATTCATCATGTCATTCATCAGGCCCAGACTGATGCCCAATCCGTCCAGCCCCAGCAGGTGCTTTCGGTCGCGGCGGTTTACCGCATCGGGGCATACTGCACGCCGGCGGTGCTGGCATGGATTATTCTCTGGCCGCTTATGCCGCAGCGGCTCAGCGCCGGCCTGAGCCAGACGTTTCTACCCTGGCGCAGCGCTGTTACCGGCCAGGATCTGCAACTGCTGGTCCGGCCCGGCGATACCGCTTTGGCCGCGGGCGACAGCCTCGCTGTCACGGTGCGCAACATCAAGGCCGGCGGGGCGCCGGGATCCATGACGGGGCTTAATCTGCTGGTGCATTACCCGGCCGGCGGTGATCGAACAATCGCCATGACGCGGTCCGGGCCGCGATCCTTTGAGCACAATTTTTCGTCCGTTATTTCCAGCTTTAATTACCGGATCAGTTGCCGAAGGGGAATTACCCGCTGGTACCATGTGCGTGCCATGGTGCGGCCGCGCATTGAGAGCCTGGAACTTCACTTTACGTTCCCCGCCTATACACGCCTTACCCCGAAAACCTACATCGGCCGCCGCGGATCCATCCGGGTGCTGCGCGGCACATCTGTGCAGCTTATTGTGCACGCCAGCCAGCCGCTGAAAAAAAACAGCGATCTGGAGATCGGCAAAGGAATTGATTCCAGGCTGCTTCCCCTTACCCCGCTCGTCGGCCTGGCTTATCAGGCCACCTTTCACATCCTGTTGAGCGGGGAGTATCGCATTCATCTGGTTGATACCCAGGGCATAAAAAACAAGGACGACCGGCCGTGGCCGATCGTGGCCATCGCGGACAATCCCCCGGTTGTTCACATCTTGTCTCCGCGGAAAATTCTGCGCGTGCGTCCGGACGATGTGATCCCTGTCCGATTTACCGCGACCGATGATTTCGGTTTGACCCGGCTGACAGCCATTGTATCGGTCGATCATTCCGTACCGATGAGATATCACATTGCCCTTGGTGCGCGCGACCTGACCAGCGTTAAACGCATGTGGCAACTGGCCGTGGCCGATCAGTTGCTGGCCGCCGGCCTGCCGAGGGGCAAAAAGATATTTTATCGCATTGCGGCTGCGGACAATTGCGAGCCGGCCAGCCAGACATCCCGGAGCGCTGTTCATGAACTGATTCTGGATCCCAATTTGCCCCTGGATTATCAGGCCAGGCAGAATAAAAAGGCCTACGCCCGGCTGCACGGCGCATTAACCACCGCCATTCGCCATATCGGCGAAGCCCGACAGCAACTCAACAACCTGAATTATGTCGCCCCCGGAAAGGCCTTTAATCCGCAGCAGCAGAACCATGCCGATAAATTACAGGATGATCTGGGCCGAGCCGTATCGAGCCTGCGGAACCAGGCGGCCCATCTGAAGCACAGCCCGTATGCCGCGGCAGCGGCCGCCGCCGGCCGGATCGCCACGCATGGAATTCAGCGTGCGGCCAATCATGTGGCGGCGGCAATCATGGATTCTCCCAGTCACAACAATGTTCGCAAGGCCCAGTTGACCGCGGCCCGCAAGCAGATGGCCGATGCGCAGTCAAAACTGCAGCACCTGCTTTGGAAACTGAATAAGCAGGCCGGCGAACAGAACCTGCTGGATTCCGTAAAGAGCATTGCACGGGCGCAGCGCAGCGTCTCCCGGCAAATGGCGTTAAACCCGAATTCGGCGCAAGCCCGTCGCAGCCAGGCGCAATTGCAGCAGCAGTTGAAACAACTGATCGAAAAGCACAAAACACTGCAGACGCCGACAGCCGCTTCCGTTGCCCCGATGCTGGATAAACTCAAAGCCGCGGTGGGCGACATTATTGCCGGACAGAACAGCATGAATCAACGCTTGGCGGCGGAACTCGCGCGGCGCCGGGCAGCGGCGATGCTGGGCGCGTTGGCTGGACAACAACACGCGCTCAACCAGCGGATAAAGCAATTTGAATCACAGCAGAACGCCATGATCGCCAAGGCTCATGCCCAATCTGCCGCGCCATCCGCTTCCATAATGACGGCAGCCAAAAATAATCTTAATTCGCACCAATTAAACGCCGCATTACAGAATCAGCGGCAAATTGCCGCCAACCTGAACCGCGCCGCCGGACAATTGCAGACAGCCAACAGTCCGCCGTCTGCGGCGGCCCAGGCGCAACAGCAACAGGCCCGCAATTTAAATCAGATGACCAAATCCGCTACCGGGGAATTGACGCATTTAACCGCCGCTCTGCAGGGCGCCGCCACACCCGGGACATTCACTCAGGCCGCGCAATTGGCCGCCCGCCTTCATCAACTCGCGCAACAATTGCTGAAACAGAATCCGGGCCGGCAGTCAACCGCGGCCCTGCAGAAAGCCCTGGATCAGGCGGATGCCGCCGCCAATGCGGCAAATGAGCACAATACCCTGCAAACGCGCTCCGCTCTTTCACAGGCGGGCCAACTGGTGCGTGATTCCGCCAAAAAGAACCTTGCCGCCAAAACGGTATCGCCGCCCTCCGCCCAGATGAACCAGGCCGCCAATTCCGCCCGACAACTTGCCGCGGCGCAAACCGCACTCGCGGGGCAGACGGCAAAACAGTTGCAGCTGCTCCGGCAGGCCGCCGCCCAGAACCCCGGTAATCTGGCCGCTCAAGGCGAACAGATGGCCCGGCAAATGAACCATGCGGACGCTTTGGCGGGGAAGGTTGAGCACCAGTCCGCAAATGGCGCACCGGACCTGGCGCGAACCGTGGCGCAGGCGCGAGCCCAGATTCGGGCCGCCCGGCAGGAGCAGGAACATGCGGATCAGGCGGATCAGGCGGGGAACGCCGCCATGGCGCAGGAACATCAACAGGCGGCTCAGCTGCATATGCAGTTGGCGCAGGGTGACTTGAACGGGCTTTTAAATTCACCGGAAATGCGGGATCTGCCGCAATACAATGACGCGATTGCCGGTCAGATTTCGCCCCGGCAGCCCCCGCAAAATTCTCCTGCCGGATCGCAAAACCAGGCCGGCAAACCCAATGCGCCGCCGCCCCATGCCAACAGCCTGTATGATCGTTTAATGGCTGCGGCCCAACAGATGAACAATGCCATTAATTCCCAGTCTGCCGCGCAAGCCGGTAATGCCCAGGCGGCGCAGAGTGCGGCCAACAGCCTTAGCGCCGCATCACAAAACTTGTCCGCCGGTATGCCGGGGCAAAATCAGGAACAGGGCCAGCAAGGCCAGGAACAGGGCCAGCAAGGCCAGGAACAGGCCAACGGATCGGGGCCGAATACCGGAAATCCGGGAAATACCCTGGCATCCGGTATGCCGCAGCCGGGCATGGCGCAAGATGGATTGGCGGGCCGGCCGGGCGGAGCCTCCGGTTTTGCGGCATCCAACGGCATTCCCCCAAAGGCGGTAACCGAGCTTGGCATCAGTCCGGCGCAATGGCGCAATCTGGGCCCGCTGCACCAGAAGGAACTGCTTGATACCGCGCGACAAAAAATTCCCGCCGGATACCGCCGGTTGGTACGGGATTATTACCTGCGGCTGGCTAAAATGCACCGCACTGACTGACAGGCGGCAATCACCGCACATCCGCGGATAGCACGCTCCGCCGGGCGATGAAATGCCGGCGATGCCGCCGGTGCAAATGGATAACCCTTTGGCCGTGCGCCACCGCCCCCAATGATATTAAGCGGCGGCTTCCGGCGTGCGGACCAATGGGAATACAGGAAACATGAATGATTCGTAATCGTTTTTTCACAACCTGCAGAAGTCCCGGATGGCGTACCCGGCTCATTACCCTGGGCGCGGCGGCGGCTTTCGGTCTGGCTGCATTCTGCCCGCCGGGCTACGCCAACCCTTCGCGGGTAAAACCCAACGCCCGCGCGGCAATCAACAGCGGCCTGCTGTGGCTGGCCCATCATCAACTGGCCAACGGCAGTTTTCCCGCCGTACAGCAAAATGACCGGCCGGCCGTGACATCGCTGGCGGTCATGGCGTTTTTGTCGCGGGGTTATACGCCGGCGCACGGCCCATACCATCAGCTTCTTATTCGTGCAATTAACTGGGTGCTGTCGCAGCAACGTCCCGACGGCTACATCGCGCCGCCCGGCGGCACCATGTATGACCACGGCATCTCCACGGTCATGCTGGCGGAAGTTTATGGCATGGTTGATCACGCGCAGCGCCGGCGGGTCGGTAAGGCTCTGGCCAAGGCGGTCAGCCTGATTCTCGCCGCACAGAAAAAAAGCACTGGAAGTTTTGCCGGCGGCTGGCGCTATCAGCCATGGGACACCAGCGCGGATATTTCCTGCACCGGTTGGCAGTTGATGGCCCTCCGCGGTGCTGCGGATTCCGGCGCTGCCGTGCCCAAACAGGCGATTCAAAACGGCATTGCGTTCCTCATGCGGGACGCCTGCCCCAGCGGCGGATTTTCCTATCAACCCGGCGGGCCGCCGGGCCGCGCCAGAACAGGGACCGGTATCGTGGCATTGGAACTGATGGGCCAGCGCAATTCACGCCAGGCCATTGCCGGCGGTGATTATCTGCTGGTGCATCCACTGCAAAAAGGCGAGCAATTTTACTTTTACGCCGTTTACTACTGCAGCCAGGCGGCCAATCAGCTGGGTGGAAAATACTGGCGGCACATTTACCCGCAGATTCGCAACCAGGTCATTCAACTGCAGCAAGGCAGCGGCTGCTGGATTCCCATTGACGGCATTGAACAGCAGGGCGGAAAGGTTCTGGCCACATCCATGGCCGTACTGGCCCTTTGTGTCCCGTTCCATTATTTACCGCTTTATCAGCGATAAACACGGCGAACCGGACGGTTTCCTCCCGGGCCTTTTTGCACGATGCGCAACGGCGGACGCCTTGGCGCGGCAACCCAGCCGCGGGCCGCGGTTGCATACGCAACCGGCCCGTTAGGCCCATGACCCGCAGGGCACCCGTCACTCCCGCTAAAGGCCCGTCCTCACCGCCTCAGGATTTGCTGGGCGGCAGATTGCGGGGCTGGCTGGGGCGATTGCTCTGACTCGCATACTCAAAGAATGTCCGGTAGTTTTCCTTGAAGTAACCGGCGCTCCAGCTTTGCGTCGCATTGAGCACAATGCCGACCAGACTCGCCCGGACCTGGGTCAACTGGTCACGTATGCGGGCGACGGTACCGCGGCTGATCTGTCCGGCCCGTACCACTGCCACAACGCCGTCCACCTTAGAGGCAAGATTGATCGAATCGGATACAAAGGTCAGCGGCGCCCCGTCGAATATGATCATATCATAACGGCTGCGCAGCTGGGCCATAAGCTCCGGAAACGCGCGGTGTTCCGTGATTTCATTCGGCGCCTTGCTGCGGGCGCCGGCGCCCATAAGGTGCAGAGTCGGTAGATCCGTGCACGGTACAACCGCCTGGTCCAGCGTGCAACGGCCGGTAAGGACATCCGCCAGACCAATTGCCGGGATATTGGAGTATACCGTCTGCAGAATCGGGCGGTAGAAATTCGCATCAACCAACAGCACGCGAAGTTCGCTCAGGGCGATGCCATTGGCGATATTGCTGGCTACCGTGGAGGCTCCGCCCGCCGGAGAAAAGCTTGCGACCAGCAGAGTTTGCAGGGGCTTTTCCCCGTGAACAACCGCCAGGCGGCCGCGTATCTGCCGGAACGATTCGGCCGTCATCGATGCCGGACTCGTGCGGACGCAGGTCATCGGGCTTCCGCTGAGCATGCTGTCATCCGCATGATCCGGAATAAAGCCCAGCAGCGGTAGCCGCATCACACCGCTGATATCCCGCGGTGTGCGGACGCGTGTATTGGTAAGTTCAAGCAGGTAGGCCAACCCCAGCGCCGCCAGAATGCCCAGAATCGGGCCAAGCACCAGAAACCGCTTAAGGCGCGGAAACGAAACGCGTTCCGGCTTGCTGGCCAGATACTGCAGTTGCACGCGTGACGCGTTGTGCATGCTTCGCAACTTAAACAAAGCCGCCCGGCGGGTCAGACTGGCGAGCATTTTCTCACGGGTGATTAGAGCCGCTTGTCTATTGCGGTATTTTGCCAGTGCATCGTCCAAATCATTGACTTCGCGTTGTTTCTCATCGCGGCGTTTTCGCGTGTCCAAGGCAACGGCCATGGCCTGCTCCATCTCCGCTTTCGCGCCCTGCTGCATCTGCAGGCGGCCCCGTGCCTTGAGCTTCGCCTTGAGCCGGTCAATCTGCTTCTGAACGCTGGCCTGGCGAATTTCCAGCGCAATGGTGGCCCGATGGTCGCTGCCGAGAGTATCCTTGGAGACCGCCACCTCCTGTTTCAGTGACAGCAGATTCAGCATCAGGCTGCGCAGGGTCGGGTCATCATTGACGAGTTCCTGCATGCGCGGCGAAAGCTGCAGTGTATTATTCTGCACCTGTTTCTTGATTGACTGATAATTGGCTTTTGCCGCCTGGGCGTCAATTTGCGTCTTGGTAACCATGGCGCTTAAATTGGTAAGCGTGGCTTCCAGAACCGCTTCACGTTCAATCAACCCGGGCACGTTGTGCGACCGGCGATAAAGTTCCAGTTCCCGTTGCCGTGCCGTCACCCCCGCGGCGACACGCGCCTGGGCCTCGGCCACCCCGCGTGCCTCGGTGTTTAACTGCGTTTGCGCCATTTTCTGCACATATTGGATATACGTGTTGGTGATGGCGTTGACCAATGACATTGTTTCGTGGGCATCATGCCATTCCAGACTGATGATGAAGTCATTGGAATCGCGTACCGGCTCAACCACCAGGTGTTTACGAAGTTTATGCAGCGGAGCCGCCGAATAAGCCTCCAGCCACGTGCTCTTCAGGGTCGGGTCATTCGGGTATTTGTAATTATGCTGAAATGCGGTTGTCTGTATGGCCATGCCCAGTACGACCGGACTTTTCACGATCACGATCTGGGAATTAACCAATCGCTTCATTTCGCCGCTCGGCGATCCGGTGATAATGTTGTGCCGCTGCAGCGGATTCGGCGTTTCCGGCAATACGCTGATCGCCGCTTCCGCACGATAGTACGGATCGTATTTTCGAAGCACAAAATACAATCCCAGCGCAAAGAAGAATCCCAGCACCGTCCCAAATACAATCAGGAAGCGGTGCTTTTTGATTACAAAGCCCAGTTTCGGACCGGATGTAACCTCATTGCCGATACCTGCCTGAGGCACAACGGGCACTATCGCATTGGACTGCGTCATAACTTCCCCTGATTCATAAGTAAAACGGTTATCTCAATTTAGAGACAATCCTCAAGATCTTCGGTTAATATAAGGCACGATGAAACTTTCACGCAAGCGGTGAAAAACCGTTTCATCGTGTTCATTGCCCGGCCGACGGCTGGCTTTCCAACTCCTTCAGCAACTTCTGGGCACGGCCCAGAATATCGGACCCATCCTTTTTCGCTAAAACGATTCCTTTTTTTAGAATACTAATCGCATCGCTGCGGCGGTTCTGAGCCAAAAGCACCCGGGCCAGGTGGTAATATGCCGTGGCTGGCGGATTAAACCGCAAAGCCCGGTGCAGTGCGTCATAGGCACCCGAGTAATCCCGGGTCAAATATCTTGACCAACCGAGCGTATCAAGCAAATTCGAATCGTCGCAATACAGCCCGCCCCCCTGAATTCGCGCCTCAAGCCGATTGGCCCTTTCCGCAAACGGCAGCCCCTCCGCGGGCTTTTTCATTTTTACGGCCAGCAAATATGCCAGGTTGTTAAGCACGTTGGCATCGGACGGACTGATCACCAGTATTGACCGGTAATACTTCTCCGCGGTCGCATATTGCTTGAGTTCGTAAGCGGAAAGTGCGGCCGTACGCAGCATTTCGCTTTGCAGCACCGGAACCGATTTTTTGGCCAGCGCCGCCTGCGCCGCGGCCAGCGCATCGGGGTAACGCCCCTCGTTAAAAGCAAGAATCGCCTCAAGCGCACTGCTTTCAACCGGATTTGACGAATGGTGTGCCGCAACGAAATCCGCAACCGTTTTTTGTGCGATTGCCGCAAAATCCGGCGATTTATACGCCGCGACAAACGATGTTGCGATATCCAGAAACACCGCCGGATCTGAAAGCGATAAACCCATGGCCTTGGCATAATCATCGGCGCCAAGCTGCCATCGCTTGAGATTAACATTTGCCTGGGCGCGAACCAGATAAAGCGGAACAAAATCCGGCGCCAGGGCCAGCGCCTTGGTGCTTACGGATACGGCTCTGCCCGGATCACCTCCGGCATTCAGCACCTGCCCGTAATCCGCCGCCCCCAGAGATCCCCGATTGTCCGCAAGATAAGCCTTTCGAGCCATGGCCATCGCCCGGTTTTTATGGCCTAGCAGTAAATTTAAACGCGCGCTGAGCATCCACCATACGGGCTTATGCGGATGCTCCGCGGTCAACGGCGTCAATAGTTTTGTCAGTCGTACCACCGGATTGATCGTGCGAAGGGACGCGGCGTAGCCGGACGTATTATTCGGCGACAGTTTCAGATAATTTGCCGACAAACTCAGCAGCAACCCGGCATAAATTTGCTGTATCTGCGGATTGCCCGGGGAAACCTTCTTCAGGATTGCCCGGTATTCCTGCACCGCAAGGGCATTATGTCCCTGTTGACGATAAATGGCCGCCGTCTGCAACCGGGGCTGCAAATCGGACGGGTCCAATGCCGTGATACGATTCAGGTCCGCCAGAGCCTTATTAAGATTCTCGCCGGGAATCGACATCCGGCATTCCGCACGGCTCTCCAGGGCAAGTATGTCACGTGGATTAAGGGCTAGTGCAAGATTCAGCGCCTTAAGAGCCTGCCGAAAATGCCCCTGCCGCCGCAATGCCAGCCCTTTTAATTCCAGACCGGCTTCATCGTGGGCATCCAGCGGAAATACATCCGTATTAAGCATGGCCAATCCCTTGGTGGTCTGGCCCGCGCGAATCAACGTTTCAATGTACCGCAGCAGCACCGTCCGATCATGCGGCCGGGCTTTATAAAGAGGTGCGTAATACGTCAGCGCCTTGTTGTAATGTTTGCTGTTGAAATACAGATCTCCCAAACGCCGCTGTGCTACTTGCGAACCTTTCGGCTCCATCTTCAGGGCGGACACATACAGTTCCTTGGCCTGGGCCAGATTCCCCTGCGACGCGTACAGGTCCCCCAGCAGCAATCGCATGGCCAGCGCCGTTTTACGATTTTTACTTTCCGCCAGCCGGCCATACAGATTCTGCGCCGCCGAGTACTCCTGGGTGGCCGTGTACAACGAACCGAGTTCCTCAGCCAGATCAAGCGAATCGGGATGGGATTTATAGGCTTTCTTTATCAGGGCGATACCCTTGGCGGCCTCTTTTGCCCGCGCGTATAAAAGGCCCAGTCGCATGATATTCTGCACATTGCCCGGATCCGATGCCAGTATTTTTTTCCGCCGGGCGATTGCCGGCGCCGGCGGACCATACAGATCTTGCAGGGAATCATTCCATTGATTCAACTGGGAATCCAGCGGTTGATAGGCCAATCCCTGATTGACCAGGGAAATGGCATCTTCAATCCGGATGACCGACGGGCTTGCCAGGTTATAGCGCACGAGCGCTTTAATGGCGGCAATATCGTCCGGCGAACTCGCCAGCGCCTTCCGCAGCGTTTGAATACCGGTTTTAACATTGCCCGACATCAGCAGGGCTTGGCCGTAATACGTTTCCAGCGATGTGTTATACGGATGGTTGTCCAGGGCCGTTTTAAGTATTTTGACGGCGTTTCCCGGATCTTTGCGGGCGATGGCCAGCCTGGCCCGGTATGTAGCGCCGTCTACGCCGTCAAGGTTCGCATCCGCGGCCTGTGTTGCCAGTTTTGAAGCCCGCGTATAGTCCTTGGTTGACAGAGCCAGGGAGAATTCCGCGTTGATCACCCGGCCGTCCGAAGGTTTCAGCTTCGCTGCGGCGGCCAGAGCCTGCCTTGCCGCCGCCTGATTGCCGGAGCCAAGGTAATAGTTAAACAGCGTAATATCGCGTAAAAATGGCTGCTGTATCCGCTGGATTGCATGCAACTGCGCGTTCTTGGACGCTTCACCGGACATCACGATGCTTAGCACATCAGATCCGGCGCCCGCGAATTTAATCTGCGGCATCGTCCCATGGGGTTGCGAAAGCACATCGGAAAGGACAAGAAATTGAATATTATCCGGTGACGATTTGATCGCCGTCTGGAACAGGCTTACCGCCTTCGCACGTTCATTCAACTTCGCCAATGCGGCATAGGTAAGCAGCACCACCCGGCTGTCACCGGGAAGTTCCTTCAGCCACGGCTTCATGATGGCCGCGGCGGCGTGATAATGTCCATCCAGCCAGGCGAGCCGCCCCTTCAAAAGCGCCAGCTGAAGGTTTTGATCCGTGTTTACCCCGGCCAGCAGCTTGCGCAATTGTGGAATGCGGTTCAGCGCCGCCAGCGCTCTGGCCTCCAGCGCGATTGCCGCCATATTCCCCGGTACGGCCTTGAGCACCTCTTGTGCGTCGGCGAGCGCTCCCGCCGGATCCTGCGCGAGAGTAAGCGCCGCCTGGTCAATCAAAACCAGCGGCTGACCGTGCACAACCGCGCTGATTTGATTCAGTTGCGACAGCGCCGCACCTGTTTGATTCAAGGACGTATACACCTGGGATTGCCATTGATGATCGCGAAACCAAAGCAGAATATCCGCTTTTTTCCCCGGCGTAAGCACGGCGGCCGCCTTTTTCAGCCAGCGAAGCGCGGATTCCGGCCTCCCCTGCATGAAACGCAGCCTTCCCGTATAAAGCGTCACCCACGGACTTAGCGGCTCATGCTGCTTGACCCAGCGCAGCGAATCCGCGGCATGAAGCACATAGTTTTTCCGCTCCGGCGATCCGGGCGCCGTATTTTGTGCAAACTGAAGATACGCGTCTGTCAGCAATTGATTGATCGCCAGCCGGCGATGCTGGTTAATCAGCGGTGTGATCCCCTGCCCCGGCGCCGGATGATGCAGACCGGCCATTAACGAATCCACCGCGGCTTTGGTCTGCCCGGTGGTCAACTGGTAATTCCCCAGCAGCAGGTAATATTTCATCTTGTTTTTGCTGGTCGCGATCAGATGATTCATGACGGCGATAATCTTCTTCGAAGGCTCGCCTTTGTTGATCATGTAATCAACATTGGACAGTATCACCTGTGAATCATTCGGCGCCAGGTGGATCGCGTGTTGCAGCGCCGCCGTATACTCCGCCGCGCTTTTGGGCTGATTTTGATAAACTGCCGCCAGCGCCAGCCAGCCGTGGGCGTTTTTCGGATAGCTCTGCACAAAGCCCTGCACCAGCTTAAGCGCTTTGGCTCGCAGGAGTGCGGCGCGTTTGGGACCTATGAGGTTGAGCCGCAGTTCGCCGGTGGCCTGTGCGTCATAAATGGCCGCAAGGATGCGGAATGACTTGGATTTTGTGGGGGCCAGTTTGCATGCTTGTTTCAAATCATGAATCGCCTGGCTGAAATTGGCCTTGGTAATGGAAGAAAGCCCCTGCAGCAGGCCAAGCTGCGCCTGCGCCCTTAATCGCCACGCACGCGCGTACTTCGGATCAAGCCCGATAACGGCGGATGCCGTGCGTTGCAGTGACTGCCAGTCGGATCGCTGCCCGCCCCGCTTCGCAATCGACCAATACGCCTTGAGCAACCGCAACTGCGCGGGTAAAAATCGCGGATTAATCTGGACGACGGCAATCCAGCTGCGCATCGCCGTGAAAAATCTCTCCGGATTGGAAGACGTGTGATTAAAATATAAATCGCCGATATCCAGGGAAATCTGCGCCGCCGACGGCAGATGCTCCCTTTCCGCCGCAACCGCCGCCCGTTGATAATAAGATATCGCCGCATCGACATTTTGCGCCGCCAAGGCTTTTTTGGCGGCCGCAATCAATCGGGTCGGATTGTTGTAGTAAAGATTCCGCCACCAGTAAATGCCGAACGAGACAGTTACGGCCAGCACCAAAACCGCAATCAAGGTGAACAGGAATTTTGTATTGACACGTCTGGCCATTCTTGATCCTTAGCTAATCATTGCACGTTCAATCCGGTCCCATGGCTCGCCGGCGCCGCGGGGGAATTAAGTTTCTTCCAGTCCGGCAGGCATCGCTCGATTGACGGCAGGGCGCTTCGCATAAATGCGTTGATCACCCGCAGCGCCGTCGCCCGCGTGCAAAGCCCCTCTACATCCACTTCAATCTTCGCGTCGTAACCGTATTTGCTCGTCTGTCTCCAGAACATCGCACTTACCTGCTGTGTATTGGGCACATATCGTCCGTCCACCTGGAATACATAAGCAGTGTTCAAATACCGGCCCCCGGTATTGCGGTCTATAAGAATTGGAATGCCGCTGGATTCCGTATCCGCCCCGGAAAATGAAAGGAACCGCATCGGAATGGGTCCCGGCTTGCCGGCAGCGTGCGGGATGCCGCGCAAGGTGATGATTGAATCCCTTACCCGTTTGAGCCCTACGCCGTTCCAGCACACATTCGGGACATGTGGTGTGGCAAAATCGGTGGGGTAGAAATTTATGTTTAATTTTACCGTAGACCCCGGATCCCCGTACGGTATTTTGCGATACCAATATTCCCGCATTAAATAGGTATTTGTTCCCAGCACCTGCACCGTTTCCGAACTGAGTTTCTGATCCACCCAGCCGGGGCGCATCACAAACTGTCCCAGCGTCTTGGGAATTTTGCGAAGTGGCATCTGCAGCGGCGTCGGGGATTTTACCAGCACCACATGGAAAGCCTTTTCCGCCAGTCCAAGCGCCACCGCTCCCCCGGCCAGCACTACCAGCGTGGAAATCAATGTTAAACGGCTCAATGGTAAAGCACTGCTCATGCCGGGTGCCCCCCGGTAAAGGATCCGGAGACCGGTCCATCATGAATAAACAGGTTGCGTTCGATCAGGCCGATAAACCAGGCAATCGCCAGAAGCATGAGAAACGCCGGGACCAGCATAAGCAGCCCCAGGCTCGCGTGCGTGCTGCCCCGGGCCCATTCCGAACCCAGTGTAACGTAAATAACGCCCGACAACGCCACGCGCAGTGCATTACAGGCAATCGCAATCGGCAGGCCGCATACAGCCAGCAGAATCTTCTGCCATACCGGGCGATTGGTGGAATAGCCAAGCGCGATGCACAGGGCAAAAAATGTGGTCAGCATCCGGATGCCGCTGCAGGCACGCACCACGTTGAGTGTGTACCAGTGCGTTCCGGATTGCACATGCACCTGTGTGGCTGTGCGAAACGCATTAACCCCGAAAAACGGGAGAATATGCACGCCGAGTGATGCGGAAATTTCCTGCAGCGGGGAGGTAAGCTTCACATACAACGCCTGCGGTGGGTTGATCATGAAAATAAGGTAGCAGATGGGAAGCCACAGTATTTTCATATATTCCCATCCCAGCAGCCACAACACACCGCCAAAAAGCACCACAAACATGCTCAAGTGCGAAAATTGAATCTGCCCATGCACCAGAAACACCACTTGCGACGCCGCCCCCAGTATCAACATCAGCAGACCCACCGGCGCCGGTGCGGGCTTAAGCGCGGAAAGCGTATCCCAGTGCACGTAAACGAAAAACGCACTGATGAAAGGTATCGCAAACCCCATGCTGAAATTGGGGTTTGACGACCATACCTGCAGCAACGTGCTGAAATTGATATAAAATAGTGCGATAAATGCCGCCAATATTCCCAGCAGCAATACGGCTTGCGGCCCATCAATCTGAGACCGGCGCCTTCTGCCGACGGTGGAAACTCGCGTGTAATCAATCTGCCGCGGCGGCACGGCGGTTTCGATCCGTTCCTCGCTTTGATTGCTTAAATTGGTCTTTAATGTTTCAACCATCGCACGCATTCGCCGATTGAACCCTTAACCTGCGGAAATTTGTCGTCATAAAATGCCGACCGACATCAGGTATTATACGTTTTCGGCCCTTGCAGCAGTGATCCATGGGATTTTGAAGCCAAAAACAACGTCCTATAACACCGCTTCATCTACAGCCATACGAAGAATGCGCGCCAACGCCCATGCAAGGCATGGTCGCTCCTGACCTCCGACGGCGCAATCCCTCGATTGTGCACCCAAATGCGGCAATCGCCGGATGGAAAGTCCCATCTACTCGACCCGACGGCCTGGCACATCATTGGTGCATGCTGAGTGCCGCCCTTGGGTCCGTCGACATTGCCGGGCCGGGCAATCCCCGGCCACCATCCAGCCGGACCGGTTAGACCGTTCCGTTAACGAATGATCGTCGGCTGGATGTAGTAGTTCCGGTCATAGGTAAACCCGAAACCATAGCTCGCCGAGAATCCGCTGCGAATAACAGCCAGCGGATAGGCGAACATATCCGTGCCGCAGTTCACCACGTCATTTGCTTTCAGGAAAATATCCGGTTCCCTTCCATCAAATATCTTCTGAAGGTTAACCTGAATAATCATTTCCTGATCCTGGCTGCGGCCGATACGACGGATTAATTCGCAACGGCGGGGAATGGCCAGCGACGAAAGATTGCCCGCCGCCGCAACCGCCTGCTTAATTGTAATTCGCTGGCCCGTCAGTGTATAAACTCCGGGACGATTGACGGTTCCCATCATGTAGTAGTACTCAGGCTTCAGTTGCGGAACCATGATCACATCGCCCGCATGGATAATGATATTGTCCTTCGGATCACCCTCCCGCAATTTGCGGATGGGAATGCGAATAACGAGTGAACGCGTCGGCAGCGCCGGCGCTTTGCGATGCAGCTCCGCAACTGCCGTGGCGAAATTATACTCCGCCGGCATATTGGACTGCACTTGGCCAGCCGAATGCGTCTTGGGAGTCAATTCCACCCAGCGGCCGTTTAGGTATACATAATGCGGCGTCGCCGGTGACGCTCCACCGCTCATCGCATTATTAAGAACTCCCTGCTCTTTTTTCATGCGGGCTTCCGCCGATGGCGTAATGGAAGTCGCGCCGTTTACCTGGTTGGCGATGGACTCAAGCATATTGGCGGATGACTGCGCCGACGTTCCGGACGAACCTGCCGTCCGCGCCTCGCTTTGGACCGGTGATGATTTACCGGAAACCGGCCGAATCACATAAAGCCACCGCTCTCCGGGCTGCGGTGTAAGATCACCGGCCAAAGCCAAGGCATCCAGCAGGTGGAAGTCCGGCGACATGATATTGTAAGTACCCGGATGCGATGTTCCACCCAGTATTGAAAACACCCGTCCGCGAGCCTCGGTAAGGTCCACATTTACCTGTGGGCCGGGTTGATGCGGCCCCGGCGCGGACATCTGCCCGGATTCAATCAATTTTTGAACGATGCGGTTCTGCACCTGCCGAACCGTAAGTCCTTTTACCTTCAGCATGCCCACGAAGTCCAGATTTATTTCGCCCTGGCTGTTCACCTGACGGGTCTGCACCGATTCCTGGCCGGGGACCACCAGCTCAAATACCGATACGGTTACCACATCGCCCGGGCCGAGTTTATAAGGTTTATGCGAAACGCTCAGGTCGCTGATCGTCGGCCGCACAGACCCCTTCCACGGCCTGGCCGGAGGATCGTTCACCGCCAGCGAATCCAGAATCGGCCAGGTAACCGGCTGCACACGTCCGCCCGGATTGGCCATATCAAACCGCCCTACCTGTGACGGATCAAGAAATGAATTACGCAGATTCAAATAATTAATCGGATTTGTCATGGAATTGCAGCCTGAAAGTCCGGCCGCAACCGCCGCAAGCAGCGTCGTTCCGACAACCTGCAACCCCAGCTTGCGGCCCACGCGCCGCAGCACGCCGCCATCGGCACCCTGCCGGCCCGACATTCCTCCGCCGGTATCACCGGCAAGATTCGCAAGCGCATCAGAGCCAAACTTCTCTGTTGTGTTCAATTCCATGCGATTTAACTCCGTTAAGTTCTGAAAATGTTCTGTTCACGACCCGATGTTGATACGCCTGATTCGCACCCCGGTATTTCTTGCGCAAAGAAATCCGCCCGATTACAAATCAGACGAATCCTCCACGGCGGATCTTCGCACCGGCGGCGATGATGACCGACCGCTCTCCCCCTGTTCCTTGCGCCGGCCATTACGCGAATGCCTGAAGCATATTCAATCAACCGGCCGGTTCTGTCAAGCACCGCCGCCGTGGGCCGGACGAATGTTTATCGGCCATGCCGGCTGATTGAATAAAATTTCAATCCCAAAAAAGCATGAAAAAACTTTCACCCTCCCTGCAAAATGCCGCCCGGCATTACAGCTGTGATGCCGCAACCCAACCGACAATGCTATTCAAATCGCACCGGCCGGAACCGGCCAGAGATATTCATCCGCACCACCATACGGCCGGACATAACCGCGGCCGCTTTCGCTACCGCCCGTGCAATTACTATAGAAAATCCTCTTACCCAAATGCAAGAGCAAAATGGTATTTTTCATGTAAATGAATGTTATGGGGCACAAGCACACCATATTCCGACCATTCCATCACCTGCCAAGTCATTTTGCGGGCGGTTTCGCCTGCGGCGTTTTGGCCATGGACAACCGGATGACATCATATGCCATGAAACTTGTCCAGTTCTGCCGCACCTGCCGTGCCACCTTTCCGCCGGCGAGAGTGGCCCGATAAATGCCCTTGGGCATATTTCCCGGCACGCTTGATGCAAATGACAGCGATATAACGTTTTTTCCCTTCTGCAGCAATTTGGGTGAAAAATGGAAATTCCGGATAATCAATTCACCATAGGGTGCCGTCCGCACCAGTTCCAGCCCAATATTAGTATGAATGGAACCAATGCGCACAGCATTCGCGAATACATTCATACGTGCATACCGCCCGCCGCCTACAATCGTAAGAACCGGGTAGTCCTTTGGTGCGGTGGCAAGCGTAAAATGAATATTCCACGTGGTAGGCGTCTTATGGCCCTGAACAATCGCCGGTTGCAGATAGTTCCAGTCTTTCTTCGGATTGCTCTTACCTATGTAATAGTTGACGCCATGCGGGAAATTCATGCCATATCGCAGGTAATTTTCCCATATATGAAAATTGCCGCCGTTGCGGTACTGCGTCACGGTGCGCGTTGCCCGGCCAATCTGCCAAACCGTCCGGCCGAACGTCAGCGGATGAATAATCAGGGGTGATTCGGTTAACGTTATCCCGGGTTTCACCGTCAAACCGTTGCGACGAGCCTCCCCTAAAACCCCGCTTTTCCACACAAACAGATCATATTTTCCCGGCTCGACATTCTTGATCTGATAGCGGCCCTGCGCATCGGCACGCGTCCAATACATAAATGAACCGACGTTCCGCAACCATGATCCGTATAAATCCGCGGGAACATGCTTGGGCGGAAGGCTCAAAATAACCCAGGCGCGCTTTCCGGACGCACCGGGCAAACCATGCGCTGATGACCCTTTGAAATCCGCCACACCGACCGTGCCCCGCACCGTCCCGCGGCTCTGGTAGAATTTGTTCTTGACCCAGCGGAACGGCCAGCTTTCCCGCCGTTTCAGGGCGGCTCGCTTCGCGGCGATCCACATCTCCTCCCGATTCGGGCCTTTATCCAGGTAAAAATACATCGGCCCGTAAAGTTTTTGCCAGTGCGCACCCACATAAGTTTCCGTCGGCACGTAATATTTGTTATCCATGCCGATGATAAACAACGGCCCCACAAACGCCGTCATCTGCAACAACGGCTCCGTGCCGTCCAAAAATGAATGGCTGGGGAAAATAAGCCACAAACCATTTTTCGGCCCCACCAGCCCCATCACATGGCTCATGCGTTCGTAATTCATCCACTCATGTTTTGCATCCACTTCTCCGTTGGGCAGCCGCCACGTGGCCTGGTAAATATCCGGATATTGCAGGTAGTTCTGCCGCGGAAAGCCGAAACTCGTGGGACCTCGCAAATTATCACTGAGCACCTTGGTGGTAAACAGGCTGCGGGTTGCCGCAACAAGAAAATTAAATTCCAGTCCGATGCTTTGATCATTGCCCTGGTAGATGGAATTGGGCATCGCCTTGCCGGTGACGTTACGCAGCACAAAATAGACGTAAAATCCCGAATTGCCCCGCCGCAGCACATAATGCTCCTCCCAATGGTACGGCGATACATGATCCGAGGGGAATGTGTAGACATATTCGGCCTGCTCCGGTCCGCTGCTGACCACGGCCTGTTTAAAATGCTTGTTGATCGGACTTCCGCCGATTTTCTGCATCCATTGGCGTTCAAACATGTTATCCGCTTTGCTGTGCCGGAACGCCAGAATATGGTGCACCCACCGCGCATGCACCAGGTTCGTGCCGCCGTCCAGCTGCACACTCACCGGTCCCGGATCAATGGCATTCCTGTTAAACACCATCCGCACCGTACCGTTGGAAAAAATGACCTCATTGCCCCGTTTTGCCACCGTTACCGGCGAATGATCCGCCTTTACCGGATTCAGTGCGCGGCCGGCAGCCGCAATCCCCGCCCGCAGCAAATCCTGCCGTGCCTGCCAAGCCACATACCATGCCGGATCCGACGCCGCTTTTTTCAGTGCGGCCTCGGCCGTCCGCACCACGCCGCGCCGCATGTGGTCAAAGGCTTCGGCGGCTCTTGCCCGCACCACCGGGTTCTTTGAATCCAGCAGTACGTGAGTCAATGGCGCCACCGCCCCCGCCCCGGCCGCCTCCAGACGAATCATCGCCAGATTCGGCAGATGACGATAAACCGCCATTGCCCCCGGCTGCAGGCCGATCACCCAGTCCGACGGTTTAAGCACATGATCATTGGTCCACCATGCCGCGCGCAGCGCCCATTGCCGCGTCCCGATGGGCAGCGCCGAATTGCGCAGCACTTGCAGAATGGCCGGAAGCGCCGGCGATGCGGCCGGCCCGATATCGGCCAGTACGCGCAGTGCCGCATGCACCTTGCGCGGACTGCCGGACACAAGAAGCTTCGCCAGGTGATCCGCGATACGAACCGGGGAAACGCCGAGTTTTTTCAGCCCGGCCCGGGCCGCGGTCCGCGTGTAATAATCATTATCCAGCAATTCCGCACGCAGCGTGTCAACGGCCTGCGGCCCCAGCTTTGCCGTTCCCAGCCGGGCGATAAGCCGCACCACCGCCAGGCGCTCCCGCGGCGTGCCGATATGCAGTGTATCCTCCAAGTCCGGCCAGACGGCGCGACCGTTTGATTCGGCTGTCTGCAGCATCGCACGTCGCGCCGCGCCGCGGATCAGCGGCACATGATCGTTGGCCGCGCTGATCAGGGCCGGCAACACGGCCAGTGTGCCGATCGCCCGCAGCCGCCCCACCGCCTGATATCTGCGCGACCATGAATCATCGTTCCCCAGCACGGATTCCAGTTCCTCCGGCGTGGTGGAAACCAGCCGTCGCATCGGCACCAACCGCAGATCATCCACATAAATCCTTGAACGCCCGTAGCCGCTCATCAGCGGGCCGAAGTTAATCTGCAGCATTTGCATCATCGGAAGGAATC
Source organism: Planctomycetota bacterium (assembly GCA_021808485.1). Classification (GTDB taxonomy): domain Bacteria; phylum Planctomycetota; class Phycisphaerae; order WQYP01; family WQYP01; genus JAJYPG01. Next base: position 5,703 of record JAKBBN010000024.1, on the reverse strand, counting down.
GCGTCGCACCGGATCCGGACCCGGCAATCGCATTTTGCGGATGCCTCGCAAAATTCCAGACCACATGGTTCCACCCCGGCACCACATCCGCCATGGACCAATAGGGATTCCCCCGATTTACCGCCAGCCGGACATCATACCGGCCGAAGAAATGCGCCGCCGAAGACGCCGGAACGTAAACCCACAAACTCATTTCACGATATTTTTTTAGATTAACGGCATGGGCGAAGCGAATCTGCAGGGTCGGACGCACACCGCCCTTGTGCGGATTTTTTGCCTCGTCGGCAATAATTTCCAGGCTGCCCGCCCCCTGGTGCACATATTTTTTTTGCGTGTTGAGTTGCATGGATACGCCGGGGCCGAACAGCCGCATGTGCGACAACGAATGGGCCGTGTCAAAACCGGACAGCAGTTTGCGCGGGGTATACGCCCCCGCCCGCGATCCGGCCGCCAGCGCCAGACCCGCGCCGGCTAACACCGCCAACATGTTACAAATTCGCATTACACACCTCTTTATCCGCAAGACATTTTGCCGGACAAGGCAGCGCAAAACAGCCTGACTCATGCAACAAAACTGCTAAGTGACTGATAATACAATCGCCAAACGACGAGCGTCAACGGGCGCAACATCTGTATCATCCCATGCCGCCGCAACTGTCGCCCGCCCGCCACAAATTTGGGCATATCACGCGCATTTCAAATGTTACATCGCGGCGACGATCTGATTTGAATGGGCACGAATCATGTGCGGTTTCCGGTAGGGAATCCCCCTCCCCAGCCGCCGGGGGAAAAATAATCCATTCGCCGGCGATGGACTGCATGCCGGATTTCAGCAGCTTAAGCTTTGAAAAATGTGGTGCGGCGGCTGATATGACGCTGGTGCGTAAGGGTTACGGTACTCGAGTATTACGGTCCTAATGGGTTATTTTGAGTTTTTTGATCAGTAACGGCCGCGCCGGCGACCGGCAGACAGCATGTCTGCGGTACAACGAACCGGGGTTCCCGCGGATGGCGCGAATTGACGGCGGCGACCGCATTGCGGCCCCTTGCCTTTGCGGTGAAATTGTTCATGGATCGCGACCATAAATTTGCCTTGAAAAAAGGCCAACCTCGCCTCTATAACTGAATCACACGCCGACATTCGCTGAGCGCCAAGCCAGTTCACCTTCTTGGCCATCCATTATTTTAATGACCGAGTTGCCCTTGCCACCAATGCCCACGGTTGTGTTCCCCCGGCTGTCATGACCGGTAAGGGTGAAGATGCTGGCTGGTTTTGAAACGCCCGTTGATCGAACTGGTTTTCAGCGACCATTGACAACATCCTCCAAAAGCTCCACGCCCTGATACCAGAAGGCGCGACGATCTTCGTTTGATAACCCATCCCGCTGATGCATTGCTGACTCCTTAAAGCTGTTGAGCCATCAACGAATCAGAATTCACCTTACCAGAAAACTCCCGCCAGATGGGGTTCGCGTGACGTTTACCGTTGAGCCGAGAGCCAGCGAAACCAAGCCGGCGCAACCAGCAGTCAAATAGGCGGGAAGCACGGCGAGGCCTAAGAACCAAATTTGCCCGGTGACTTCTGCACCGGCGCAATAAAGCAGTATGGAGATGATCCCAAAAGCAACGGAGGCGACATAGCCCACGACCATAATGCGGCCAGGGCGGATCCCACTCCTACCGGGCTCGGCGAGATGATTAAGGTGCGCCAACGCGAGATTTGCTCCGATCCATGGCCACACGCCAAAAAGCCCCGTCGCCACGGCGAAGACAGCCGCGACCAATGGCCCTTTGTATCCATTTCCATCGTGCTGAAGTTCGGCTGAACCAAGCCAATGAGCGACCGCCGGTAACACATAGGAATACAGCCCCCATGCCCAAAGAACCAGCGAAGGCCAATAACAGGCCGCAACCAGCCCCCGGGCAAGGCCAGATGCCACATCGCCCGCTCCGAGAACCTCACGTTTCTCGTCAGTAACGGCCTCGAGCCACGAGGCCAGGACCAGGGCGCTGCACGAGGTAGTCGCACCATCAATCGCACCCAAAATACCAAGCGTACCGGGGCCAGGAGGTACAGCCAGCCCCACCAGCCCACTCCCGACGGCCGTAAGAAAAATGGCCGCCCCCAGACGGACGAACAGCCGCCATCGGCCTTTCCTCGTGCCGCCAATCCCCCACAATATCCAAACGACCCTGGAAAGCGACCAAAGCGCGGGCCCCAGAGCCGCAGCTAAAAAGCTCACAATAACCAGGCCGACCGGCAGAGCCCGGTTGACATCTGTCGCCGCGGCGGTGTGTTCTGCTGCGGCCCACCCGACCGCGCCCGCCGCCACCCCAATCAGCCAAATTTTTGATCGCAAAACCAGTCTCCTCACCTTGGATTAGTCGTCACTGGACGGGATATCGCCGGAATACATCGCCGGTTTTGTTTTTGGATGAATTAAACTTGCCGCAAATGACAATGTCGCGCCCAGGAGGCCGACGGGAAAGAGCCAATTTATTACAGCTGTCAGGTTCAGGCCGATTTGAGGCGAAAATCGACCGAACCACATCTCGTAGCTGAATTGGCACAGCAGCACCAGTAGAAAAGAGAGCACGAGCAGTATTACCGTAATCCGTGCCAACAATTGAACGCCCCTTTTCAATTTGGCGTTGCACATACCGCATGCAACTAAAACTGAGGTCGATAACGACGCTATCCAGCATATTGCAAAGGCGGTGTTGAAAATAGCGGTCCGGGCCGGCATCAGGAGCCGGAACAGAAAATTCCGTGCCGCTTCGCCGCCGGCTACAAAAATCAGCCAGACAAGATAGTTCAATATCACCAGAACAAATAGCACGCCGCAACAGATCAATAGCCCCCGGAATAAAACCCGCGTGGCTGATCGGCCGGAGTTTCGCAACGCTCCTGCCAGCATCGCCATGCCGATGACGCCAAGCAACTGCGACAAGAGCAGAACAGTTTGAACCGCACCGAAAACCCACAGCCCAAAATATGCGGAATGCGTTCCTTTCATGATCCCGTCAATGACGACGCGGAAGGCAAGCAATCCGGCGGGGCCGAACAGGCACAAGAGGCACGCCAGCCTCTGCCTGCTTGTACTGTCGTCGCCCATATCACCATACCCTTATTCTAAGCCCGAATCGTACTGTCGGTACTACCGCGGGTTTCCGTTCCCCGCAAGCGGCGATATCGCCTGTCTCACCGCCAGCCCGGCTGTTTTCAGTGCGTGAACATGTGCTGCCGCAGGCAACCAAACGAATGTTCCCGTTATTGCTTATTTTAACCCGATCGCCAAATTCTCCGGCTGCCCAAAAGGCCCGGTTCCCATCATGCGTTGGAATCATTTCGCGGCCGGAGCGGGTAAAGGTACCTTAACCCGGCATATAACGCCGCCAGACCGGTTGGAATAAGGAGGAAGTACCCAATAATTCTCCCCCCGCCAAGGGCTATCCCGACAAAGCCGAGGATGACGGAGGCCGCGCCTCCAACAAGCACCATCGCTATCAACGTCGCCCGCAAAAGTCTGAACCGCACGATCACAAACGCGATCACCGCCCCTATTGCAATTGCTAAAACCGGGAGTGCATTCAGCATCTTAACACCAAATAAAAGCCGGCCTGTAATTACTGACTCCTGCGCGAAACGGAGCAGGACCTGACGGTTCCGACCTCCGCGACATTTGCCCGCGGCTTATGGTAAGCGCGGCTGCCCTCCGCCGGCTCGCGCATTTCCATTTGATACATGTTGGGCCTCTTTACATAGTGTAACGGATCCCGGCTGTCCCCAAAACTCATAATCTATGCCATATTCGACATACCCGTACGAGTGTTCAGCCTCCTTACCCTTTGTGCAGACTGCATAAACCTTATAGAACGTTTCTTATCCATTATTTTCAACATACAAGAAATAACGCGGCTAATTACGGCTTTTTCAGTATTGGACCTCGCGCCGCATTTATCGCGCCGGCAACGGGCAGACAGCATGTCTGCGGTACAACGAACGGGGGATTTCTCGGATTGTGCGAATTGACGGCGGCGACCGCATTGCGGCCCTGTGCCTTGGCGGTGAAATTGTTCATCCAGTGCGACCATGCAGCTTTCCCAATCACGATCGGAATGATATAGAGTCGCATCATTCTACCACAAATCCCCGGTTTACAAACCAGCGGGCATCGCCCAGACCGCAAATAGGCGAAAACATAGGGGCGAATGCCGCTAATGAAACGCGATCCTTACATCCGTGGGCCCGCACCGGTCGAACAAGCCCCGATTGCCTTGGTCGCCGGCGGCGGCACAGGCATCGCGCCCGCCAAATGGGCAATGGCATATGGCCAGGACGGCTGCGTTCAGTTGCGGGTGGAGTGCCCAGGGCATCAGTCACGGTGGAATCCACCCGCTCAATGCAACAAGCGGCGCAGCTGCAAGCGATAGCAGGGCAAGCAGGGGCCAGAAAAAACTCTCTATGCCCGCCTGCGGCCAGCGATTTTTCACGTCAGCGCAGCTATTGACAAGTGCCAAATAGAAGCCCGCCCATGCGATGAGCCCGTAGGCGATTAAGCCGAAGGCATCCCAAGCGGCATGAATTACCCAAAAAACCGATGCAACGGCCGCGTTCGGCGAGCTAAGCAGGAGGATCATCCAGAGCCACGCTCCCCCGTAATAACAAACGCACGCGCCGGCCGCAATCAGGCCCGCCTTGCGCGAACGCCGCGCCGCCTGCGGCAGTTTATCCTGCGCGACGTCCAACCCTTCCACCGAATCCATAGGTACCTCCAAACGGTGCGACAGCCGTCAAAACGTCCGCGCGGTTCCGCCCACCAGTGAGCGGCCCGGGGCCAACAGGAATCCAACAAGTTTCCTGATGCCCGACGGAGCGTGTCGTGGTCCCACAAAGCCGTATGGCTGCGTCCAGACAAGGCCGGCCGGTGGCAAGCCGACCAGTAAACGTTGGCGCCAAAAAGACAGGCCGATCGGGCCGCTATAAACAGCACCTGAGTTAAAAAAGATCTCAGCGTTATAATCACAAGGACGCTGGTCCGTTCCCCACCGCTCAGACATTAAATCCGCAAGGGGCGCTGCACCAAATGCCCCCGGGGCGCCGTTGCGCCCCGAGAATACGCGGTTCAAATAGCGAAGCGTGGATGCAGCGCGACACACCGCGAATCTGCCGTGCCCCTCAATCACTACCAGACGGACGCGGCCGCTCCCTCCGCCGAAGTGATTCCGCAGACCGCCGGCGTCCTCGGCCAGGAACGTCACCAGAAGCCACGCGAGCAAGGACAAAATGACCGCCGCCACCAGCAGCATGGCAAGCCCCGCGCGGCGGATCCGCTTTCCGGCGGGCCGCGATGCGCCGCTTTCCCCATTCGGGGCAATTGGGGAGTTTTTCAGCATCGCGGTGCCTCACTGCATCAACGGGATAAGCGACCAGCCTTCGAAGGAATCTTTCCATTTCTCCGTGCATAAGAACGGAGAATAACCGTATTTTGTCTCAAGCTCGCGTCCGGCGTCAAAGGCGCTACTGAATTCGGCAATCAGCTCCTTTGCCGGCCTTAATGGATTGAGCAGCATTGCAAAACGGGCATTTTTCATGATATACTCCGTTTGGCGTGCAACGGTACATAACCATGGGTTGCATTATAAATAATCCTTGGGAAAATATCTAGTTGAAAGGGTTCTCATGGAAGCGGACCCACAGTT
>JAKBBN010000023.1 GCA_021808485.1 Planctomycetota bacterium | reverse complement strand
CGATATCCGGCGGGCGCCGTGGCGCTCGCCGTAGCGGACGCGGAGAAACGGGAAATAGCCACAGAGATCACAGAGCACGCAGAGACAGTGTAAACTGTCCCCAAAAAAAGTGAGACGTTGGAATACCGAAGCGCAGCTCTGTTATTTTCTTTTGCGGTAGTCTGCGTACACTGCGGTAAAAAGAACGGCGAAAATTCACCGCCGAGGACGCGGAGGAACGCGGAGGAACGGGAAATAGCCACAGAGGTCACAGAGTACACAGAGCCGTTGTAAGCTGCCCCCAAAAAAAGTGAGACGGTGGAATGCCGAAGGGCGGCTTCTGTTATTTTCTTTTGCGGTACCCTGCATACCCTGCGGTAAAAAGAACGGCGACAATTCACCGCGGAGGAACGCGGAGGAACGGGAAATAGCCACAGAGATCACAGAGCACACAGAGACGGTGTAAACTGCCCCCCAAAAAAGCGAGACGTTGGAATGCCGAATCGCGGCTTCTGTTATTTTCCGCGGAGGAACGGGAGTCAATGAGCAATGATCGGAAAAAGGAACTATGAATAAGTAACGGCGGGAACTGCAACCATTGTGGCACAGAAATTCTTGTCTGTGGTATTACGCCGCCTCAAGATTGCTGTAGCCGTGGCAACTGCAACAATGCGTTTGGATATGGTGGTATCAGGCTTGCACATCGGCCAACAAGCAAGTTGGGCGGTGCGCCTGCCGGTCAACCGGTGACAAAGCCGGTTGCAATGCCGGCGGCTGCGGTTAATACCGCCTTACTTTTCCGGCGGCGTCATTTTTGCCAGCCTACGCCACTGCTCAAATTCATGGGTGATCTGTGAGGAGAGCCTGCCCGCGTGCGGGGTAATCTTTGGATACCAGTCGGTTATCCAGGCGGCAGCATTGACGATCCGTGTTTTTTGCGACGGCTTCGGTGAATGCCGCCAAGCATAAACACAGGCTTTCAGGGACATCAGAAATACCAGCGGCGAATCCCTGCCTCCCGCATGGTACCGGGTCAAATATTTCACCGCATCCGCCTGCAGATGGGGAATGTCCGAACCGGCGGCGTCATTTCGCACTGCGGCAAACCGCAATGACCACAGCCCGCTGGAAAACACCAATGGCCCATGCTTTTTCGCGCGCTGCTTCAGGTTCCAGACCTTCGCCTGGCCGATGGCGTTGTGGATCAGTCTGTAGCGATGTTTGGCATCAGGTAATTGCGCCAATCGGCGGTTGAGCAGCATCATATACAGTTTGCCTGCCGGCGGGCCGGCCTGCGGCAGCGCCTTGGCCACGGCCGCATTGACCCAGGCCGTTCGATGGTGTCTTGCCAGATAGTTGAAAACGTGGCGCGAAAAGGAAACCAGCTTATCCCGGTGTAATAAATTGCCGTGTGCCTGACAAAGGGTTGCATATGAGCCCGTGAAGGCGGATTCGCTTTTCAGCCGCGCCAAGCAAAGGGTTCTGGCCCGTGTGGCGGGGAACCAGAGGTATGGCCGGGATGTATCGTCCGCAAATGCCTGCATCTTCGCGGCATATTTTTGCAGGTCAGCGGCATTTCGCCTCACCACCGCCGTGGCAATGCGAATGTACCAAGGGTCGAGTGTTTTGGTGGTGGGATTTGGCAGCCGCTCAACGGACGAAAACATATTATTCGTGTTATTCGTGACTATTCCACGAAGGGTGGTGCATGCCTGCCAGCAGGTGACATTATAGATGGCAATGGCGATGATGATCTTGGTCGATACCCGTTTACCGGTCTGGATAATTCTCGTTGTTTGCATTGTCGTGCTGCTCTGGGACGTCCTCGTTGGAAAATAGCATATCCGCGGCGATCATGGTTTGGGAATAAGCCCCGGCGGCGGAATGAGGGGCGGCAACGGTGTACCCAGATACTCCGTATTTCCCCCTCCCCATGCTGTCGGTAAACTTCCATACAAGAGTTTCGTGGCGCTCGGAAGCCGTAGAAATTTGGACCTAACCTCAACTTTTCGCAGCACACCCCGCACGATCGGCAGCATGATCGCCACGGCCCCGGATGTAAACAATGGGAAGCCGGGTTTATTTGTGAAATAGATTTTTTCAGCATGTGGCGTAAGGGACGGGTTCTTCTGATAAATGTAAATAAAATCACCTGGTTGTTTCCGGACGGGAAGTAATTTCAGCGGCGTAATATTTCCCATCGGAATTCCCGTAATCCGGGAGTAATACCTGCAGTTGCCATGTCCCGGCAAAATAACGGTTGGGGAACCCAACAGTCGCATTGTCAGGATCGCCCGGGGAAAACGAGTGCGGCTTAGCTTGTCACTCTTGCGCAAGCAGGCGTCCACCAGTTTTCCTGCAATGGCCGCGTCATCGGCACTACAGTGCATGATCAGCACGGAATTGGATATTCCGTTTTCCCTGATTATTAACCGACGAAGGTGCGGTTCCTCCGGACGAAATGCCGCCACCATTGGCCGAGTCATAAGCCCCTGTGCCGGTGAGGCCTCCTCGGCAAACCAAGGGGCGATCTTTGCCCCTTTCAAGTGTGGAAAGCACCGATCCATCAACACATATAAAAAACCGCCCGTTCGAAGGCAAGGGTAGGCCGCGGAGGGTACCTCTGCGGGCAACCGGGGAAAAATCCTCTTGTACATTGAGGCAAACGCGGCGCCGGACACACCGCCAAGGGCGCAGGAAGCAAATAGATCGTTTTGGCGCTGTTGGCAAACAGCCTCGGCGGTCAGATATTTCTTAACCGATTGGGATTGGCTATAAAAGCCTAATTTCGGCGAACATTTGGCACAAAATGCCGCTATAATTTTAGCGTGTAGAAATGAATAAAACGCGCCGTTCAAACCGACGCGATATGCACCAAGGACGATGCGGCGCAGGGCCTTGCGGGGACCGGGCTGGTAGGTCGCCCGCATCGGGCCAAGCATGTAACTTCCCCATCGCGTCCGCAGTGCTGCCGACGCTTTGTTGCGGTAGGCGGTCCAGACTTTATTCAGCTGTTTTTCACTTTCATGCCGGTCGAGCAGCGTCAGGTCACGGTACCGAACAGGCTTGCCTGCATAACGCACACCCAACGATGCTGGCAGGTGTATCGGCGCACGTTCCGGTTGTCCGAAAGCGTTAATCTCCGGGAGAAAAATACTGCAGGCTATCAATCCGGCGACGAACTTTATTCGCCCCCAATTTGCCATCCTCATAGATAACTCCAGCCCCCTCATTTTAATCGAAAGGATTCCGATCCGCAGTAATCGAGGCGCTCGACGCCTTATTTGCCGGCAGTCGGTAAATTCATGGTTCCCGATTTCCGCCCGGCCATGGCAGCATTCCCAATAAACCGGCATCTGGGCGTGACCCGCAATCTAAGGGCTGCTGCACCAAACCAGAAAACGAAACAACACTAAACCAAACCGCAGCAGAGAACTTTAAACCACAATCAGCGGCCTCACGTTAAAACAACCATACCAATCCCGCGGTTGAAATGCCGAGTAAACTTTGTAGCCGTCTATTATACTTTTGTTGCATTCTGGCGGGTGCGACGGAGCCACCGGCAGCATGCAAGCCCCAGAGCAAGCGAATGTAGATTCCGCAGGTTGACCCTCGCCCGCAATATTTGCCGCCGTGCGGTGATGTATGGCACGAACCCGGCTTTGACGCGGCGGCAGAGGCGGCGGCGATTTTTCTTGCGACCAAACGGCGGGACACCGCTTCCATTTTTATTCCAGAATCAGGGGCAATTGTTGAAAATAAGATGCATGGTTGCGCGTGCGGCAGTCCCGGCTGCCGGCCCAAAACTTTGCCGGCTTGAATTCACACGCGGCCGGCCCCCGCCGTCGGCATGCGGAGAACTCCAATTCAGACTTTCCAAGGCGCGGGTAATGCGTAAAATAGTCGGCTTGGTGCCATGCCCGGCCTGGAATGTAAAAAAGCCGGGTTATTTTCACCGATTACACGAGGACCCCATGACCGCCACTCCTGCGCCGGATTTGTTTAACGCCCGTACACAAATAGACACCCCCTCCGGTAAAAAAATCATTTACCGGCTGGGCGCACTGCAGGAATTCGGCAATGTGGATCGCCTGCCTTACAGCATCAAGGTGCTGCTGGAAGCCTGCCTGCGGCATTGCGACGGCAAACTGGTATTGCCGGATGACGTGCGGGCCGTGGCGGCCTATGACGCCAAAAAGACGGGCAGCGTGGAAATTCCCTTCATGCCCGGCCGCGTGGTTCTGCAGGACTTTACGGGCGTGCCGGCGATGGTGGACCTGGCGGCCATGCGGGCGGCCATGCTGCGAATGGGCGGGAATCCAAAAAAGGTGAATCCGCTGGTTCCCTGCGACCTGGTGATTGACCACAGCGTGCAGGTGGATGCGTTTGCCAGCAACATGGCCCTGCAGATCAACAGCAAGCATGAATTTGAGCGGAATCAGGAGCGCTACCAGTTTTTGAAATGGGGGCAGCAGGCATTCAACAATTTCCGCGTGGTGCCGCCGGCCACCGGGATTGTGCACCAGGTGAACCTGGAATATCTGGCCAAAGTGGTATGGGAAAAGGACGGGGTTCTTTTTCCGGATTCACTGGTGGGCACGGATTCGCACACCACCATGATCAACGGCCTGGGGGTGGTGGGCTGGGGCGTGGGCGGCATAGAGGCTGAAGCGGTGATGCTGGGCCAGCCGATTTACATGCTTCTTCCGGAAGTGGTGGGCTTTAAGCTGACCGGGAAACTGCGGGAAGGCTGCACCGCCACGGACCTTGTATTAACCGTAACGCAATTGCTGCGCAAGCATGGCGTGGTGGATAAATTTGTGGAATTTTACGGCCCCGGGCTGGCGGAAATGCCCGTGGCCAACCGCGCCACCATCGCCAACATGGCCCCGGAATATGGCGCGACGATCGGCTTTTTCCCGGTTGACGAGCAGACGCTGGCGTATCTTCGCCTGAGCGGGCGCGACGAAAAACAGATCGGCACGGTGGAACAATACGCCAAATTGCAGGGACTGTGGCGGGATGAAAACCGGCAGATCCAATATTCCAGCACACTGGAGCTGGACCTTGCCGCCGTTGAACCATCGCTGGCCGGCCCCAAGCGCCCGCAGGACCGGGTGGCGCTTTCCGCGATGAAAACCCAATGGCAGCACGACCTGTCCACCAGCTACGGAAAAATACTCAACGCCAGACGTGTAAGCCTGCAAAGCTGGGAAGCCGAAGGCGGCCCGGCGGCGAACAGTTCGGCGGCGCTTCCCAATTCCGCACCGACCATCGCGGATTCCGGTTTTGGCGGTGTGCCGGTGGAATATGACGGCAAGAAGTTTATGCTCAAGCATGGGGCGGTGGTTATTGCGGCGATCACCAGTTGCACAAACACCAGCAATCCCAGCGTGATGATTGCCGCGGGCCTTGTGGCCAAAAAGGCGGCGGCCCGGGGCCTTACGCGGCAGCCATGGGTGAAAACATCGCTGGCGCCGGGGTCCAAGGTGGTGATGGAATATTTAAACGCCGCCGGACTGGTAAAACCGCTGGAATCGTGCGGGTTTCACCTGGTGGGCTTCGGCTGCACCACCTGCATAGGGAATTCCGGTCCGGTGCCGGAAAGCATCAGCAAGGCGATTCATGAGAATGATATTGTGGCCACTTCCGTTCTATCCGGAAACCGCAACTTTGAAGGGCGCATAAGCCCGGATGTAAAAGCCAATTACCTGGCATCCCCCCCGCTGGTTGTGGCCTATGCCCTGGCCGGCACGGTGGATATTGACCCGGCCAATGAACCGATCGGCATTGATTCAAGCAACCGGCCCGTCATGCTTAGGGATATCTGGCCAACGCAGGCGGAAATTGATGCGGCCGTCGCCTCGGCGGTGAACAGCGGTCAGTTTAAATCGGAATATGCCAATGTGTTTGCCGGATCGGAAGAATGGAAGGCGATTCACACCAGCACCGGGGATATTTTTGAATGGGATGACAAGAGCACCTATATTCAGGAGCCGCCATTTTTCGTGGACCTTAAAGCGGATGTGAAACCGATTGCATCCGTGCGCGGCGCGCGGGTGCTGGCGAGCCTGGGGGATTCGGTGACGACGGACCATATCAGCCCGGCCGGGTCGATTAAAAAGGACGGACCCGCGGGCAAGTTTTTGATCGCCGCGGGCGTGACACCGGACATGTTCAACAGTTATGGGGCGCGCCGCGGCAACGACCGCGTGATGACGCGCGGCACATTCGCCAATATCCGCGTGAAAAATAAACTGGCGCCGGGAACGGAAGGCGGCGTTACCCGTGATTTCACGGATAATCAGATCAAGCCGATTTATGACGCCGCCATGAATTATAAGGCCCGCGGCACGCCGCTGATTATCCTGGCCGGAAAAGATTACGGCATGGGGTCCAGCCGCGACTGGGCGGCCAAAGGAACTTTCCTGCTGGGCGCCCGCGCCGTGATCGCGGAAAGTTTTGAACGCATTCACCGCAGCAACCTGGTGGGCATGGGGGTTCTGCCGCTTACATTTAAGCCCGGGCAGAATGCCCAGTCACTGGGCCTGAGCGGCGAGGAAACCTTTGAGATCATCCTGCCGGCGGACTTAAAACCGCGGCAGGATGTCACCGTCAGCGCGGTGCGGGCGGATGGATCAAAAGTTGAATTCGCCACAACCTGCCGCATTGATACACCGGTGGAAGTGGATTATTACCGCAACGGCGGTATCCTGCATACGGTGTTGCGGCGCATGGCGGATACGGCCTCCTGACGGCGCGGGGCCGGGCCTTACGCGGGGCGGCATAACCCGCCCTGCCTCGCCGCGCCGGCGCGGTTGCGGCCGTTCCCGGATAAAGACGGGCGCGGTTGATTTTCGCGGCGGCAACCCGGAACGGCGCAACACATTGGACCGGGCATTTGGCTTTTCCCCTCCGCCAATAGAAGGAAATAACGCAATGGAATCCATCCGGCAGTCAGACCCGCTTTATATCGGCATAGACCTGGGCGGCACAAATATAAAAGCGGGCCTGGTGAATCCGGCCGGGAAGGTGCTGGCGCGGGTAAGCGTGGTGACCGGCCGCGGACCGGAAACGGTGATCGGCAACATGGTGGCCGCGGCGCATGGCGTGCTGAAAACAGCCCGCAAAACGCCGGAAGATATCACGGCGGTAGGCGTGGCTTCGCCGGGGCCGCTTTCCACCAGCCGCGGGGTGGTATTGCGCAGCGCCAATTTGCCGGGTTGGGAAAATGTGCCGCTGCGCGACCGGATCAGCACGGAACTCGGCAAGCCGGCCATTCTGGAAAATGACGCGCGCAGCGCCGCCTTCGGCGAATACTGGGGCGGCAGCGGCCGCAGCACCGGCGCCCGGGATTTTCTCATGATCACATTGGGGACGGGAGTGGGCGGCGGATTTGTGCACGACGGCAAGCTGGTGAGCGGCGCGCATGACATGGCCGGCGAAATAGGGCATACCATAGTGCTGCCGGGCGGGGAACAGTGCGGTTGCGGGCAGAAAGGCTGCCTTGAGGTATATACCGCGGCCAGCCGGCTGGGCCGCCGGGCGCGGTTGATGATTCGCGAGCAGGGCCGGCGGAACTCCACCCTGCGCAGCGTGCTGGAACGTGACGGCATGATTACGGCGCGGGATGTGGAACAGGAAGCCCGCAGCGGGGATACGCTGGCCCAGGAAATATGGGAGGATATGTGCCGCATGCTGGCTTTGGCCTGTGTCAACGCGGTGCACTGGCTGGACCCGAAGATGATTGTGCTGGCCGGCGGCATGGCCGGCGCGGGGGATTTTTTGGTGGATCCGGTGAAACGCTATTTTTCGGAACAATACTGGCACATGTCCGCGCCGGAAGTGGAAATCCGCACGGCGGAGCTGGGCAACGATGCCGGCGTCGTCGGGGCGGCGATGCTGGCGATGCAGCTTCACACAAAATAATTGTACTTCCGCAAGAACAGGCAAAATCCTGCCGGCGCGGATAAACACCGGGATCGGCAAACGTTGGGATCAGCGAACAGGCGGGGTTATGGTTCCCGCCGTGCGGCGGAGAACGGCGGCTGTTTTCAGGGTTCCCCGGTCACTTCGCACCAGGTTTTGGGGGTTTCCCACACCTTCACCGCAAGCAACTTTGCCGGCGCCGGAAAAGCCGGATGCAGCAGATCAAAAATGATCCGGGCGATGTTTTCCACGGTGGGGTTGATGCCCGCAAAGGCGGGGCAATCCAGGTTCAAATGCTTATGGTCAAAGGCCTGGATCACCCGTTGATTCACCGCCTGCTGGAATTCATGCACCGGTATCAACCGCCCGGTATCCGCGGCGACCGGCCCGCCGATGGTCACGTCGAGTTCGTAATTATGGCCATGGCCGTTGGGGTTGTTGCACTTGCCGAAGAGAGCGGCATTTTGGGCCGCGGTTAACGTATCGGTATGCAGGCGATGGGCCGCGGAAAATTCAAACCGTTGAGTCATGCGGATCATGGGAGTCTCCCGGGTAAAATCCAGGTCCAAGGCGTGAAACGGGCTTAGCGCCGCCGTTATAACCGCGAGCCGGTGCGGGGCGATCAGCGGGCGGATTTCCGCGGCGGCTTTTTGCAGCGGGGCAACGGGCATGGCATCCACCTGCGCCGGATCGCGGGAATGGGGGCTTTCCGCCGGCGTACGCAGATAAAAATCGCGCAGGGCGGGCGCCGCGGTTTGCCGCAAAATGCGGTCCATATCACGGATGTTCATCAGCATTCCCGTCGCCGGGTCCACCGCGCCGGCGACACACGCCCGCACGGTGCAAAAGGCCGCGAGGCCGCGCATCGGCGGATTACCGGCGAAATTGTTGCTTTGCAGGCCCGAAAGTTCATTGCCCGACAGGGCAAAACGCAATTCACGCGAAAGTGTTATGACAGACTGTTCAGCCATCGGCCGTATTGTAGCGCCGGTACGCGCCGGCGGCTACGGCCATTATCCCCTTGCGCCGGCGCTACAGCTTTTTATGGCCATCAGCATTAAGGAAGACCTGCTTTTTTCACAACCCCTGGAATGGACGGCTTCCGGATACCGGATAATCCGGAAATTTCAGATTACCGGTTTGTCCGAATATTCGGCCACGCTGCGGCCGGTTATGGCGGCATCGGCGGTGGATTCGGCAACGGGATTCGCCATTCCGGGCATCGGCACACCGCATCCGGACCGTCCGGCGGCGGTGGTTCGTCATGTCCGCACGATTTGCCAGGGGGCGGACTGTTTTGACACGCTGTGCGAATATCAATGGGATCTGTATCCAAGTTCGTACTTGAAAAGTTTTAATGCCGGCCTGGTGCAGGCCACCGGGCATTACGACGCGTCGAACAACCTGGCGACCGTCACATATACACCGGCCGGCGGCGCGGCGCAAAGCCAGGTGGCGGATCTGCATCGGCTGGTGCTTAACGCCACGGTTAATTTTCACTTCCTGCAAACCACGGACCCGGAATCCGTCACGCTGGCGTATGCCGGAATGGTGAATTCCGCAACATGGCGCGGCTACCCGCCGCGGACATGGCTTTGCCTGCCGATCAACGGGGCCACGCATGACGGGGTGTGGTATCGCAATACCTACAGTTTTGCCTATAACCCGGAAACCTGGGATGAATATGCGGTGTTCCGCAATGTGGACGGATCCATTCCCACCGGAATCGCCGCGAGCATCGTCACGGATGGATCACAAACCAGCGGCAACGGCTGGGGACGCTTTGTGGTGTTCCAGCAGACGGATTTCAACACCGCATTTCCGGAAATTGTGTAATTTTCAACGGACAGGTTTCATGCACACGCCACTTTCCCATTGGAATGCAAGCAGCCGGCCATGGCAGGATATCGCCCGGCAGGTGAACCGGATTATTGATCAAATTAACACCAATTCCGGCTTGTCGGCCGGTGGAACCACGTCCATTAGCCGGGTTTTTGGCGCGGGAACGGCGCTGATACAGCACGGACAGCGATCCGCCGGCGGTTTTATCGTTAAATTAACCGCGGTTGAAACGGGCGCGGGCAAATATGCCGGCCGCATTTTTTCGCCGAACTGCCAGACATCCCCATCCGCCAATTTGGCCATGCCGGAAGGCCTTGCGGATTCCGGCAATACCAATGCACTGGTGCTTAACCTGCTGGAATCCGCGCCGAGCGGCACACATCTGCTGGCGTTGAACAGTTTTCATATCGGTTTGCTGGCCGGCTATACCGCGGAATCCACGCCGCGCGCCGTGCTGCTGATTGCCGCCGCCGGCGCGGGACTGTTCCCCGTTCAGATTGAAAAGGACGGCGGTGCGGATGGAACGCCAACCGCCCCGGCCACCTGGACGTACACCGTGCGGACGCTTGACGGCAGTCAGACACTGGGAACGCTGGTTTCCGTGGGCAGGCCGCGGCCCAACGGGTCGCGCATCGTGCAGACCGCTTCGCCGGCGTATGGGACGGCGTTTTATTCTTCCGGTTCTTTGCTGCTGTGGGATGCCGGCGAAATCGCCGCGACCACCGCCTGCAGTTAAGCGCAGCGGCGGCTGTCCGACATCGGTTAACGCGGTTGACCGCGCCATCCGGTTAAACAGGCGAAGGACGAATTTCCATCCACACTTCAGGATTTGCCGGCGTAAGGCGGGCCGGGGATCCGGGGAAGAATATGGCGGAAAACCGGATTGGCTTGCGCCGCGGTAAAACCCTGCTATTATTGAGGCATGTTTATGGGCGGCGGATGGATTGCCGCGCGACGTGACAGCGCATTGGGCGGAAGGTTTTTGCGGCCCATCGGCGGATAGAATGGAAAGGGTTATGAACAAGGTTCGGATCGCGATTATCGGCGCAACGGGATACACGTCTCTGGAAGCCATTCGGTGGCTGCTGCGGCATCCACATGCGGAGATCACCTACCTGGCAAGCCGCAAGATGGAACAGCCGATCAGCGATTTATTTCCGGAACTGCTGGGGCGGCTGAACCTGCCCATCGAGCCTTTTGACCCGCAGGCCGTCAAGGCACGGGCGGATGTGGCCCTGCTTTGCCTGCCGCATGTCGCGGCCATGGACCATGCCCCCGCCCTGCTGGATGCCGGGCTGCGTGTGATAGACCTTTCCGCGGATTACCGCCTGAAAGACGCGGCGCTGTATGAACACTGGTACAAGCACAAGCATGTGGATGCGGCCAACCTGGCGCACGCGGTGTATGGGCTGCCGGAATTTTTCCGGTCTGAAATAAAATCCGCCAAACTGGTCAGCAATCCGGGGTGTTACCCGACGGCCGCCATTTTGGGCATTGCGCCGCTGGTGAAGGCGGGGCTGGTTGAACCGGCGGATATTATTGTGAATGCGGCTTCGGGCATTTCCGGCGCCGGCCGCACGCCTTCGCAGCAGCATCATTTTCCGGAGCGCAATGAATCATTTGAACCCTACGGAATCGGTTCGCACCGGCACGCGCCGGAAATTCAGCAGACGCTCAGCGGGCTTCGGGGCCGGGAGGTGCAGCTGCTGTTTGTGCCGCACCTGATTCCGATGGACCGGGGCATTCTGGAAACCATATACCTTAAGCCCGTTGCCGGCGCCACACTTGCCGACGCCCGGGCGGCCTTTGCCCAGGCGTACGGCAATGAGCCGTTTGTGCGAATCCGGGAAACCAATCTGCCCAGCACAAAATATGTGGCCAACAGCAATTTTCTGGACTTGGCCGTGCGCGAATACAACGGCCGGTTCGTGGTGATGACGGCGCTGGACAACATGGTGAAGGGAGCCAGCGGCCAGGCGATTCAGAACATGAACATTATGTTCGGGCTGCCGGAAACCAGCGGCTTAGTTTGAAGGCGTGGCATGATCCGCCGTGAGAGCCGGTTTGCCGCAGTGTCGGCAGAAGCGATCCGGCGTATCCATGGGCCAGCCGCAATTGCCGCAGCGCAGGGGCTGCACTTTCGGCGGGGCATCCGTCATATCGCCGCCCTCCACCACGCGGGCCAGCCGGCGTACCTGCGCCAGCAGCAGGTACCACAAACCCAGCAGCAGTGTAATGCTGGAAATAATCAGCAGTGAATAGGCCGCAACCGCCTGCCAAACGGTGAAATTACTGATGGTAAAAGCGTCCAGGATGGATACGCCGTAAAAATACCAGCCGGGCAATCCGGAGATGACCGCCAGGGCCAGCATCAAATAGCCGATGTTCCGGAAGCGGCGGCGTTTGCGGACAACGCCGACCGGCAGGCCGATATCATGCGGATGAAGCTGTGCATTATTTTCCGGCATGTGATCCGCAATAAATGTTTCCGGCAATTCCATGCCCGCACCGGCTGCGGCGCGCCGCCGGCAATCCCGCCCCCGGCGCCGCGGGTCATTCCCATTCAATGGTACCCGGAGGCTTGCTGGTAATATCATACACTACCCGGCTCACGCCGCGGATTTCATTGACAATCCGGCCGCTGGTGCGTGCCAGAACATCATACGGCAGGCGGCTCCAGTCCGCGGTCATAAAGTCCGTGGAATCCACGCTGCGCAGGCCGATGACGGGCTTGTAACTGCGGCCGTCACCCATAACCGCCACGCTTTGCACGGGCAGCAGTACGGCAAAAGTTTGCGCCGTGGTGCGGTAAAGCCCCGCCGCGGTCAATTCTTCCAGAAATATTTCATCCGCGCGGCGCAGCAGGTCCAGTTTTTCGCGGGTGATATCGCCGATGATCCGCACGGCCAGCCCGGGGCCGGGGAATGGGTGGCGCCATACCATGGCATCCGGCAGGCCCAGCACTTCGCCCAGGCGGCGGACTTCATCCTTAAATAAATCGCGCAGCGGTTCGACAAGTTCAAAGCCGAGTTCCGCGGGCAAACCGCCCACATTATGATGCAGTTTTATGTTGGCCGCAGTGCGGGCATAGCCGTGGCCGCTTTCAATCACATCCGGATACAGAGTACCCTGGGCCAGAAACCCGGCATCGGGTATATCCTTTGAGGCCCGCTTGAAGACATCAATAAACGCCTTGCCGATGATCATGCGTTTCTGCTGCGGTTCGGTGACGCCGGCCAGCGCGGTCAGGAATTCATCCGCGGCATCGACCACGCGCAGGTCTATGCGGAAATGATCGCGAAACGTGCTTTCCACATTTTCCCGCTCGTTTTTCCGCAGGAGGCCGTTATCCACAAAAATGCATGTCAACTGGTCCCCGACAGCCCGGTGCAGCAACGCCGCGGCGACCGCGGAATCCACACCGCCGGAAAGGCCGCAGACCACCCGGCCGCCGCCCACCTGCCCGCGGATTTTTACCACGGCCGAATCCACAAAATTGCCCATTTGCCATGTGCCGGCCGCCCTGCAGACGCGGTACAGAAAATTCTCCAGTATTTTTACGCCATGCGGGGTATGCGTCACCTCCGGATGAAATTGCACGCCGAAAAAGGGCTTGTTTTTGTGCCGCATCGCCGCCAGCGGGCACACGGGTGTGGAGGCGAGCGGAATAAAGTCCGGGCCGAGGTCCCGCACCTGATCCCCATGGCTCATCCAGACGGTGGTCTGTTCGGGGACGCCGGCAAACAAGTCGGCAGCGAGTGCGGCGGTGGAACTGCGGGATTCAACGGCCAGGTGCGTGGCCCCGTATTCACCCGCCTGCCCGGGCTGCACGCGCCCGCCGAGCAATTCGGCGGCTATCTGCATGCCGTAACAGATTCCGAGCACGGGGATATCGAGCTTGAAAATGTCCGGATCGCACCGGGGGGCGCCGGCTTCATACACGCTGGACGGCCCGCCGGACAGAATCAACCCGACAGGATTCATGGCCTTTAATTCTTCCAGGGAAATATCCGGCCGTACAAGCAGCGCCCGTACCCCCGCCTCGCGCACGCGCCGGGCAATAAGCTGCACATACTGCGATCCAAAATCCAGAATGGGGATGGTCTGCTCGATGGACGGCTGTTGCTGTTTCATGGGGCGATTGTAACGCAGTTTGGGGCGGATTTACAGTAACCGCTTTTCGGGCGGGCGGGCGGATTCCCGGCAGGGGAAGGCACCTGATTGTTTTCCTATGCCGGGTGCGGCGGGCGTTGGGGGGACGGCTGATACCGGATACGGAAGTTTTTTGAGACCGCTGATTTTTTGATACCGCCTTCAGCAATAATCCCGACGATAACATGCTTCGTCTGCCTGGCCCATTGAGTCGCTGGAAGTTTCTCCGGGCGATTCCGGCCTTCGTCCGCAGTGAGTGAGGCTATATGGCTGTTGCTGCGTTGGACGCCATGGCGAAGTTCCAAGCCAATCTGTCATTTGGCGGGATGCATCAGGCCCTGCGGAATACCCACTTCAGGGCACTACCCCCGATCTTCCGACCAATCCTCCGGCGGAAACAAGGCGATGGAGAGCGAAGCCCTTCCGGCGTGGGATGCACCTGATAGGTGGTCACCACGCAGTTATCAACGTTCCCGATTGGGCCACAATCTTGCGGCTGCACGCGGGGGTTCTTATATCTCTTCATCACAAAACTTGATTTACGCGCAATTCCGGTGGTCTGCGGACAGGCATGATCACGCCGCTGTAATTCCCGCCGGCAGGGGTTCATCAGCCGACGGTCCCAATGATGCCTGCCTGGAAGCTTCCGGAATTTCAGTGAATTGATCACCACCTTATCCGCGGTGGGCGGCAATTACTCGTGTACAGCAAATTCAAATACTGCCCCCGCGCGTAACGTGCTGCGTACTCCGCCGACTCCCGAAGTCCAAACCGGTATTGACATTCGCGCATGAAGCGGTGCAACCGCACGGCTACTTCGTGAATATCCGCAGCTTCCACGCCTTACTTCTGGTCATACCATGTTCCAGCATGTTCATCGGTAATCCAGTCCATTTATTCCCGAACTGAAAAATCGCTGGCGTGCTATTTTAAGTACCATGTATATTTATCTATTAAACCCGTGGTTAAAAATATTCAAGCACAAAAAGTTAAGGGAAATTCAAAAAAATTGTCAAAAACATCTTGACACCCGTGCGGATTGGTTGTAGGCTTATCGTGTTGGTCAACGGAATGGCCGGGAGAGTCACTTTTACCAAATACCGTGTGACACCTCCGATGAAATACCACCTTCAAATGGGTGGATGCTGCGTGCCGCATTCTGGCGGACGCACGGCCGCCTATTGGAACTGTGTCGCGCAAAGCGATTGATGAAGCCCGGACGCCGCCGTCCGGAGGCTGAGCGGATTTCCAGCCGCATTTCCCGGTTGGGTCGTTCCAGCCGGCCGGTCGTGGAGTCCTATATTGGTTGGTGGGCAAACTTGCACGGCAGATCGTTTCGCAAGCCGTGTCGGCCATGTCCGGAAGTATGGAGATTGCAATGAGTAACAGTAAGGGAAAAATCAGTATCGGCATGGCCGGAGCGATGGCGTGTGCCGGACTTCTATCGGTGGGATCGTCTATCGCGCGCGGAAGCGCCGCTTACACACAAGGCTTTGAGCACAATACCAATGGCTGGTACTTTGGAGCAAAATCGCCATCAAGTACCGGCAGCTATGGAATTACCCGGTATCAGTCGGGCTCCGCGTCGCCCGTGGGGACAATTAACGCCGCGAGCGGCAATTTTTACGCGGTGGTCAACAACGCGACGAGCAACTACCTGAACGGCTATGGTGATGCCGGTTACGCCGTGTTCAACGGCCCCACGACCTATCAAGGCCCCTACACGATGTCGATCAGCGTGTATCTGGATGCGGCAAACTGGACCGGCACTAACTTATCGAGCGGACAGGGATTCATGATCGACGAGTCTCCGACCGCCGCTAATTCGTACACGCTGTTGGGATCTAGTTCAACATATGGCGCCGGTGCACCCGATTTCAATATGGAGGCCGGATTTCAACTTGGCACCACCAGCAGCGGCGATTTAAACGTGTGGGCCTACTATCATAATCAGTCAACCGGCAGTACCGCCAACACGGCCGACCTTGCATCCCTCACCCAAACCGGTTGGTACACCTTTTCCCAAACAATCAGCCAAGGCACGAGCAACCCAGTCAGCACCTTCTCCATCTACGACCACACTGGGGGGCTGGTGGGGACTACACAAACCGTAAATTGGACCGCCTCGTCCAACGCGGATCTCGGCGGACCCAACTACCTTTGGATCACCGGGTGGAACAACGGGTTTAGCAACAATGTCCTTGCAATTGACAACGTTTCCGGATTTGTTACGCCATCGCCCGCAAGCTTTGGACTCGTCGCCGTTGGATCGTTGGCCCTGGTCGGCGGAATGGCGGTGCGAAGGCGAATGAGGGGGAAGCTTTAAGATCACAGCCTGCGCCCGACACAGCACAATGCGACGGGATGCGCCGGGCGTGGGAGTTGTTGATGCCCGGTGCTGCACACTTCACGGCCGCGAGCGGATAACATATCCGGCGGCACGCCGGCAAAGCTTGGGAGCATCCCTTCCGATGGTGGTGGAAGCGGCGCTGATACCGCCGGTTATACGAGTGCATTGTGCGGCGACGGAAGGATTATTGCCGTACAGAGTCGTACAGAACTGCGGCTTGGAATACCGGTATATCTCGACCCTCTATGGAAAACCCGGATCGTCACGATCGGATTGGGCGTACGAATGTGCGCCCGGTATTTGGCTGGCAAATCGCAACACGTCAGCAGTCTTTCCGGATATTTGTGCGGACATTCAATCGCGGATTGATATTTATCTTGACGGTCGTCAATTAACGGGTCAAGGGCCTTGTCAGCCTCAGCCTTCGTTACCACCGCACAAATCCTTCGTAGTTTGTGATTGACCTCTTTGCCCAAGGCACGGCTATGGAGATGTTCAGCCGTGTGGCCTGCCATCGAACCAAGCACTCCCCCCGGCCGGATGGGGCACTCCAGCCGGGAAATGATGCCGGAAATTCGCATTTTTTTGTGCCCGGGCTGCGGTTGGAATATCAGCGCAAACAGGTGCGGCGCGCTGATTGGCACCGCACCTCCTGCTACTCTCTCGGCCAGCCATGCTGTCCGCCCGCCTCAAAGTGCCGCGGCGAACAACACTATGACTCTAAAGCTTTGATGCCATCCGCCGGCGCAGGGCCAGACCGCCGATCAGGGCCAGTGAGCCAACAGCGGCCAAAAGGCCAGTGCCGGGGATGGGGGTTGCTGCCGCCCATTGGGCCGTGTACTGCGTCCCGTAATTTTTAACCTCAAGCAGGACGGTTGCAAGTGACGCTGTTCCCGTGTCCGCGATCCCGCCTACGTCAACTCCGTTGACGTAATACTCGACACCTGTCCCTACGGTGAGTGTATAGGTGAGTGTATTCCAGCCACCGTAATAGATTGGCGCGGTATTTACAAAATTGAAATTCCCCGTTGACGTCATATAGTTATATGTGTAGAACCCAGGCCCAGTCGGCCCGGAATAGCCTGCCGGATTATTGTTAATGACATATGAGGGATCATTGATAAAAGATATTATCGGGTAGGCGGAAACACCGCCATTGGCGTACGCACCAGCCCCCCAAAATCCAGCCACTACGTTGGTGCTGTCACCTGTTGTTGGCGTGGACCAATTGGATTGAAGATATAGTTCAATTGATGCCGTCTGCACGTTTCCGGAAAGATTAATATTGTAATCCCGCCCTTGCGTTGCATAGAAACCTGAAGTTGGATAGTCCGTGGGAGGGTTAGTACCAGGTTCAATACCGGTCCCCACTGTTTCGCTCAGGACCCCACCTGACGTGGTGAAGCCGCCGGGGGCCGTGCGATCTGTATACCATACGCCTGGACCGGACGAGTTGCTTAGGGTTAGCGGGCCGCTGAAATCAGGAGTGTAGAACGCAGCAAAGCTTGGGGTTACTCCCGCCGACAGCAGCCCGGCACACGCCAGTGCGCCTACCATACAAATGCCGTTTTTTTTCCTACTGTTACTCACTGCAATCTCCTTATTTCCGGGCATGGCCGACACGGCTTGCGAAACGATCTGCCGTGCAAGTTTGCCCACCAACGAAACAGGACTCCACGACCGGCCGGATGGAACGCCCCAACCGGGAATGCGGCCGGAAATCCGCTGTTGCTTTTTATTCAAACAACAGCCCTTTGCCCGGGCTCGACACCCGGCCAAAACACACACCGACATCGACCCGCAATAGGCCGATTTCTTGGAATTGTCATACAGCTTAAAAGTGACTCCCAGCCACTCTCCTGACCCATTGGCATGTATACAACCAATGCCCAACCCTGTCAAGTATTTTTTGCTGCTTTTTTTTGCAACTATTTTAACTTGTTATTCTATAAATACTTACAAGCATCGAGCTCGACGGGAAGGCTCCTCTTTATTTCAATGATTGAAAATTGAACATCCTGCAAGCCAAAGTTACCGCAGTCGTTTATCCGCACCGGCAACAATATCGGCCGTATGCCGTTGCCCGGATATATCCCGATATGATACACATTGTTATATTTCTTTGTGTTTATGTTTATATCGCGCGTGGTTGTGTGGGTAGCCGCCCGGAGATCAACCAAGTCAACGGGGAGGGCCAAGCCGAGCGGTATCTGCAGGGGGTGGAAGGGGCCGCGGCGCTGCTGCTGATCTTCCATTGACGTTGCGATATACTTCCGCATGGTCAGCCACCTTGGCTTGGCGATAAGTATTCCATCGGCAGCACAACCAAAAACATTCATCATGTGATGGCTGACCGGGCGCCAGACCGGGCGGCGGCGAACCGCCCCGGACAGGAACAATACAGGAACGCTGTTATGTTGATATCACCGGGACAAATTTGCAGGACGGTGCAGGCACCCTTCTTACCTCTGCCGGTCTGCCTGGCGGCCGTGAGCAGGCGTTGCTTTTGTGGACCGTTTTCGGGGCGATTGCCGCCGCGGTGCCTGTGGCGCTCGTGATGACGATATCCTCCGCGTTATATTTCACGGCGCAGCCGATGGATTGGGTCCATGTTCTTATACCTGCGGAGCGCTGTGCCATCCATTTTGCGGCGGCGTGGTGGGGGTAGTATAATGCGTAAAGTCAACAATTAATTGAGGCTGCGTGATGGGCGCCATGGGTGAAAAGCTGAGGGCCGATTCCCGCGAAAAATGTCTTCGTGGTCATTGTGTCTCCGGTGTTGAAGTCCCTGGCGATTGCTATTATTCCCCATCCGG
Organism: Planctomycetota bacterium; assembly: GCA_021808485.1. Taxonomy (GTDB): domain Bacteria; phylum Planctomycetota; class Phycisphaerae; order WQYP01; family WQYP01; genus JAJYPG01. The sequence continues at coordinate 21,404 of JAKBBN010000023.1, read as the reverse complement.
TGGTCATCGGCTGCAAGATGATCCGATTGGCTATGAGGGTGGGATTAATTTGTATGGTTACGTCGAATCCGCGCCGGTGGGGAAGGCGGATTCACACGGGCAAGATTCCTGGGGGTTCGGAATATCGGCGTTCGTCGGCTACAATTTCAGCGATCCGCCGGGAGCCTCTTCGAACCAATATCGTGAAGGGTTCGGCTTTAAAGCCACCTTGGCGTTGAATGGCCTTTGGGATCCGGTTAAGGGGCGGATGAGCCTTAACGCTGATGCGTCCCTATGGGGCCGGGTGTCGATGGGGTGGGGCTGGTTTCAGTTCAGCACGGGATTCTATTTGAACGACGAAATCCGTCTCGCGAGCCTACCTGCCCCGTCACCGCTTTCGGCGTTAGGGGGATAGATGAATGAGCGACGCCCAAATACAGCAGCGGGGTGGCGCGGAGGGCCAACCGGAAGGTACTCTTGTCAATGGGAGATTGGAGACGGTGTTTCCCTATGATTGGCCGCCGTTTGTCGGATTCCTTCTGGGGGTTCCTGCCGGACTCCTGTTGGCATTCAATATTTGCGATCGATTCGGGTTGTCGATCGGCTGTTTCATAGGCATCATCTTCGGATCTGTATTTGCACTTATGTATCTGCTCCAGCGATTCCTCGTGCACCGGCGTTGCATTTTTGATCCGACAGAAAGCCAGCTTCTGTGGCGGGATGTGTGGCTTGGGTGCATTCGACGTCGCGAAAGGCGCATTGATTTCAAACTCATCAATTACCTGTGCGTCGTGAGTTGCGGGCCGGATAATTCTTGCGCTGTGGCCGTGCAAATATTTAACAATCCATATTTAATTGGTATCCGCGTGGGGATGTCAAACGCTGCGGCCACCGAGCTGGTGAAGCAGATAAACCACATTATTGGGCGAACCGGGGTCGTTGTGATAGGTGACCAAGCGAGGTTACGATAATCGCGAAAGCTATTTCCCTGACCTTGCCAGCCTAACCGAAGCGACTCACACTTCCTTTTTTTTATCGGCGGTCGCCTCAAGCCTGTTCTCCTGCGTGTTCCGTGGAACCTGGAGGCACTCAATTTTTCCCTGCAGGCCCGCGGGTATCGCGTCTTCCACTTTTCGTAAAAGCCAACGCCCAATGTTGCGGCCGGGTGCAATTCAATCCGGGCGGTTTGCCGATTCCGGCACCTGAATTGGCGGCGGTCCATGGAGACGCATTAATGGATGTGACTTTGGCCGTTTCGGAAAAATATCAGACGCTGCTTGAACCGAACCTGCACGACGGGTACCTTCTGGGCATTGGGCTGCCTTTGCCGCGGCGCGCCGAGTTGGCGGCTGCGGACGTGGCGGAAAAGAGATATTGCATCACTCTGGATGGGGTAATTGGGCTCCATGTGGGGGATTTTTGGGAGGGCAACGTTATGCTGGATGTAACGGTGAGCCGGGCGAGCAAGTACGGATAGGCGACCTTGCGCCGCTGGCGTTTGCCGGGCAGAGCCAAGTGCAGTCCGAGGCGTACTTAAAATCGATCCATGATAAGGTGGTTCGGGAACTCCTTTTCGCTCTCCAACTCAGCCCGTCGTGCGGATGTTATTTAACAGCTGCCTTCAGGACGATTAAGATTTATTGCACTGACCCAACAAACTGCGAGGGAGCTAACTTTCATGACAAGGGATGATTCAGCGGATGTCCGACGATCCAGTGATATGGAGTTATGGGCGCGACTCCGTGAAATAGCCCATGGACGTGGTGAACGACCTTGAACCGGAAAGGTGAATGATGAGAAATTACCCGCATTCGCGCGCATGGTTGCCGGGCGCGGCATTGGTATTGGTATGCATCTTCTGGATTCCCGTCGACCGGTTGACGGCGAATAATATATTGATGCTCCCGCGCGCCGCAGCGGTGCAGTGCGTGGGGTCAATCCAGGACATCACGCGGCTTCACGCTTATGGCGCGCCTGCGCAGCAGGCCAAGGGGAAGGCGCCGATTAAAAGGCCCGCGCCCTTGGTGCCGGGACTGTCCTGGATCGGCAATCACGAATTGCTGGCCGCGGCATCTTTTGGGGGCGTTGAGTGGAAACTGTCCGCTGATTACAAGACCCACACCATGGAACGGATTCCGCTGCCCAGTCCACCGGTACCGGCGATTCGTCTTCTGCATTCAAATCGTGGAATTTTTATTTGCAGTTTGGGGGCCCGCGACGGCTACCGTGAATTGAAATTTTGGCTCCGCAGTCCGCACAGTCCGGGCGGGTATCGGGAATCACAAATCCGAACGTGGCGGCTTCGGAAATACGCGCGTCCGCCGAGCAGTCCGTGGATGTCGCTGGAGTGCCCGAAGTATGGGGACTGGTTCTGTGCCCTGCCCGATATTCAGACCGGGCAAAGTTTCGGTATTTTAGGTTATTTTCCGCCGGCGGCCGGCGGGCTAACAACCTTCCCATTGGGTGAGCCGCATAACCACGCTTTTTGCTCGCCCGACGGCCGATTTCTTGGATTGGTATCGGGCGGACACTGGTTAAGGGTGCTTCGTGTCGGCCGGGCGCATGCGGACTGGCGAATGATTCGGGTGCAAAGTCGAGTGCCGCTGCGATTTGGCGCTTTTTCGCGGGATGGGGACTGGGCTGTACTCACAACAGCCTCCCGCGGGCGCGGGCCTGTGGGCGGGCCGGTCGAAATTATATTATTGAACCGGAGGAAACCTGGCGTGGAATGGATTACGCGCCCATGGGGCGGACAGCTGTACCGGGCATTGGCATCGTGCCCGCCGGCAATTTCACCCAAGGGGCGGCAAATTGCCGCGGATATTTTCCGGCCGCGAGGCCTCGTCAAGCCGCACGGCCAGGGAATTTTCCTGTACTCCGGAAACAAGCGGGGCTTGGCGGGTATCGTGCGGTTAAAGGGCGATCTGGCCCAGCGGATGGCGTTCTCACCCGATGGCAAATATTTGGCGGTTGAGTGCTGGTACCGGATAATACTGTTCCGCTGCCGACCGGCAGGATCCGAAACTCACAGATGGAACATAGACCGCGGCATGCGAGAGGTGAAGCTTGCGGGCGGAAGGGGAATTAAGTCACCCTGGTGGTAAAGTTGCGGCGGTGATGGAATACAAGCGGCGGCGGCGTTTACCAACTTACCGGCCACGCGAATGCCGCCGGGAATAGGCACCGCGGTAACGCCCGTCGCGATTTTCACGGGGAAGCGGTCATCGTCCATCGTCGGTAAAGGAGCGGCAATGCCGCGGAACATTATTGTAATCGCATGCTGCTCGCTGCTGGTGATTGTGGGATCAGCATTCCTGGTCCGATTCGCGGTTATGTCGCGGCTGGAACCGGCGGCGGCGGGACCAACTTTTGATCCCGGACGCAGCCCCGTTTTGCGTGTCGGCCTGCCGCCGGGCTGGCGGATTGCACGGGTTAAAATGATCCGTGGGGTAGCCGGTGGTTTTATTTTGCATTCATACCGCGGAGCCAGAGATTTGACCATTCTGTGTAATCCGGGGAATCCGCGATTCGTCGCCCTGCAGGTGCGGGCTGCCGTAACCACGGCCCGCAAGGGGAACGCGACGGCCGGAATGCGGGCGGAATGGGATATCCACCGCGTGAAGCAAGGAGGCTTCTGGGCGGTCAGCAGGATTGCGCCGATTTTGGTGACGGGCGGCAATCGTTGGGATTTTGAGCGGGCTGTTTGGGACAAGCGGGCAATACGGGAAGCATTGAATTCAATAGTGATTGGCAAAGCGAAGAAAAAGCAAAAAAAGAAGCCGGGGGCCGACGTTCCAGCGCCGGGCACACGAAACGGTGAGATGCATCGCTAAACAGGGTGGGCGCGGGAAATCCGCTGGCGTTTGGAGATGGAGGGCTGGGTGGAAGGGCAGGATTGTGCTGGAGGGCAGGCTAAGGGGGCAAAACGCAGACAGGAAGGGCAATACCACGTTCATACGCACAGACAAGAAGGTCAGTGCTGCGAGCATACGCACAGACAGGGACGGCGGAGTCACAGTGTTATTTTTTTGCGGCCGCATGCGGCACAATCGCCGCCTGACGGGCAAGGTCCGCAGCCCATCGCGCCGCCATGGAATCCGTATCATGGTGTGCAAAGCCGGCCAAAGCCGTTTTGACCGCGGCCATTGCCTGCGGCGTGTTTTGATCTTGTGCGGTCATCAGCATACGCCAATAAGCCATCATGCGGACCATGGAACTGGAAGACTTCGCCGCTGCCGCAAGGCAGGAACCAATGGAGGCGGGAAGATTTTTCCGGGGCGCCAGCCGCACCACCCAAGCCTGAACCCGTGTATCGGCGGGGTTGGTGAGAATGGATTGAAGCTGAGTGGTGAAAATCTTGATCGTATTGCCGATATCGGCCGGTGACGGCGAAGCGGTGGCGCCGGCTTGCTGGGCCGACTTTAAGTCCGCCTTGAGCCTGGGCAGCACGCAGGACATGGCACCGGCGGCAATCATCTGCTGGTACGGCGGCAAGCCGCTGAACCGGGACGCCTGCTCCGCCATGGCTTTCAGCCCGCCGGAGAAAAAGCCGCGAACATTAAAATAGCCTGCGTCAATAGATTGTCCGCCCGGGCCGGGATAGATATCCGTGCCGTCAGCCGCGGGATTGGTGATTACGCGGAGTCGCCCGCCGATGAGTGAATCCGGATTGGCCAGGCTCAAGGCCCGCAGAACTCCCTGATTGATCTGATAGGTAACTTCCAGGGACTGGTGTGAATCCAGGCGAAGCACGGTGGGGTCGGAATCAATGGCATAGGCGCCCAGATTGATATCTGAAACACCTTGAATTTGGGCGGCCATTGCCAAGCTGGTGGTAATGGCGGTATTGGGCCCGACCGCAAGGGACCAGGGAGACTCATTGTAATAATGAACATGGATGTAAATGGGACGGCCGTAATCAGGGAACCGGCGCGGCCAATGCACGCTGACGAGTACAATGTTCGAAGGATGGAATACCGCGTGCAGAAAGCGTGAAGAATATCCGCGAGCCTGCACAGCAAGGGCATTGCCGGCGGCGGTGGATGACAGGTGTATTTTCAGGTTGTCGGCGGCCTGCGCGACGGCCAATGCCACGGGCCACGGCGGAGAACTCCGCCACAAGGCCAGGAGCAGCGAGGTCGCGGTTTTTTTATCACCAAGGCCGGCTTTGGCCTCGGCCAGCCCGATGACGGCGTATGGATCCGACTTGCCGAGGGCAAACTTTTCCGCCGCGGCATGCAGGTTACCCTGCCGTAAAAGCTGCCAGCCGCGCAGCCGGGCATAAAGCGCCGGCGCCGCGGCCAGGGGTTTTTGCATTGCGGCCACCTGGGCCGCGATATTGTGCGGCAACTTGGCCTGATAAACCAGCTTCAACCAAAGGGCGTCGGACTTGAGTTGAATGCTGTCCGGCCGGGCTTTTAGAGCGGCCGCAAGACGATTTTCAATACGGGCCAGAATCTTTTTCGCCCCGGCGCCGGTCACCGGCTTTGAGCCTGAATAATCCGCCAGGGCAATCATCAGCACACGGGTGCTGGGCTTTTTAAACGCCAGGAGTTCGTCCAGATAGGGTCGCAACTGGTCTTCCTGACGGGTGATGGCCCAATAAGCCGCGAGGTCCGTGGGCAATTCCCCGGTCAGTGCGGCCCTGCCCTGCTGCATTTCCACCACGGCGGAGTCCGCCCATTTGGCCGCCAGACGATAATGCCCGGCCGCCGCGAGCAGATGCGCCGCCCCGGCCATTGCATCCGGCTGGAAGGGATCGCAATGCAATGTCTGCAGATAGCAATATAAAAGCTGGGCGGGCGATGCGTGGGATTTTTCCAGCGACAGGGTCAACTCCTGCCAGGCGGCAAGATTGGCGGAATTGAGTTTTACCGCCTGCACAAACATGCCGCTGGCCGCACGGTGATGGGCCTGGGCATTTAGCAGTTGACCGATGCGCAACGCCAAGGCACTTTTGATTTGCGGGTCTAGGCCGGGGCGGTTCATCACGCGGCGATAAATTGTGATACGTTTACCCACCGTTTGCGCCCCGGCGGCGAGTGAATCCAGAAACTTCAGCTGAGCCTGCATGTTACCCGGCTGCAAATTCACCAGTTGCAACAGCGCCTTTCGCTGGAGCGCGGTGCGGTGCAAGGCTCCGGCGGCCTCCGCCAACAGCCGGAGAACCGTGGATGAGGCCGGATTCAGGCGATGCGCTTTCTGCAAGAGCACAAGCGATTCACGCGCCGCAAGTTCCGGCGGCAATTGAAGGTTACGGCCGGCGGCGCGGGCATCATCCACCAATTGACCAACCAGCAGATTCCCGGCCCGGTCCGCAGCGGGCGCCTGGGCACGAAGAACAGATGCGCCCATGCACAGGGCGGCACATGCGAACAGTTGGATCATAACCTGCCGGTGACGTATGAATTTCATGAAACATCCCTTCGCCAGTGAGGCCTGCAATACCCGTATTTCGTAACGCTCCGCCGCGGGGCAAAGCCTGACGCACGTTTGAAACTCGTGCAACAGATTTTCCATCAAACGGAACCCAAGGCGATCCGTCGGACAGCATTCAATACGTATGTTAACCGAAGACAGGTCGATTTGGCACCACCTGCGGCAGCCGGGTGTTGTTCCGGCACAGGATTATCGCCCCTGGCCGAAGAAGAAAGCTCACCGGAGAGGTCGGCGGGGATTCCAGCCGGAATGGGAGAACCGCGTATGCCGGCAAAGGAAGGCATCCGGCCGGATGGCATGCCGGCTGCGAACAGGATATAAGGATTGGTTTGAGATCAGGCGTCGCCCGTTCGGCCGGCGCCGGGAATCCCATGACTCATGGAAATCATCATGATGCGCACCACTGTCACGCATACCGTCGCCGCCCTTGTGATCAGTTTATTACCGGTGGCCGCACCCGCGCCCGCACGGCTGAAGACCGGCACCATGCGGAATTCCAGGGGAGCGGTCTTATCCATTAACAGCCGCTACATAAGCCTTAACGGCCGCCCATGGATGCCGACATGCGGTGAATTCCATTATGGCCGCTACCCGCGCAGGGAGTGGTACCCCGAACTGCTGAAGATGAAGGCGGGCGGTATCAACATTGTTTCCACATATGTCTTCTGGATATACCAGGAACAGGCCAAGGGGCAATGGAACTGGAGCGGGCGACGGTCATTGCGTGCGTTTTTACAGGATTGTAAAAAGGCGGGGTTGTCGGCCATTGTCCGTATGGGGCCATGGGCCCATGGAGAGGTTCGCAATGGCGGCATACCGGATTGGGTTCTTCGGTCCAAATGTCGCGTGCGGACAACCGATCCGCGGTTTTTAAAACTTGTCCGGCCGCTTTACCGTCAAATTGCCGGGCAAATGAAGGGGCTGCTGTGGAAGGAGGGCGGACCGGTGATTGGCGTACAGCTGGATAATGAAACCGCCGATCTTCCCTATCTATACGCCCTGAAAAAAATGGCGGCCCACGACGGCATTGATGTGCCGTTTTACACCATGACCGGCTGGAGTCATTTCCGGCGGCTCAGCGGCCGCCTGCTTCCCATGTTCGGGGGTTACCCGGTCGGGTTCTGGACCAACACCACCCGCGCCGGCCGCAATATGTATCGTTATGCGCCGGCGCCCACCTATCAACCGCAGTCTGTTTTTTATGGACTGCCGTACACCACGTGCGAGACCGGCGGCGGCATGGCCTCCAGCTATGCCCATCGCACCCTGGTGAACGGGCCGGACATAGCGGCTTTTGCGATGATGGAAATTGCCAATGGATCAAACTGGCAGGGGTTTTACATGTATCACGGCGGATGGAACCCGCGGGGAATACGGCCGTATTATCTTAATGAAATTCATACCGGCGGCTGGAGCAACGAAATGCCGGATATCAACTATGATTTTCAGGCGCCATTAAGCGCCTGCGGCCTGCCGCGGCCGCAGTACGGGTTGCTGCGGGAACAGGCGCTGTTCATGCATGATTTTGGCGCCATACTGGCCCCCATGACGGCCACGGCCCCGATGCGCCTGCCGCGACCGGGAACCGACGGCAAGACGTTGCGCTGGGATGCAAGGTCCAACGGGCGCGGCGGATTTATTTTCTTCAACAATTATACTTATCAGGATCCGCTGCCGGCGAAGGCGGACGTTCAATTTCACCTGCGCACGGCGGCTGGAACGCTGGTTGTGCCGGCACGACCCGTCACCATCGGGAGGGGAGTTTTCGGCTGGTGGCCGTTTAATCTGAATTTGGACGGCGTGCCACTGCGTTATGCAACCGCGCAGCCGATCTGCCGCCTGCGAATGGGCGCAACGCGCCTTTATATTTTCAGCGAGACCGAAGGCGTAAAGCCGGAATTTGTATTTTCGGGAAATTTCACGGCGAGTTTCTCCGGCGGCACGCAAACCCGTTTAAAGGATGGGGCCCTGGAAATCAGCCGGATAAAGCCGGGCGTGCGGACGGCTTTCAGCGTGCGTTTCCAGCCCGGAACCGGGCCGCGGAAGCGCATCATGTTCATGGTGATTTCGCCACGGCAGGCCACGGAACTGGCGAAACTGAAATTCGCCGGCCGAACCCGGTGCATCCTGTCGCCGGCCGTGCCGCTGCCCGGGAACAATTCCCTGCAATTGCAGACAACTTCCGTGAAGGCCGTGCCGCTGACAGTGCTGCCGCGCGTGCGTGAATTGATGCTCAACGGCCGGATTATGCGACCGCGCGGGGAAGGTGCGGCAAGCCGCTACGTGGCGCCGGCGGCGCGCACACAACCCGCGCCGGTGCGATTTCAATTGAGGCATCCGGCCGATGCGGCCGCTGCGCGCAAACTGCTTGCGTTTCAGCCGCACCAATGGAGCAGGAAAGACTGGCGATCCGCGGCGGAATGGACGGTTTACATCCCCAAAGCGGACCGCGATTTGCCGCTGATTCTGCGCGTGCATTACCAGGGCAATATCATTCATGTGCGCGCGGGTGGAAAACTTGTGGTGGATGATTTTTATCATGGCAAACCGCTGAATGTGCCGCTGTGGAGAATCAAGAAAAAAGACCGCGGAGAATTAAAGATACAGATCATGCCGCTGTTCAAGCATTTTCATGTGATCATGCCGCCGGGAATTGAACCGCATTTTTCCGGGGGCGGACCATTGTCGGCATTGACCGCGGTGGATGTGCTGCGGGTGCGGACCGTGGAATTTTCGGCGATAGGGAGGAATAAATAGGACTGCGGTACTCCCCGTCAGCCGTGCGCAAGACCGGCATTGCGAAGAGGGTGTCTTCCCCGGCAACCGGGCCGCCCGGCCTTGAGTTGTGCCGCGAAGCGGGGATGTTTGGGCGTCGTAACATTAGTTACGTAAGCCAAGGTAAAAACTACTTGAGCAGCGCATCTGGTTTTTGCGGAGCATTACCATTCTGGACCGGGGTTGACGATTCCTTGGGCGGGCGAGAGAATCGTGCATGACCCCGGGGCTGTGGACTGTCCCGTACTTGGATTGGTTCGCCCTCCAATGCGACGGCGGGAAATGGTGCTGAACGATGGAACCCGCATTGCCCTCCTTTAAGAAGCCGCCGCTGGTTGAGACCGCAATCAGCCTGCAATTCCAATCGATCAGCGGCCTGAAAAATGCGCATCTTGGTATTTTCTGGCAGTCGATGCGCGGCGAGTTCCCTAAAGTAACAGACGCGCAGCCGTTGCCCGAACAAATCGAGCTGTTTGGAACACCGGCCGTGCGTGCGGGTCGTTTTCCCTTATTCCGAGTCGCCGGCGCGGCGGAAGCGTCCCGAATGCAGATGGCCTCAGTGGACGATCGGGCCATGGTGCAAATTCAAAATGGACGAATCGTGTCAAATTGGCGAAGGGGCCTCGGCGGCGAATATCCCCGTTGGGGCAGCGTGCTGCAGCGTTTTAGGGAATCCATGCGTAGATTTAAGGAGACGCTGGCTGCGGAAGGTCTTGGAGCTTTTTTAGTCAACCAATGGGAAGTGGTTTATGTAAACCACCTGATCAAGGGCCGGGATTGGGACACGCCCGCAGACTGGCCCGGCCTGCTTCCCGGAATCGTCGCGGGTGCCGGCCGGCACACCGTCGGCGATCTTGAATCAATAATCTGTAGAAAACAGATCATTATGCCCGATAATCGCGCAAGGATTCATGTGGACCTGCTCCATGGATTCAGTTCGCCGGAATCCGCCCCGCAGGAGCTTCTTTCGCTGCAAATTACGGCGCGCGGTGGTGTGAGCGAATCCACGGATGAACAAGCGTATAATGGCTTGGAGTTCGGCCATGCGGCTATCGTTCGGACATTTTGCGATTTAACCAGCCCCGGTGCTCAGAAAAAATGGGAACGCGAGGTATAAGAAATATGGACATAACAACACCAGCAACAGGCATAACACGCGACATTACCGTCCCAGTGATCGGCGCCACCCGAGCGGGGGCCATTGCATGGACATCTCCGGAAAACATTGAGTCGAATCTGTGGAAGAAACTGATCGATCAATTGCTTGCATGGCGAAGCGCGTCGGAGGTGGAAGCTGGTGACGAGCTTCCTGTTCGCGAAATTGTTGATCTGGCGATTGATTTTGCGTCTGCTCAAATTAAAGATGGCGACAGCGTATCCTGTGCTCCCGACAGCATGGTCCCATCCGGCGCCGGCCGAATCGCGATGGAGTGGAATGACGAAAATGGAACGCGCATCCTCGAATTCGTGCAGCCGGGAACCGCCGCACTCACGACATTTGGCCGCGATGGGAGAATATCGGCCAAGCTTGCTCTGAAACTCGACCCGGCCGGTCGACAGTTGGAGCGCCGAGGGTAGGTAAGCATGCCGATTCCAACCAACTCCGGTCCAGCCGGTAATCCGGCGGAAGTTCCGCCGATTAGCGACGATGAGCTGGTTTATCGGAGGTTGCTGCGCGCTGGGTGGTATCGCAATCAAGAGAATCCGAAGATTCCGCTGAAATTCTTCATGCCCCGGCCTTGGGTAACAGTGGAAAAACCAGGTGATGTCGACGGATTATCCGTAAACCGGGCATCGCTCATCAGTGAGTTCGACGCCTCCAAGAGATCAGACACCGGCGAGCGCCTTCCGATGGCCCGGTTCGCGGTAGCCGAGGTTTATCGCATTGGCCTGACCGTTCGGCCCGCCCCGTCGCTTGATGATTTGAGCCATGCGGTCATACCGGAATTGAACAGCCTGGACCAACGGGATTCGGAAAAGGCGACACAAATGGAGGAATGGGCGTTGGCTTTGCGCAATTGCTCTGTTCTTATAAAGTCGTTGTAGACATCATCGGTACGGTGCCAGTCCGAGCGCCGCTGCAGATCGGCCCGGATGCGCTGGTTTAGCCTGAGCAGGAGAAACCTTTCCCATAAGGCCGCCCATCGACGGCGACATTACAAATTTCCAACTCATTGCAGGTCTACGGGGCGGTGGCAGCGGCGGAATGGAAGCGGCGGAAGGCCGCCTCCGTAAGCTGGTCCACCCACATGGAAACCGGCCGCCCGGCAGTCGGCGGCTGGGCAAGAATTGCCCAACGGCGGCCGTGCGAGGGTGCGGCATCATAGGCCAGCAGCCAGACCGAAACGGGGTTATTCGACAGAGCCTTGGGCGCGTAGACATAGGGCTGAGCCGTCGCCGGATCGGTGAGTTTCAGCGGGACACCGTGCGTCCGCAATGCCGGGTCGGACAGGGTCGCGGGCAAATGTTTGAAACGGCGAAAATAGAGCAGCAGGGCATCGGCAATTTTCTGCAGACGCAGCGCATCCGGCGCAACCGGTCCGCGATGCACCCATGGCGACTGCGCGGTTTGCGTGGTGCTTACGCAGCCGGGCAGGCCACACAGCGGCAGGAGCAGAACCGCGCCATAAAGTCTAAAACGACGAGTTAACCGCATGCGTGTGTTTCTCCACCGGTTGGGTTGCGGCGGGCGCGGTTGCGGGCGCCGTCGCGGATGACTGCGAAACTTCCCCATGCTGCAGATCCTTCATCTGCTGCTGGTAAACACCCTTGCCGACGGCGTGCGGCAGCATCGGCATTCCGCTCTCCACGCTCTTGGTCATTTTGTGGAGCTGTACCGCCCTGTCAATGATATGCGGAGTCAGAAAGATCACCAACTCCTCCTTGGTCGTGGTGTTTTGGGTGTTGCTGAAAAGCGCGGGGCCGATGTATGGAATATCACCCAGCAGCGGGATTTTGTTGACGATCTTGCTTTTTTGATTCTGGATCATTCCGCCGATCATAATCGTCTGGCCGTCCTTCACGGTGACCTGTGTCTGGGCCTGTTGAATATCAAAAATAGGGGCGGTGACTCCGGGGGAAACGGTTACGCCCGTGCCGGCTTCCATCTGGGAAACCTGCGGCGACACCTGCAGTGTCACCGTGCCGTTGGGGTTTACGTACGGCGTCACTTCCAGAATAACACCCACCTGCTGATAACTGGGCGTGTTGACCACGGTTCCCTGCGTGGTAATGGTGGAATTGGTGATGATAGGCACTTCCTGGCCCACAACCACGGCGGCTTCCTGATTGGCGCTGGCCAGAATGTAGGGAGCGCTAAGCACATCGGCGCGATTGTTGGATTCCAGGGCCTGCACGGTGGCGTTGATATTGGCTTCGTTCAGACCGAATACAAACCCGCTGGCCGTACCGTTGGCCTCGTTGGTGGCGATGGTGTTGTTGATGCCGAACTGGCCGCCGCCGGCGCTGCCGAACGGCGTGACGGTCGCCGAACCCGTTGCGGAAGTCACCTGCCCGGTTGAGCTGATGGAACCGGTGACCGTGCCGCTGGGCACCAGCCGGGTGCGCTGGTTGATGAGCGAAAACTGCGTGCCGAAGTTCAGGCCGTTGGTCACATTGACCTCGGCAACCAAACCGTTGATAAGCACTTGCGGCACGGGCTTGTCAAGCTGTTTGATCATGCCCTTGACTTCCGTGGCATACTTCTGGTTCGTGGTTACCAGGAGTGAATTGGTGTCGGTATCCGCGACAATAAAAGCCTGACCGGTAAGCGGATTGGTGGCGGCGCCGCCGGCAGTGCCGCCCGAAGCGGCCCCCACGGCACGACCGCCCGCGGTTGCGCCCAGGGTTACGCCGCCAAAGCTTCCCGCACCGGAGAAGCTCGTGGTGCCGCCTGAATTGCCGAAAGTGCCGAACCTGCCGTTGGAACCCGACGAACCGAAGGTGTTGTTCAATCCGCTGGTAGTCTGCGGCGGCGTGGCGGGATTTCCGAACAGGGTGTTGAGTTCGTACTGGATTTCCGCGGCTGAACCGTTATCCAGATGGTAGATAAAGAAGACCTGGCTTACGGCCGGGTTGGCGTCAATTTCACGGATGACCTTTCCGACCAACGCAAGCTCCCCCTTTGGACCGGTCACCACCACGGTATCGGTTCGTTCGTCGGCGGTGGCGTTCACCTGGCCGCCTATCTGATTGCCGGCGGTGTTGGCCTGCTGGTTTTGGCGCATCATGGCGGCAAATCGCCGCATAAACGGGGGAACAAAGCGCTGCTGCGGCGCCTGGTTGCCGGCGGTCTGGGGAGGATTAAACGCGGAATTGATCAGCGTCGCGATCGACGTGGCGTCGGCATATTTGAGTTGAAACACCCGCAGTGATGACACAGTGCTGCGCACCTGATCAAGATCGGCGATGATTTTGGCTATTCTCCGGATATCCGCGGAGGTATCGGTAATGATAAGTGTGTTGGAGGCCGCATTTGCCGTAACGGTTGCCGAGGAACTGAACAGCGGGGCCAGATCGGTATGCAGTTTTGTGGCATCAACGCTTTGAATCGGAATCACCTGGGTGATGATCTGGTTGGTGTCGGCAATTTTTTCCGGGTTTGCGCCGAAATGCACCGGCACGTCCGATTTGGCCGCCTTGTCCAAAGCGACGACGCGCAGTTCCCGGCCGGTGCGGATCAGCGTGTAATTCAGCGGCCTTAAGACGCTGTCCAGCGCATTGACCGCGGCATCCGCGGAAATTGGATGCATGCTGGTGATCGTCACGCGGCTGGAGACATGATCGCTTTTGAGCACAATAAAGCCGTACGCCTGCGAGAGGTAATCCAGCACGGTATCGACCGGAGCACTCCGGAAATTAAAACTGACGCGGGCGGCGGGATTTCCCGCGGCGGGGCCGTGTGCGGGCGGCCCACCGGCGGAAACGGGCGCGGCGGGTGCGGCCGCACGTGCTCCCGCGGCGATGGTGAACATCATCGCCACGGCGACGGCGCGGGCCCGGCCGTCATGTTTACTTCTGGAAAGCGACTTTTGATTGATACATGCCATTATTTATTCTCCTGCTGGCGCTGACGACGCAACATTTCAATGATCCTGGATTGTGCGGGTGAAACAGGCGGTCCGGAAGCACCGGTGGCGGGACCGGTGGCGGGGACGGCGCCGGGACCGGAGGCCGATGCGGATGCCGGCACGGCCGCGGATGCCCCCAGTAAATTTTCACCGAGTATGACGGTTTGCGGCGGTTTGCCGCGCCGCATGATTTCAAGGTTCCGCAGCGTGATCCGGCTGATCAATCCGCCAAACGGCCCGGGCACCACGCTGTGGGCATGGACCGCGGTAATTGAACCATCTTGCGGCGATTCAAGCAGTGCCCGGACATTCGGCCCGTCACGCAGCACACCGATGAAAACCGGGGCCATGGGACGGGGCGGCGGAGCGGGCCGCGGCGGCCGCGATCGGCGGGTATAAGTGATCCGATCGCGGGAAAAGATGCTCTTGTGCCGCAAAATCTTATAGGCCGGCGGCAATTCCGGCGGCGCTGCGCCCGCGGACGCCGCGGCGGGCAATGCCGCCAGCACACAGGCGAGGCGCAGATAATATGTTAATTTTTTCCGGTGCATAAGAATCATTCCTTCAAGTTCCGCCCTGATTTCCACCGGCCGCGGCCGGCGCGTAGACCAGCGTGCCGACGCTCATCTGAAAAGTCAGATTGTCGGTCCCGGGTTTCTGCGGCGCCATATGCACGCTGTTCAGCCGCAGGGGCAGCGGAGAGGTTTCAATACTCCACATAAACAGGGCCAGTGCGGCGGTCGTCCCCTGCCCGGTGGCTTCCACGCGCACCACCTGAAAATCATGCGACGGGGCCAGGCGGGTGGGCTGCAGCGATTGCAGGCTTACACCCGCCTGATGGGCATATTGCAATAAATGCTGAAGAGTCTCATTTTCCGCGGCGCCCGGATCACGGCTTAAACCGGCGGCGCGAATTTTGCGCCACACCCGCGCCACCCGCCCGCGGTTTTGCAGCAGGCGAAGGTCCCCGGAGAGTTTCAGGCGGACCGCGGTTGACTGGCGGTTCACCAATGTTGAGGTCTGAATATAAGGCTCAAACGCGTAGGCGTTGAGCAGCAGAATCGCCAGCGTCGCTCCGGCGGCCACTACAAGTAATGTTTCACGTTTCGTGAGAGTCATGAAGAATTCCTATCGGCGAAATTGAAACGAAATCGTAAAGTCATAGTGCCTGGCGTGCAGCCCGACCTGCCGCACATCCCGCACACTGATGCTGGTAAACTCTTTGCTTTTGTGCATGCTGTCACGCAGTTCCAGCACCTGGGCTTCGCTGCCTGCTTTGCCGGTAAGCTGTCCACGGCCGCCCCGGCGCAAATTCAGGGAGGTGGCGTAGATGGAGCCGCTGTCGGGGAACGCATCCGTCAGGCTGCGAAAGGAGTTGAGCAGTTGCGGCACGCCGGTATGCCAGCGCCGGGCAAAAGTAAGGCGGGTCATCGCTTTTTTAGCCTGTTTCACTTCCGGCTTAATTGTGATCAGATGCACTTGCATGGCGGTAAGGTTGACTTGGCGCCGGTGCAGGTTGTAAAGGGCGGCCACGACCACCAGAAGCACCGTCGCGGCCAGCGCCGCGGCCCAGGCAATACGGCGGCGCGGCGCTTTAACCCGCGGAGGCGCCAGGCGGGAATGCAGAAAATCAACGGGTAATGCACCGGCCCCGGCCGCCAGAGCCACCGCCGCCGCCGGCGCGAAGCGCTGCATTTCCGCGGTGCACCCGGCAAGAACATTCTGCAATGCGGGCAGCGTTACATTCAGCCCCAGGCGCTGCTGCAGCGCCGCACCGATGGGATCGCGTTCCACCCCCCCATCCCACACCGCGACCGACCAGGCGGTGGAATTTGCCGCGGCCGCGCCGTGGGCCAGGAGCGATCGCCGGATATCCGCGGCAAGCGTGTCGGCGGCCGGCTTTTCCCCGGCGCTTGATCCGGCATAGCGCAGTTCGGCGGGTACGCCGCCCCGGCTTAAATATATATCCGTCCCGGAGGCTCCCGCGTTTACCACCAGCCCGTTTGCGGCCGGCGTGCCGGCAAGTGCGGCCAGTGTGGGCGTTGCGGCGGTCAGCGCCGCGAGCCGCAGGCGGGCGGAATCAGTGAGGGTGCGGCATTGTTGCACCAAGGTGCGGCTGGTGGCGACAAGAAGGCCTTCAGCCGCCACGGAGCCGCGCAGTGCGCCGAAATAGTCCACCACCAGTTCGGCGGCCTGACTGGAGAAGGCCCCCTCCGACTGCAACCGCAAGCCGGCCAATGTCATGTCCAAATCAGCCGGCGGCAGTGTGCAACGTCGCGTCACCAGATTCCTTGCGGACAATCCGATGACGACCTGCCGACGGCTGAAACCATGCTGGCGCAGAAAACGGCCAAGCGCATTGCCCAGTGCGGCGGGTTGATCCATGCCGATCCCGGCGGGAAACATGAACTCCGCCGCGGCCGCAAGGCGCATTTTTCCGCCGCCGGCCGGGGCGACTTCCGCGAGCATGGCGCGATCCGCCTCCAGAGCAATTCCCAGAACTTTCTGTGAAATCCGTTTTTTCATAATGTTCCTTCCCCCAGGCTGGTCATACCGGCGGCCGGGGCGCCGGGCGGCGGCCGGCCCTCGCGAAGGGCGGTGCGAATGGCCGGATCCAGCGGCCAGCCGTCACCGGTTACATTTTCCCGGTAGATAATTTTGGAATCGGTGGTGGTTCCATTACCCGCCTGAATGATAATGCGGCAGCGGCAAAAGGCCCTCCCATCAGCGGTAACCGCGACAATATCTCCGCCGTAAACGGTTGACTCGCCGGTGATAAAATCCCCGAGTGTGTTGATCAGGGCGGTGCGCAACTGGGGCAGCGTTACCAGCCAGGCCAGATTCGTCGCGGTCGTGGTCGTGTTGGATTGAAGCTGCGCCTGCCGCTGACTGAGGATTGACTGGACAAGGCTGGAATTGTTCTGCAACCCCGGCAGACAGGCCAGCACCTGGGGCGGCGCGGTCATGATGTTGACCAACGGTCCCTGGCCGTTGGCCGTCAGGCGAGGATAGACCTGGGTGAATTGCTGCGGTGTCATGCCGGATTGAAAATAGAATGCGAACACGTTGTCAAAGTGCGCCCCGCGTCTGCCGACAACGAGGCGGCCCAGAATTTCGTTGGCCTGTCCGCCGCCGAGCACATTGGTAAGCACCGTGCGAAGCTGCGTTAAATTGTTGACATTGGCTATTTCCGTGGCCGGGTTATTTCCGCTTACGCCGATCTGGCCGGCGCCGGCCGGCAACGCACTGATGAACGGATACAGGCCGCGATCCGTGCCGCTATCCGTATCCAAGGCGTCGCCCGCGGCCTGGGCGGCCTTGATCTCCGCCTGGTCCAGAACGCCGTTATGATTGGTATCAAAGCCCCACAGCACCTGCGGGGTAAAGCCGTCAACCAGCAGCAATTCCTGAACGGATTCAAACGGCCCCTGCTTTTCCACATACGGTGTCGGCAGCGATTCGTAATAGGTATTCGTCGCGCCCATGCCGGTCGGGTCCGCACCGCCGCGCCATGTGACAATGGACGCGGCCATGTCATTGGTTAGGCCGGGCAGCCACTGCAGCATGGTATAAGGCGCGGTGTTGATATCCAGTTTGGCCATTTCATCCGTAAGACCGTAACTGTATGTTTCTTCGGCATTCGTGGTCTGGCCGTCATCGTAGGTCGGCTTGATGACCCATATGTAGCAATTCCCCAGTCGCATCGCCTGAAGAGAAATATTGTCCGTCAGATCCGTTTGCTGCTCCATGCGGTTGTACATTTTTTGATCCACCATCGCCAGCAAAAGCTGTTCGGCTCCGTGCTCTGCCGCGGCAGCCTGCATGCCGGCCGTGCGGTTGGCCTGCGCCAGCGCCGCGGATCGCACCTGCACGGACACGGCGAGGGTAAGCGCGGCCAAGGCGATGATCACCCAAATCGTGACGATAAGGATTGAACCGCGGACCGGCCGCCGCGGCGGAATACCGGCATTTGCATGCCGCGGGCCGCCATCCGGGATTCCGGATTTCCGCCCCCGGACCCAATGCTGGGCCGGAATGGGTAATCCGGCGGGCTGCGGGCAAAATTTCAGACTCGGCATTTTCATTGCGAACTGAGTCCTTCCAGCGGCTGGGCACAGGCCAGCGGCACGATGCGTTCCTCCTGCTGCGGCCGGGCGCCGGACGCCACGGTACGAACGAGGGTGAACTGCACGGCCATGGGCAGGTCATTGGCCGGCTGGGTTTGGGTGGAATCCCAACTGTTATCCCAATTCGTGCCGTCAAAATAGCTGATGGCGAAACTTTGAACATGGTCACATAACACCTGGGGCACCGGCGTAACCTGCGCCGTGGCGAGCAAATTGGTTGTCACGCGACGGATCAACTCCATGCCGGAATTTCCAGGCCCCTGCTCCACATCAATCTCGATCATGCGCACATTGCCCTGAACATCGGCCCCGGGCTCGATGCTGCCGCCCGGTTCCCGGCCGTCGGCGTAAAATGTCAGCGACTGATCATCACCCTGAAACGGCCCGGCCAGCGTGTGCCCTGTTCCGCTTTGTGCCGGCACGACGTCCGCCAAGTCCGCCGTCACGCGATGCAACGCTCCGTCAATGGTCCGGTTGGCGTCAACGGCGCGGGCCACGGCGGATTGCGCGCGAAACGCAGTGAACATGCTTTCACTGAGCAATGCGGCGATCAGCACGGCCATGGCCATGCCGATCAGCAATTCCAGCAGCGTAAATCCGGTACGGCGGCGGATCATTGCGTGCCTCCCGTGGTGGTGCTGGTGGACGAACTCGGCGGCGAAGGATACAGCAACGTCGTCATGGTGACATGGCGCTGCCGGCCCAGCGATTGCCAGGCCACGGTCACATCAAGTTCCGTAAGGCCGGCGTTGGGCAGGTCCGGCTCCTGGCAGGTCTGCGTTGAGGCCTGCCATGAATAACCCGGATTGGTGCTGAAATCACCGCCGGAGGCGCCGTTGTTCCAACTTCCCGTCACCACCAGTTCATTGAGTTTTGTTTCCGCCAGATTTGAGGCGACAGCACGCTGCCGGGTTAAGCCCGCAAGCTGCGTCACCAGGCCGATTCCCTCCATTGCAACCGGCAATACAATGGCCAAAATAGCCAATGCCGTGAGCACCTCAAGCAAAGTGAAGCCCGCGGACGATTTTCCGCGTTTTGATATTCCATTTTTAATCTTCACGGCGTGCCTCCGGCGGTTTGAATCTGATAACCGGACGCCAAACCCGTGCAGGCCACCTGCACCGCATTTTTCGGACCGCGAAACGTCACCACGGCGGGCGTCATGCGGCCATCCGGGGTAAACCGCAGCGTGGGCAAACCGTTGACCGCCGGAGCATTGGTGGAAACCCGCACGCCATCGGGGGTCATAAATACGTGTCCCAATTCACCTTCGGCCGGTGACGTGCCGCTTTCATCATTGGCCAGCCACCAGCGGCCGTGCGCCGGATCAATGAGGATGCGATAGGTCATTCCCCGGGCAATGGCATTGCTGTGGGCGAGGCGCGTAAGGGCAAGAAATTCAGTTGCGGCCTGGCCCGGCCGACGTCCGACGGCAAAACCGCTGAGCGCCGGCGCCACGGCAACCAGCAAAATCGCCAGAATACTTAACACCAGCACCAGTTCCAGGAGGGTAAAAGCGGCGCGGAGGCGTGCAAGACGGGGTGCGGGATTCCGGGTGAACCCCACCTTTCCGCGGCAAGCCGCTTGCGCGAATTCAGAATTCCGGAACCAGTAGCCGGCAACGGTCATTGGCTTGGCCCCCAGTTGGTGATTTCACCCGCCCCGCCCTGCTGTCCGGTGGGCCCGAGGGACCACAGGTCGTAGCCGTCCTTGGAGTGCTGGCCGGGCGAGCGATATTGATACGGGTGCCCCCATGGATCCACGGGCACCGAACTACCTTTCAGATACGGCCCGTGCCAGTTGGGCATGCCGGGCGGCTGCCTTACCAGAGCGATTAATCCCTCACTGGTTGTCGGATAATGGCCGTTGTCAATTTCAAAGGTGTCCAAAGCGGAGGATATATTGGAAATATCCGTCTGCGCGGCGGTGACACGGGCCTGTTCCGCCCGGCCCACGAACATGGGAATGATCAAGCTCGCCAGAATCGCCAGGATCACCATCACCAGCAGCAATTCAATCAACGTAAAGCCGGCGGAACGGGGCGATCTTGCATTCGGCTTGTTTCCCGCAGCGGCATCGCACGGTGAAACAGGTGACAGCGCCGCCCCCATTCCCCGCCGGGATTCAACCCACCGGCGGCGGAGTGCGGAAAACGGCAAACCGTCGCGACGGCGGTATTCCAAAATCCGATTGAACGCAATTTGAGATGTAGTCATTTGATCATCTGCTCCAAATCAAAGATGGGCAGCAGCATGCCTATGACAATGCTGCCGATAAACGCCGCCATGACAAACAGCATGGCCGGTTCCACCAGCGCCACCAGCATGCGCAGATGGCGATCCAGTTCCGTTTCATAAGTGGTGGACAATCGTACCAGTTCATTGCCCAGTCGCCCGGTTTCCTCCGCAATGGCCACCACTTCAATTACCGATGAACCAAACAACTCGCCGGCGGCTCCCAGGCTGCGGGCCAGCGAGGCGCCGCGCTGCACTTCCTCCACCGCGTGTTCCACCGTATCGGCAATCGTCTGATTGCCGATGGATTCCTTGGCCACCCGCAATGCCGTTATCAGCGGCACACCGGCATTGAGCAGGGTGCCGAGCATGCGGGTGAATCGCACCAGGGCAAAGTGCGCCACCACCCGCCCCGCCAGCGGTATGGCCAGAATAGTCCGTTCTATACGCCGCCGCCCCGCGGCTGATTGCGCCGCACGATACAGCACCATGGCCCCGACCCCTGCCGCCCCCAGCACCAGCAGGCCGTAGTGCGTTACCAGGTGGCTCACCGCGAGGATCACCTGCGTGATGGCCGGCAGTGAACTGCCCATTTGATGGAACATTTTGGAGAACGTGGGAATGAAAAACGCCAGCAGGAAGGACACCACGCCGACCGCCAATACAACCAGCACGCAGGGGTATACCATCGCGGCTTTAACCCGGCCCGTGAGGTCCCGTTCGCGGGCGCGGAAATCGGCGATTTGCGCCAGCACCAGTTCCAGAAATCCTCCGGCCTCGCC
>JAKBBN010000108.1 GCA_021808485.1 Planctomycetota bacterium | reverse complement strand
GGCTCGATCAACAACCATTGCTCATCCGTGAGGTCACTGGGGTATGAATTCCTTTTCATTCCTTACCTATCGGCATTTTATGAACTTCTCAAACAGGCTCTGAGCAGCCGGCGGCCCGTCCGTTGCCATTCATTTTGGGTTCACCGCCATTGGCATACTTGGCCGCGGCATGTTACAATCCAAGCTAAATTCGTAGACAATAATATCAAAATTGGTCCGCTTGATTTAAGGATGTCCGACATGAAACGTACCAACTCGGGAAGCAATATGGCGCGATTTCTTGTGCCACTGGCCGGCAAGCTACCGCAGTTAGCCGCTTTCTGCGTCGCGTGCACCGCTGCCGTAGTACATGGCGCAACAAATCCGGCAATGCGAATCTGCAGTATGGCGCCTGCGAACAGTTCGATGGTGTTAATCTTCCGGAATCCCGCGGCTCTGGATCGCAAGATCATGCAAATCAGCCAGGCTCTCAAAATTCCGACTTCCGAGGACCCTTTGCAAAGTGCAGAGAAATCGATGGGGCTGGCCGGCATGATGAACAGCAAATTACCGGCTGGCGTGGTTATGTTGCCTCAGCCGCAAGGCAACCCGGCTATGGGTGAACCATGGGTTCTGGCGTTGATACCTGTAAACAACTACGCCGCTGCGGCAAAGGCCCTGCAATGCGGAACGGTTCAAAATGGAATCAGTGCCGGCACAGACCCGAGCGGGACTGCCGAATACCTGGCGAACCGGGGCGATTACGCAATTATGTCTCCTTCCAAACCGGCACTGAAGGCATTTCTCGCGGATACAAAAATGCTGTCAGCCGGCCTAAGCCCCACCTATGCACAGGCGATTATGGGAAGCGATGTGGCCGCCTATCTGAATATGAAGGTGCTTGGTCCGATCGCCAGCAACGGCCTGAAGTCGATCGCGCAAATGATGACATCGTTCGAGGCGAGTGATCCGACGCTACAACGCGGCGTGGCGATGGACCTGATATCCGCCCGTGCTATCGAGCAATTCCTGACCAGCGCCACGCGGCAGTTTATCGGCGTGCATATTTCCAATCGGGGCATCAGCCTGCAAACCATCGGAGACTTGAGGCCAACTTCCCCCATGGGCCAATTACTGGCCGCGCAGACAGCCATCGGCAACGCCCCGCTCGCCGGCCTGCCCACAGGGCGATACATCACGGCCGGGGCCTACCATTTTAACGGCCGGGCTATCGCCCAGTGGCTGCCAACCTTAACCCGGCCCAAACAGATGACCGGACCGATGGCGCCAATCGAAAAATTTGTTGAATCAGATATTCAGGTTTACGGCAATTTGATCAGCAAGCAACAGGGTTCAAACGGGGTAGTCTTTAGTAACCCGGGCGGCGGCGGAATATCCGGCGTAACCATTCAAGACAGCCTTGTCCCCGCCGCGACTATTGCAGAGCTCGAAAAATTTTCCGCCCGGTTGATGCCTGCCACGCCCGCCGGCACTTCGCCTCCCTTTAAGACGACCTTCACACACAATGCCCTGCAGGTGGGCGGCACTTCGCTCACACGGATGGCGATGCGCGTAAAAGCCAGCCAGAAATCAATGGCGTCTGGATTAAAGATGCTTTTTGGCCGCGGAGAATTTGTCGAGTACCTCGGCGCTGTGGGTCCCCATCGGATTGTCGGCATTTTCAATATGCCCAAATCGAAAATCCCCGGCGTATTAGCCGCGGTGCACGGCGGAATCGATACGCTCAGCCTCCGTAAATCCATTCAGGCCGCCAACAAACATGTGCTGCCGCATCCGGGCTGTACCGTCTATATTCTGGTTAATCGCCTGCTGGCGAATATGGCGGCGAACCTGCGGAAGGAAAACGGCCTGCCGCAGCCGGCGACGAACGGCCTGGTGCTCGGCCGCAGGTTTATTCCCATGGTGGCAAGCAGCAGCGCACAAGGCAGCCGTTTACGGATAAAATTGTATCTTCCAATGGCCACGTTGGAAGATACCGTGAATCAGGGCAGAGCACTTGTGCCGCTGTTTATGCTCATGTCCGAACAGGCGCAGTAAGCCGGCATTAATTGTTCAGGCCGACTCGCGGCGCGCGGGCCGGCCGTCCGCTGCGACGGACGGCTCTTGAGCGGCCGACATTAAGCGGCTATAGTTCCCCGGCGGCGACGAGTTGTAAGGTTGTCAAATAACGTGAGGGCATCGCGAGCAGGTATTGATCATGACCCAACAGAGTTTGCCGTCGGTCCAAAATGCCGCCGGCCATCCTTCCCTTGACAGTTACATTTATCTGCGGCTGAAAGCGCTGGGACTTCCCGCGGACCGCAACGGCCCTCTTGAAGCGGAACTGGATGAGATTGCCTCCGGGCTGCTGGCCAATTTTCAGCAAAAAAACCGCCTGCTTAAGGACTACCGCTGTCCCATTGACCGGCGCATTGAAACGTTCCTGAAGGAAATGCTTGGGCCGTTTTCCAACCAGGCCCCGCTGCGGCTGCCGGACCGGTGCTTGAGCCTGCACCGCGCCGGAGTGGCCCGCGAGCTTTCACTACCGAGGGGGGAGGACTCCTTCAGCACGGCCCTGCTGAATTCATATCGCGCCGCCAACGGCGTGCTGCATAACCCGGCTAACGACCGCCGCACCACACAGGGCACATTCCATATTGCCGACTGCGGCCTGTCTGTTCCGGCGGATAAAATCGCCGTGCCGCCGGCCGTTTACGCCCGGCTGTTTCATCACGCCGTTCACCCCCCGGCGGACCTGCTGCAACTGCCGTACACCGCAAAAAAAGATCCCACGGCGGGCATTTTCTGCACGCTTATGCTGCGGCCCATTGTTGTGCCGGCGGTCTACGGCGTAACCCCGCAACGCACGATGGAAATCCATTTTTTTGCCCCCGGTTCACTGGTCAGCAATCTGGATTTTGTGGAATCCATTTTCGGAAATGCCGGTGATCCGGTTCTGCCGGAAAATGACGCGGGTCTGGATGTGGCGGGCTGGACCGGGCACACCGGCTGTGTGATTCTGGCCCCCCACCTGACGCGGCTTGCCAAAAAAGAGTTGGGACTGCCGCCATGGGATACCGCTACGCCCCGGCAGCGGCGCGACGGCATGTGCTGGAAATCACCGGACGAAACGTATAACAGCGGCACGCCATTTAAACTGACGTGCCGCGGTCCGCAGGGTGTCATGGTGACATTGATCGCGGACAATTACTACGGATACTGCAAAAAAGAAGTGAAAACGCAAATCAGTTTTGCCGCGAATCTGCTGGGCAATGCGGAAGAAGAACATGCGGGCGGAGCGGTGGCGTTTCCCAGCTACAGCCTGGGAACGGAATTCACCCCGCATGAAAAATACTCCGACGGCCGCACGTTTGCCGATGTGGCGAAAACCTACGGTCCGCTGATGGATATCCAGCCGGACGGCTACGGCATTGACCGGCAGTTTCCGGAGGTGCTTTACATCCCGGAAAACGCCCACATGGACCTGCATTCCGCCCAAATCACCTGGGAGTTGGACGGTCGGCCGCGGTCCGTGCCGCTGCTGGCGGACAAGGTGTATCTTACCCCGTCGGGCCAGAAGCTTTTTTTGCACAAACATCCGGGGTCAAAACGGTTCCGCATTGTGGTCACCGCGGCCAGAGGCGTATTTTGCCACAAGCCATGCACGGTTAGCGGCGGCGGCAAAAGCGAGATCAGCAAGAGCATATCGGATTATATGATCTTCGGCCCCATTTATGTGTCCAATTTAAAACAGGACATGGATCAGGTGCAGGCGGTGCTTGATAAAGATCATTCCGCACGCTGGAAGACCGGCCATGTGCCGGCGCACTACGCCCACACGCCCAGCCGCCCCATTTTAGGCCCGACGCGGTCTTTGGGCAGTGTCATTAAAATGCTCACGCCGTCCAATGAATATTCGGAGGAATACAACCACTGGCTGACCTCCATTCCGAGCGATATTCTGGCCCTGGTTTTTCTCATCAAACGATTGTACAAGCCGGAATGGGGCGAGGACTGGCGATCGCACTTTTCCGTGGACATTATCAACGGCGAACCGGGTCATGAATTAAAAATGGACGATCGCAAGGCCGCCGGAACCTATTTGCGCGTGGGTCTATTGCCCAACGGCGCATGGAATACATTCAAGGTGCGGCAGGATTTTTTCCCCGCGGCCAAAGTACAGATGGAAGATGACATCTCCGCGTCCATCGTTGTTCCCGCCGGACAGCTATCCACCCGGCCGCAGACCGCCGGAGGCCCGTCCGTCAAAATCGTCGTGAATTGCGAAACGCGGCTGTTCCAACGGCCTGACGATGCGGTCATTCCGGGATTGGACCGACAGACGGAGGCGGATATCGCCGGCGCGGACAATTTCATATCCAATTTTGAACCGCTGACCGCCCGGCAGGCGCAGGGCATCGTGGACAACGCGGTGGAATTTGACGCCTATACGCCTCCCATGCGCAACCTGCTGCTGGCTGCGGCAAAAAAAGGAGCCGGGTACGTCGTGGCGTCGGCGCATCCGCGCATTGTCAACGGTGAACGCACAAAAAATCCGCGGTATCTGCAATATCGGCCGGACCTGGCCAACCCGCGAGATACATATGTCGCCGGCATGGCATATCGCCTGACGAGAATGATTCCGCCGGAAGTGCCGGTGGCCTTTCCCGTTGACGCCGTTTTGCTCGGCCGGAGAAACAATCCGCCCGACGCGGCAGCGGGCATACGGTCGTTGGCGGTTTTCAGCCCCATCCATTATCAGGAATTGCCCGAACTTTTCATGGATTTCATATCCAGCCTGACCGGCAAAAGCCCCTCCACCACGGGCGCCGGTTCAGAAGGCGCGTTGACAAAAGGCCCGTTTAACGCCTTGATTACCACGGCGGACCTTAACGCCGCGCTGGTCAGCTATATATTGACCGGTTTGGCTGGCTTTTCCACGGCCGCGGGCCATGTAGGCCCGCACTATAAAATGGGCCACGACATCAGCCTGCTTATTCCGGAACTCTGGTGCCGACTGGGCCCGGCCGAACGCGATCCGCAATTCCTTATCGCCGGCGGCTTTCTGGAGAAGCTGGAAGATTTTACGCACAATGGCGTCCATGTTCCGGCAAGCCGGCTGGGCTACCGGGTGACCGCCAGGTTCATGCGCACATTCCTGGGAAGAATATTTGACAATCCGGCCCGCATTTTTGATCCGCTGATGCTCAAGCCGGAACTTCAGAATATGGACACTTTTGTGGACGGCGTGCTGAACATCGCCGAAACCCAGCAAAGGGTGGCCATGCAGTATTTTGAGGACGGCTCGGTGGATATGGCCTGCCCGCCGCTCAAGGCGCTGCTGCATATCATGGCCGGAGGAAACTACGAGGGCAAAAATGCGCACCACCCCGACATTCGCGCCATGTTCACACTGGACAGCCTGCTGAAAAGTGAATGGTACCATCAGCGGCTGCGAAACAAGCAGAACTGCGACATCGCGCTGTACCGCCGCCATGCGGAATATGTCCGCAACGCCATCGATCAGTTCTGTGACGATGCCCTGGCGGCGCGGCTGAATCTGGCGGATCGCTTAAAGACGGCGGAAGCACAATTGCAGTACGTGCAATCCGCGGATTATCTGAAAAAATTGGAAGGCACGATTGGCCGGGACACGTTCTGACAACCAGCCTGCCGGCGTTTCCGGCAATGAACCGACGTTCCGCGACGCCCGGCCCGCGGACATCGGCGTATTGCTCCTGATCACCATTTTGGCCTCTTTTACTCCCATTGCCGTTCAGGCGGCGGTGCGGTCGTTCCCGCCGATTCTGGGCGGCGTCCTGCGTTTTGCCATTGCCAGCGCGCTGCTGGGAGCGATGCTGGCAAGCCGGCGGAAACTGCCCCGACTCCGGCGTTCCGACTTTCTTCGCGTGATTCTCCTGGGGCTCGTGTGCGTGCCGATTAATCAGTTCGCCTTCTGGGGCGGTGTGGGGCTGGCCAATCCGTCGCATTCGGCCATGTTTTATTCCAGCACACCGGTACTTGTAACGCTGATGGTCTGCCTGATTGGCGTGGAGAAATGGAGCATTAGAATCGTTCTGGCCGCAGTGCTGGCCTCAGCCGGGGTGGTGGCGATTCTAATTCATTCCGGCCTGCAACTTCGCGGACGATATTTCCGCGGCGACCTGCTGCTGTTGCTGGCCGCATTGACCTGGTCGGGATACCTTGTTTTTTCCCGGCCGCTCAACGCCCGATACGGCAGCCTGGCGACGCAGTTCTGGGTGTTTCTGGCGGGGACGGCGATTTCCATACCGCTGGTCGGCGCGGACAGCTTTTCAGTTCATTGGGCGCACATACTCTGGATATCCTGGATCGGACTGTTTTATTTGAGCGTGGTAATCGCGGTGCTGGTGTTTTTCCTGTTCAACTGGTCCATGATGCGCCAGCCGCCATCGCGTGTCAGCACGTTCACCAATGCGGCCTATCCGCTCACGCTGATATGGGAAGCACTGATTCATCACCGCCTGCCAAGCCCCTGGTTTTTGCTTGGCTCGCTGTTGCTGCTTTCCGGCATGGCCTTGACACTCTCCCGTCCGCGCGCCAAGGTAATCGTGGCGGAGGATTTTGATCCCGTTTCGCCGCAACAACCGTCCGCCCCGCCGCCGGACAACCGGCCGGAGCGTGTGTAAAAATGGAGTTGCAGGCCTTGAAATCAACACTTGATGAGATCCGCGCCCGCTTCGACAAAGATGTTGAACGGTTCAGCAATCTGGAAACCGGCCAGACCGCGACGATGGACGCCGTGTTATGCATGGAATTAATTGCACTGGCCGCAACGGCCGTCACGCCGCGCGCGGCAAGTGTGCTGGATATCGGCTGCGGTGCGGGAAATTATACCTTGAAAATACTGGACCGAATTTCGCCGCTGGATTGCACCCTGCTTGATTTAAGCCGCCCCATGCTGGACCGTGCCGTGCAGCGGATCCGCCCGCGCACCACCGGCCGGATTACCCCCATTCAAAGCGACATGCTTTCCGCGGATTTCGGCGTTGAAAATTTTGATATAGTGCTGGCCACATCCACGCTTCACCATCTTCGCGATGATTTGGAATGGGATACACTTTTCCGGAAAGTGCATGCGGCGCTGCGGCCCGGAGGTTCATTCTGGATTTTCGATCTTATTATTCATGAAGTCGCTCTGGACGCACTCATGCGCGAGCGGTACGGTCGGTATCTGGCGGGCTTGAAAGGCGGCGGACCGGAGGGTGACGCCTACCGTAACCATGTCTTTGCCTATATTGAGCAGGAAGATTCGCCGCGTCCGCTGCTTTGGCAAATCGGCCGGATGCAGGCCGCCGGATTCAAAAACCCGGAAATCCTGCACAAAAACGCCTGTTTTGCGGCATTTGGCGCGGTCAAATAAGCACGCTGCGCCGCCCCCGGTATGCGAACATCCGGATTGATGATTCAGGTCAGTGATCCGGCCCGGTCAATATTCGGCGTCACCATCGGAGCTGAACCGGGCGTCGGTTCCTTGCCGTCAATCACGGTTATATGGGTATACTCATCAAGGTTCAGCACCACTTTTTCGCCATCGTCACGTTCAATAATCAAACGGTCCAGCCAAAGGCGGTGTCCCTTATTGCCGGCGTACCAGCTTCCGGATTCCTGCCTTTCCTGGCGAAGCACTGTGCCGCTGACCGTAATCGGATACACATGCGAGCGATGTGCGATCTGCTGGGTGACACGGACTTGCGTGCCGGGGGCATACACAGTGGTTTTTTGTGTGCCGTTTAAGAAAGCTGAATTCTGTGATTCCTGCATGTGGATACTCCGGTCTTTACGCCGCAACAGGCAACAGCCGGGCGGCAATGTTCTGAAAATACCGGCCCGGACGGTTTGCGGCAAGGGCCGGCCACAAGCCCGGATCGATCGCCGCCCGCGGTATTAACGGGTTCCGGCGGGCGGGCCGTCACTTTTTATAAATTGCCGCCGGGTCCACTTCACGCTGGGCGGAAAACTCCAGCGCGGGCTCACCAGGGCCCGTTTTCACCCGGCGATAAAAGCAGGAACGATAGCCATTGTGGCAGGCCGCTCCTTTTTGGCGTACTTTCACCACCAGGGCATCCTGATCACAATCAATCAGTACTTCCTGTACCTGCTGCGTGTGGCCGCTCTCTTCGCCTTTTACCCAGAATTTATTGCGCGAACGGCTCCAATAGGTCGCTTTGCCGGTGGTAAGGGTACGGGTCAGCGCTTCGCGGTTCATGAAGGCAACCATCAGAACTTCATTCGTATCCGCATCCACGGTAACAGCGGTGACAAGACCGGCGGCATCAAATTTCAAATCCAGATTCAGGCCCAGTTCGCGGCCTGTATTTTCCGATGACATATGATTTATTTCCCAAATATAAGGTATGACAAATTCATCGCCGGCGCCGCAGCGCGGCGGACATGTGCAAACTTCGCTTGCGCGGTTTCAACACGTTCCAGCCGCCGGTCACCCGGCATCGCAACGCGACATCGCGGACACTCAGCGGCCGCTGGGTTCAATAATGGACTGTGTACGCACCAGAACCCGGGCATCACCCAGCAGATGGAAGCCCTCCACGTGAACCGCCCGGCGATGCAATTGCGCAACCAGAACAGAAAGGTATTCCAGATTGCCCAGTTCATTACGGCGCTGGGAGACCAGTCCATCCTGTTCGGATGCAATTCGCAGAAGTTCAGTCACGGAATTTTCGAACAAAGCATCGGTGACATGTTCTTCATTCAGCGCAAGGTAATAATGATGCCGTTCGCCCATCGGCAGGTCATATTGCTTGTCGCCTTTGCAGGGCAGACGTTCAATTAGCCCGCGATCGGGGAGCAGTTTGTTGGGAAAACAGGCAAGTTCGCAAAGTGTATGCGGACCGGAAACCGCAACCATGTGCCCGCCACCCGCCAGCAGCCACATGCGAACGTCAAATTCGCCCAGGGGCCGCACGCGGCTGGTATCCGTGGACACAAGTTCAGGATGCAACATGCGATCATATATGAGCAGGGAAATGCCCGCACTCCGCGGCTTTTTATTCTGCATGTTGGAAATGTTTTCACGATTCGGTTTCACTAATGATTCCTTAATGACTGACAATATCGAAGCACCGCCTCTATTGCGGCGCTATTTTTTATGCCAAACACGCCTGGCATCACTGGCGACAGCCTGAGCCGGTCAACATTCATCCTGCATTGGCGCGCCATCTGCAGGCCTTTCGCCGGATCCGAAACGGCGAAGAGCTCACCGACAGGCGAGCTACCATCATCATCCACGGTAACCTCTCTCCGCAACCCTTTCTACAAGCATGTGCCGTGGATCTGTCCTCTTCC